>JAUSTR010000001.1:630350-945525 GCA_030812955.1 Bacillus alveayuensis
CTTTTCCATAAAAGATGAGGTTCTTTCTTCACTGTACGGAGGAATGATGAAATGAAAGTTGTCCAGACAATCCATGAATTAAGAAAAGAAGTAGAAAGGATGAAAAAAGAGGGCCTAACGATTGGTTTTGTCCCTACAATGGGCTTTTTACATGAAGGGCATTTAACACTCATTGAAAGAGCAAAACTAGAAAACGACCAAGTCGTTTTAAGTATTTTTGTTAATCCATTACAATTTGGACCAAATGAAGATTTTGAAACCTATCCTAGAGATTTAAAACGTGATGAAAAGTTGGCTGCGGAAAAAGGAGTCAATCTAATATTTGCACCATCTGTCAAGGAAATGTACCCACATGAGCTGTCCGTTTCCGTTCATGTCAAAAAACGTGTCAACGTATTATGCGGACGTAAACGGGAAGGGCATTTCGATGGTGTAGCAACCGTTTTAACGAAATTATTTCATTTGATTGAACCTAATCGTGCCTATTTCGGTATGAAAGATGCTCAGCAAGTAGCAGTTGTCGATGGATTAATTAAAGATTTTCATTTTCCGATTGAATTAGTACCAGTAGAAACGGTTCGAGAAGAAGATGGGTTAGCAAAAAGTTCCCGAAATGTTAGATTATTGCCAGAAGAGCGGAAGGAAGCACGACATTTATACCAATCATTAATTTTGGCAAAAGAACTGATCGAATGCGGAGAGCGGAATCCAGAGACCATTATTAAAAAAATGGAAGCGTATTTAAAGGAGCATGTTCGTGGTAAAATTGACTATATTGAAATATATTCTTACCCTGAATTACTACCAATTCATACATTAAAAGGGACATTTATCATTGCTTTAGCTGTCCGCTTTCAAAATGCTCGTCTTATTGATAATATTACGATGGTTATATAACATAAGAAGTGGTGACTCGGTTTAGACTGGGAGGGAGCACAATATGTTTCGTACGATGATGAGTGCCAAAATTCATCGCGCCAGAGTAACGGAAGCGAATTTAAATTATGTCGGCAGTATTACCATTGATCAAAATATTTTAGATGCAGTTGGTATATTGCCAAATGAAAAAGTGCAAATTGTAAACAATCATAATGGAGCCCGATTTGAAACATATGTTATTTCTGGTGAAAGAGGCAGTGGGGTTATTTGTTTAAATGGTGCAGCAGCTCGGCTTGTCCAAGAAGGAGATATCGTCATTATTATATCTTATAAACTCGTTTCAGAAGAGAAAATTCATGAGCATAAACCGAAAATTGCCATTATGAACGAGAAAAATGAAATTGTTGAACTCATCGAGCAAGAACAGCCGATGAAAATTGGATAAAGAAAAGTCTTGAAACTAAAAGAACAGTTTGTAGGAAAATAAAGAACAAAAGAAGCTGTGCATGATTCCGTTTAAGAGAGCTTGGCAATAGAATAGGGACTGACCGATAAGTCCTTAAAATGAATCAAGTTCCCCCTATTATGATAGGGGGATATTCTATTTATATCATACAGTCATTTTTTGAGGTGTTCATGATGAATAACAAATTTGTTGTAGTAGATGTCGAAACAACTGGCAACAGACCGAAAAATGGGGATCGCATCATTCAACTAGCAATCATCGTCATTCAAGGTACAAAGATCGTTGAGCAATTTTCAAGTTTTGTAAATCCTCAAAAAGAAATACCTCCATTTATCGAACAATTAACAGGAATTTCAAATGAACTCGTGCAAAATGCCCCAACTTTTGAAGAGTTAGCCGATCATATTTATTTGTTATTAAACGATGGGTATTTTGTCGCTCATAACGTATTTTTTGATTTTCATTTTTTACAGGAGGAGTTTAAACGCCTCCATTATCCAGAGCTTGTCAATCCAATCATTGATACAGTTGAACTCGCTAGAATTGTGTTCCCTCGAGCCAAAGGCTTTAAGCTAAAAGATCTTGCTGAATTTTTACAAATTGAACATCTGAACCCACATCGTGCTGATCATGATGCTTTTGTTACAGCCTTATTATTGCAGCGCATATTCAATAAGTTGAAGTTCATGCCGCATGAAACATTAAAAGCTTTAAATCGCTTAACACCCCATTTCATCAGTGATGTTGAGGAAATCCTTGATGCGTTCATCAATGAGAAAATGCTTAAAATTTCACGAATAGAATATGAGGACATCATCATTCACCGTCAAATTGCTTTTAAAAAAATGGAATGGGAAATACCGTCTCATACCCTGCCATTAGAGGAGGGAAGCTTTGAAACCTTTTATCATACATTTTATAATAACGTTCATGATGCAATGAATCCTCTTTCTTTCCATTATCAAATGCTGGCTAATAAAGTGTTGGAAGCTTATGAAACGAATCAGCATGCATTAATTGAGATAAATAAAGGAATCGAAAAAACGGTTTCGTATTTGCTCCCTGCTATTTTTTTTGCTCTTACACAAAATAAACAAATAACGGTTGCGACATCTTCCCTTTATTTAATGGAACAAATAAAAAATGAAATCGTACCTTTCATGGAAAGAGGAATGAAAAGACGAGTTGCTGTTTCTACACTAAAAGGAAGCCGCAACTACTTATGCTTAAATAAATTTGAAAGAGCCTTGAAAGAAGATGATAAAAATTATGATGTTGTAATAACAAAGGCGCAAATATTAGTGTGGTTATTAGAAACGGAAACGGGTGATGTCGATGAACTAAACTTAAGTTCTGGGGGCATACGTTTTTGGGATAGAATTCATGCAGATGCAAAACACCAACGACATCCGTGGAGGTCATTTTCTTATTATGATCATGCTTTAAATCGAGCGAAACGTTCACATATCGTGTTAACGAATCATGCGATGTTAATGGCCGATACATGTAAAGGACGAAAACAATTCAATGAAAGTCATTATTTGGTTATTGATGAAGCCCACTTATTTGAACGCGCTTGCATCCAAAATACTGGAAGAAAATTGGAATATTCTTCATTAATATATCGTTTACAGCGATTAAATGAGTTCATTAGCAAACTAAAACCAATTGTTCTTAATCATTTCGAAAAACATTCATTACAAAATGAAGAAGCAATGCTAAGAGAGATGATGGAGCAATTAAATGAACTGTTTACCCTTATCCATGATTATGTGAAAAGAAAAAAGAAAAACGAAGATATGAATATTTATCGGTATCGATTACAAGCTGTGAAAGAGAAAGGAAAACGGTGGACGGCAATTATTGAATTAGTCCAAAAATATCAGTTTCTAATCAATGACTTCTTACAATCCATGTATAAACAGCATGATGTATTCGAAAAAATAAAAGAGAAGCAAATATTGAGTGATGATCTAACTGCCGCTTTCAATGATTATTTTTCATATATGGAATATTTCCACGAGCTGCAAAATGATTTTCATTATTTCTTTTTCATTTCACAACACGAAATCGTCACATGGATTGAAATCGAAGCAAAAGGAGCAAAAAATGCAGTAAAAATCTTTTCTCAACCCATTTCCGTTTCTAGTTATTTAGCTGATGAATTTTTTTCCAAAAAGAAAAGTGTTATTTTGATTTCTAATGCTTTAACGGTAGCAGGATCCTTTGATTATTATATGAAACGGCTCGGTTTACAAGATTTTTATCCGATGACCATTCAACTTTTAGGAAGCGCAAGGGACAAAAAAAGGATGAAATTGTTGATTCCAATAGATTTTCCATTTATTCAAGAGGTAGATGAAGATGTTTATACGTCACATGTCGCAACAAGTATTACGCATATTGTGAAACGTATAAATGGGAAAACAGTCGTTTTATTTTCTTCATTCGAGATGTTAAAAAATACGTATGAAAAAATAAAGGATTTAATGGAGCAGGAAGGGATGTTTATATTTGGACAAGGAATCAATGGAAGTAGTCCACAAAAAGTGATCAAAGCGTTTGAACCATTTGAAAAAGGCATATTTTTAAGCACAACAAGTTTTTGGAATTCGATTGATATTCCAATGAAAGAAATTAAGACGATGATTGTTGTCCGCCTTCCTTTTTCTTCTCCAAATGATCCCATTGTTTCAGCGAATTGCGATCAGTTAACTCGAATTGGAAAAAATCCGTTTTATGAATATTCCTTGCCTGAAGCGGTCATACGTCTCAAACAAGGAATACAACAAACGCTTTCTTTTAATGAAAATGTCACAATGTTCGTTTTGGATAAACGATTGACATCTTCTACATATCGCAAGTACTTTCTAAGTTCACTAGAAGTGGAAGCGATGATCGAAAAGCCGTTCTATGATTTACTTCAAATTGCTTTAGATTAGAAGGTGTATTGTGCATGGAGGGAATGTTTTTTGAAAAAATGGTTATTTTTCCTCATCATATGTTTATTAACGGTTTATGGCTATGAAAAGCCTCCGACGAACGTAGAAACGGATATTGAAAAAGTCGATTTAAAGCTTCGTGAAAATGAAATCGGCATAACATTTATCGATTTAACAAGTGGTGAAGCGACATTAATCCAACATGGAAATAGGAAAAATGTCCTGATCAATACTGGTGGACCGAATACGTTCAAACAATTAAAAAAAATATTAGATATGTTTAATGTTCATGAAATCAATACGCTCATTATTACGAAAGATGACGAACAATATATCGCGAATACAAAAAACTTAATAAAACATTATCGTATTCAAAAATTTGCAACAGGCCAACATTTGCTTGCGAAAAGCCAATTGAACAATAAGTTAAAGGTTGCGAAATGGGAAACGTGGAAGACGAATGAAACAATAGAGCTTCTGCCTAGTTTGACCATTCAAGTTGTTCATGATGATTTTCATTCAAATAAACATTTAGGACTTGATTTATTAATGAAATTTCACAAACATAACATTTTGTATATGACATCAGCAGATCAGCAATTAGAAACATTTTTATTACAAAAACCTCTTTCTGATGTTAATATTTTGAAAGTTGCTCATTTTGGAGATAAAAATGGTACTTCAAAGCCATTTGTAGATCATGTAGACCCGCAAGTTGCGATTATTTTTCGTAAAAAAAATGAATGGCCAAGCCAGGATGTCATTGAAAGATTGTACCAAACGTGGATTGATATTTACCCGACAAAACAATTCGGGACGATTGCGATTAAAATGGATGAAACTTTATATGAAGTCATTCCACTTTCGTTTGAAAGCTCATTTTAAACTTACCATTTTTGATTGAATAAGACGCATGATCTTGATGATTAAAGACTAAAGCTATCGTACAAGTTTGCCTATAACAGTTGAAAAGCTATACAACAAGCATTTAGAAAAGAGAGTACGTAAAAAACCTGTGCTAAAACAGCACAGGTTTAAAAAAGGTGTGGACTAGGAGAAATTTTATTTAATCAAAGCTCATAAAGCTGATATAATGGGTACTGATACAACATGTAAAGATTGTTGTATCGTTATTTTCACCGATTACAATCCGAATTATTAGTCACAAATATTGTTTTTCGTAGGAGGAATCGACTATGGAAAGTAAAATTGAAGTTTTATCTACAGTAAAGGTTGAACATTCGGATGATTTGTATAAAATTGTCGATTTATTAAACCGTACATTAAAACGTCAAGATTTAATGTTTGGTTTAGCTCTAGATGAAAATGATAAAAGCAAAGCTATTTTTACGATCTATCGAACATAATTCGGTGATGATCGATGAGTAGAAAAACGATTGTTACACTTATCATAAGTACCATTTTAATCGTCTGTCTGATCACAATTGGATGGATTTACCGCTCGGCTATGGATGATAAAATGATGGGACACACGTGGGCGGAGGAAGTTGCAAAAGAAAATGGTATCAAAAATATAAAGAATATATCGACATATTACAGTGATCACGCTTATTATATTGTAGCAGGGTCCAATGACAAAAGTGAACATGTATATGCTTTTATTCCGAAAGATCGACCTGAAGATATATTAACCATTAAAGAAAAAGATGGCCTTTCGAAAGATGACGTGTTAAAATTAGTATTTTCATTTGATGAGGAAAAAAAACCACAAGAAATCATTTCAATTTCTTTAGGCTATGATGATTCCAAAACTCCGAAATGGGATATACCGGTTTGGGAGGTCCGCTATATTGACCAAAAAAACCGTTATACATATTTCATTGTAAGTTTCACTGATCCACAAGTTTACAAATCATACAGTATCCAACAATAAGGGGGACTAATTCATGAACTTAGCAAAGCGAGTATCTACACTCACACCTTCTACTACTTTAGCGATTACAGCAAAAGCGAAAGAATTAAAAGCACAGGGCTTTGATGTCATCGGTCTTGGGGCAGGTGAACCAGATTTTAATACACCTCGGCATATTATAGATGAAGCTGTAAAAGCGATGAATGAAGGATATACGAAATACACTCCTTCTGGAGGATTGGTAAGTCTTAAAGAAGCGATCATTGAAAAATTCAAGCGGGATCAACAAATAGAGTATAAACCATCTGAAATTATTGTTTGTACAGGAGCCAAGCATGCACTTTACACATTGTTTCAAGTAATTTTAGATGAGGGCGATGAAGTCATTATTCCAACCCCATATTGGGTGAGCTATCCAGAACAAGTTAAGCTTGCTGGTGGAAAGCCTGTGTTCGTCGAAGGCGATGAAGCCAATCATTTTAAAATCACTCCTGAGCAACTAAAAAAGGCGATAACAGCTAAAACAAAAGCCGTGATTATTAACTCGCCTAGTAATCCTACAGGAGTGCTTTATTCAGAAGAAGAATTACTAGCACTTGGTCATGTATGCTTAGAACACGATATTCTCATTGTTTCGGATGAAATTTATGAAAAGCTCATTTATGATGGACATAAGCATGTTTCAATTGCTCAACTTTCTAAAGAATTAAAGGAAAGTACGATCATCATCAATGGAGTGTCCAAATCTCATTCGATGACAGGTTGGAGAATTGGATATGCAGCAGGAAATGAAACCATTATTAAAGCGATGACGAATTTAGCTAGTCATAGTACATCCAATCCAACTTCAATTGCTCAGTATGCTGCAATTGCTGCATACAATGGTCCAGAAGAACCGGTAGAAGAAATGAGAAAAGCTTTTGAAGAACGCTTAAATATTATTTACGAAAAACTTATTCAAATTCCTGGCTTTTATTGTGTAAAACCACAAGGTGCTTTCTATTTATTTCCAAATGTAAAAGAAGCGGCAGAAATGACAGGATATAAAGAGGTAGATGATTTTGTGAAAGCTTTACTGGAAGAGGAAAAAGTAGCTATTGTACCTGGTTCTGGATTTGGTGCACCTAATAACGTACGTCTTTCCTACGCAACATCTCTTGAGCTTTTGGAAGAAGCAATAAAAAGAATTCGCCGTTTTGTTGAAAATCATACGAAATAAATTGTTTGAAAAAGGGTTAACTGAAGCCTTTGCTTTAAGTTAGCCCTTTCATTTTCTAAACGATTTGAATCAAAACTTGGACAATTGTATAATAGAAAAGTGTTGTATACATAGTGATGTAGTTTCGATTTTGGAGGGAATAAATAAGTGAAAACAACAATTTCAGAAGTATATAAATTTGTGGATCAAGAAATAACGATCGGCGCTTGGCTAGCGAATAAACGCTCAAGCGGCAAAATAGCCTTCTTGCAATTGCGGGATGGAACAGGCTTTATTCAAGGAGTCGTCGTCAAATCAGAAGTAGACGAGGAAGTTTTTCAGAAAGCCAAAACCATTACACAAGAAACATCCTTATACGTAACAGGTGTCGTTCGTGAAGATAAACGTTCACCATTTGGTTACGAACTTGGTGTTACGAATATTGAAATTATTCATGAATCTGTAGGCTATCCTATTACACCGAAGGAGCACGGCACCGAATTTTTAATGGACAATCGTCATTTATGGCTTCGTTCCAAAAGACAGCATGCGATTATGAAAATCCGAAATGAACTCATTCGCTCAACGTATGAGTTCTTTAATGAACGAGGCTTTGTAAAAATAGATGCACCTATTTTAACGGGAAGTGCTCCAGAAGGCACAACGGAATTATTTCATACTAAATATTTTGACGAGGATGCCTATTTATCTCAAAGCGGACAGCTTTATATGGAAGCGGCGGCAATGGCATTAGGAAAAGTATTTTCATTCGGTCCGACTTTCCGTGCTGAAAAATCGAAAACACGACGTCACCTTATTGAATTTTGGATGATTGAACCAGAAATGGCTTTTTATGAATTTGAAGATAATTTGAAAATTCAAGAGGAATACGTCACCCATATTGTACAGTCAGTATTAAAAAATTGCCCATTACCATTAAAAACGCTTGAACGTGACACAACGATATTAGAAAAAGTGAAAGCGCCATTTCCACGCATCACTTATGATGAAGCGATTCAATTATTACATGAAAAAGGCTTTGATGATATAAAGTGGGGAGATGATTTTGGGGCGCCGCATGAAACAGCTATCGCGGAATCGTTCGATAAACCTGTGTTTATTACCCATTATCCGACTTCACTAAAACCATTTTATATGCAGCCAGATCCAAATCGCGAAGACGTTGTTTTATGTGCAGATTTAATTGCTCCTGAAGGATACGGGGAAATTATTGGTGGCTCACAGCGTATTCATGATTACGAACTGTTGAAAAAGAGATTAGAGGAGCACAATTTAGATTTCGATGCGTATAAATGGTATTTAGAACTGCGCCAATACGGATCAGTTCCTCATTCAGGTTTTGGCCTTGGCTTGGAACGTACTGTGGCATGGATTAGCGGTGTTGAACATGTTCGTGAAACGATTCCATTCCCACGTTTGTTAAATCGTTTATATCCATAATTAAACTAAAAACCTCCAAATATTGGGGGTTTTAATTTGTAACAAAGCCAAAATGAAAGGTATTGGTCCACTGAATGAAAGCTTTTATGGGCAGTCTTGGTTTCGTTTGATTTTTAAGTTATAACATTTTATCAATGGACATGATATACTTACTTTGAGGTGTCTTGGATGAAAAAAGAGGAGTTTGTAGCCTATCAAGAGCAAGGTGTATTATCCATTCCGATTGTGCTCTTACGAAATTATCATAAATTAGGCTTAACAGAACAAGAGTTTACCCTTATTTTATTAGTTCATTCTTATATGCAAAATGGAAATTATTTCCCGACACCAATGGAGCTCTCGGAACATATGTCTATTTCTTCCTCTACATGTGCTAATTTGTTGCGTCATTTGATTCAACGAGGTTTTCTTTACATTGAGGAATTTGAACAAAATTCTATTATGTATGAAAAGTACTCATTAGCGCCATTATGGGAAAAGCTATATCAATTGCTGCAAACATCAAAAAAACAAGAGGACTCAAAAGTGGACGAGAAAAATTTGTACACAATATTTGAGCAAGAGTTTGGTCGTCCATTATCTCCATTTGAATGTGAAACATTATCGATTTGGCTTGATCAAGACCATCATGATCCAGATATTATTATGGCAGCATTACGTGAAGCAGTGTTATCAGGAAAGTTGAATTTCCGCTATATTGATCGTATTTTATTTGAATGGAAGAAAAACGGGATTCAAACAATTGATCAAGCGCGCAAACATGCTAAGCGTTTTCGCAGCTCCCAAAAAAGAACAAATGTTGAAAAAACGAATAAAGAATACAAGCGAATTGTTCCTTTTTATAATTGGCTAGATGGAGAGTCATAACTCTCCATTTCGTTTGTTTAAAGAGATGGTCATAGCGAACAAAGCCCTTGACATTTGTGCGACTATCGACATTTGTTCGGTTCACGTCATCGCAAGTGTATCGCTTGCCTGACAGTTGAAAAGCTATAAAAGAAAGCAACAATCTTCTAGAAAAGAGCTTTTTGGGAAGAGGTGAGGGTAATGTTAACGAAAAAGCAAATTCGCGAATGTTTAGATACGATCGCTGAAATGTTTCCAAATGCTCATTGTGAGCTCGTTCATCGCAATCCATTTGAGTTATTAATTGCTGTCGTTTTATCCGCCCAATGCACCGATGCATTAGTCAATAAAGTGACGAAGCGTTTATTTGAAAAATATAAAAAGCCTGAAGACTATTTAGCTGTTTCCCTTGAAGAATTGCAGCAAGATATACGTTCCATTGGTTTATACCGTAATAAAGCAAAAAATATTCAGAAATTATGCCAAATGTTAATCGATGAATTTAATGGAAAGGTTCCAGATGAACGAGAGCAATTAATGAAACTCCCAGGTGTAGGAAGAAAAACTGCCAATGTCGTTATATCGGTCGCTTTCGGTAAACCTGCTATTGCGGTTGATACTCATGTTGAACGTGTCAGTAAACGTCTTGGAATATGTCGATATAAAGATTCTGTATTAGAAGTTGAAAAAACGTTAATGCAAAAAATTCCGAAAGAGGAATGGGGAATTACTCATCATCGCTTAATTTTCTTCGGTCGATATCATTGTAAATCACAGTCACCAAAATGTGAGCATTGTCCACTCCTTCATTTATGCCGAGAAGGAAAGAAACGAATGAAAGGAAAGGTGGCAAATGGGAAAAAAGATCAGCGTGAAGCTTCCAAATGATTTCCGTAATTCTCTTTTTTTTGAAGGATTATCAGAAATTACTGTTACAATACATGATGATTTGGAAGAAAATTTAGCACAATCACCATTTATTTATGATCTTTGCGATCGAAACGAAATCAAGCTTCCTATGAAGCCGTGGAACAATTGGAAAACGTCCATTCCTTATTTATTAAAATATTGGAAAAAACTTGATCAAAGTATTCAAGAGTCGTTTCAAAACCGTAAAGGGAAAGCTGATCGACATAAGATGTTGCAAAGCCTTTCTTTCTATATGTTATTTATTCATTGGTTAAACAACCAACCCGTGCAAACATTAAGTTTTCAACCGCTTTCACAATTCAATTATAAACCGGTAAATGTAGAAGAAAGACTAAAATTTATCATGAAAAAGCCTGAACAATACCACTCCTTTATTCAATTGCAACAGTTATTTCATGAAACGGAAAAACTGTTCCATAAACGAAAAGCACTTGACAAGCTAAAAAAAATAGCGATGACCAATGATTGGTGATCGCTATTTTTATGAAACATTATTCACTTTGTTGCGGTGCTTGTTGCTGCGTTTCTATATTGGAGGTATTGGATTCGTTTTCTATAGGACTATCTGGTTTATTTTTATTGTTTTCGCTATTATTATTTCCTGATTCATCCTGTTTTTTCTCTTTTTCCTTTGTATTACTATTTTGGCTTTCATTTTGTGTTTGATCATTGTTTTCTGGAGGTAATAGCTCCTTTAATTCCTTCTCAATTTCTTCATCAATATGTTCTTCCATAATCGGGATTTCAATCAAAGCAGCAGCAGGATCACTTCGATTTCCTTCCCTAATGGCTATGATTTGGAATTTATAAACATTTCCTGGCTCTACATTTGAAACGGTATAAACCATTTCTTTCGTTGTTGTTGCTACTTTGTAGTTATTATCGTTTATTGCTAATCGAACTTCAAAAGAGACATCATCTAGGAATTCCTCACCATATAGCCATTTTACTGTAACAGCTTGGGCTCTCTCATCATAACTAACCTGCAGATCGGAAGGTTTATCTACTTGTTGATATTTATTTGATACTTTCGTCGGTTCTTTTCCTTTTACGAAATATTCATACGTAATCATATCTTTCGGTGTAAATTCACTAGCGAGCTTTGCTGGATTTGTTCCTTTTTCGATGGCAAGCTTTACAACACTGTTCGGTTGTTTAAAATCTGAACGATCTCCTTTTGAGACGTGTTTAATGACTTCTCGGAAAATGTCTTTAGCTAAACGTTGGTCGATTCGATCTAGGTGCATTTTTTCATCATTTTTCTCAAAACCGGTCCATACAGCAGCCGTATATTTTGGGGTATAACCGACAAACCAGCTATCTTTTGCTCCACCTTTCGGCACGTTATATTTTTGTTTTTCCTCAGGAGTAAAGTTAGTTGTACCTGTTTTACCAGCTATATGAAGTCCAGCTACATTTGCCCGCGTACCAGTGCCATATTGAACGACTGATTTCATCATATCTGTAATCATAAACGCTGTATAGTCACTCATGGCTTCTACCGGCTCTGGGGATAATTCAATAACGGTACCATCTGCTAATTCTACTTTTTTAACAGCGTGTGGTTTAATATATATTCCATTATTTCCAAAAGCACTGAATGCACCAGCCATTTGAAGCGGAGAAACACCTTCTTTAAATCCGCCGATCGCATAGGCTTCACTAATTTCATCAAGTTTTATACCTAATCCTTCGGCAAACTCCTTTGCGCGATCAAGGCCAACTTCTTGCAATGCTTTTAATGCTGGAATGTTTCTTGAGTCCGCCAATGCTTGACGAATGGACATCCAACCTTTGTATCGGTTGTCGTAGTTATTAATAGGTGTTCCATTAGAATAGGTATATGGAGCATCTTCGATTTGATGATATGTTGACCATTTTAAATATTCAATGGCTGGACCATAGTCTAATATAGGTTTTATCGTCGAACCTGGTTGACGCTTAGTATCAACGGCATAGTTAAATCCTCCAATTGGCTGATTTCGGCCGCCGCCAATAGCACGAATTTCTCCTGTTTCTGTATCTAATAGCGCGACTCCTGCTTGAAGATGCTCATTTCGGAAATTTAGTTGATCACCATTTAATAAATTTTCGATATAGCTTTGTGCATCAGGATCTAACGTTGAGTATATTTTTAACCCTGCAGCACTAGGGTCAATATCAAGATGTTCGCGTATTTCTTCAATGACTTGTTCAATAAAGGCATAATATTGATTAGATTTTTCTGTCGGATTTACTAATGATGCAGTAACCGATTTTTGCTTCGCTTGATCAGCTTCTTCTTTTGATATAAATCCATGCTTTTCCATAAGCATTAACACAACATTGCGGCGTTTTTCGGCTGCTTCTGGATTTTCTCTTGGGTTATAACCATGCGGATTTTTCACCATTCCGGCTAGCATGGCCACTTCGTCTAATGATAATTCGTCTAATGTTTTGCCATAAAAGGCTTCCGCAGCGCGAGCAACCCCGTAATAGTTGCCTGGATAGTAAACACGATTTAAATACATTTCCAAAATCTGGTCTTTGGAATACTTTTGTTCGACTTGCAAAGCAAGCCATGCTTCTTGAACTTTACGTTGAATTGTTTTTTCAGGTGATAAAAAAGAAAGTTTTACAAGCTGCTGAGTAATGGTGCTTGCTCCTTCAGCTCCAAATCCTTCTTGAATGTTTGCAATCACTGCACCACCAAAACGGATGAGATCTATTCCGTTATGCTCGTAAAAGCGTACGTCTTCTGTTGCTATAAAGGCGTTTTTGACTTGGTCTGGAATATCGTCTATTTTAACATACGTTGTTTTTTCCGTTCCGATTTCATATATTTGATTACCGTACATATCATAAACTTTTGATGAAAGTTGGCCTTTTAATTGGTTTTCGTTGAGTGGAGGTGCACCTGCAATATAGTAGGCTAAAGTAGCAGCACCTGCAATCATGCCAACAATGCCAATGAACAAAAAGGCAATCAAAATCTTTTTCAAAAAACTACTTTTCTTTTTTTGTTTCTTTTTCTGTTTTTTTTGCTGTAATCTTCTTCGTTCTTCCCTTGATTTATATTGCTCACTCATGTCATTCCAACCTTTCATTAATATGAAAAGGAATCGAACTTAAAAATATAGATGTTCTATTACCTTAATATAATCAATTCTCGGCTGGTAGCCAAGAGGAATTTTATATCCATATGTTTCGATTTCCGCTTTTGAAATTGATTTTCTTCCGCCATTTTGTTTTCTAGCCCAAAAGTGCAGCAATTTTTCAGCTTCCAGAAAGTATATTTCATTAGCATTTGCAAAACGTATAATTAGAAAGCAAATGCCATTTTGTTTTAAGACGGCTTCCATATGTTTGACTTGATGTTCATGAATATTTTGCAATGGAAAAGAAGTAGTGCTCCGCGTTTCTTTTGCTTCAAAATCAATATATTTACCATTATATACTCCATTATAATCTGTAGTTGACGCTTGTTTAAAATAAGCTTCCTTTATGACAGCAGCACTTCGCTTTGGGTAGTCGACAGATACGATTTGTACTGGAGTCGGTTTTTTATGAATGACAGCAATACCTTTGTCTCGATAATATTGATTCGTTTCATTAAGGTCTTCTTCTAGGGTCATACCACGATTACTATATTGTACTTGCTTTGGTCTATTCCAAGTATGCTCAACTTTTGGTTTATAAACTTTTCCGTTTGGATATTTAAAATTCAACCATATTCCCTCCTTTACAGAAGAACCAATTATATCATAACAGAAATTTCGTAGAAGTATGACATGTTTATAGGTTGGGAGGTTTTTTCATTGATGAAAAACAAAATCATCGAACAAATTGAAAAAAGGACGAAAAAAGGGAATATCGATAATATTTCGCGTACAGAAAGTTATGCGAATTTTTATGAAAGACATAAAGAAATTAAATGGGCTTTTTTAGCAAGTATGGTGTCAAGAAATGCAGGGTGGTGTATGACTGACTTAGCTGGTCCTTGGTATCAAAAAGCCATATCAGCCGAAATGAGGCAATGGCTTTTTTTAACTTATGAAAAGGCTAATTGGCTCATTTTTTCTGATGCCTATCCCCAATTATTGATGTATGAATATTCAAAGAAATATAATCAATCGTTTTTTCCTTTATTACATTATTTCAATGTCTCATCCTTTATGATTCAAGAATGGGAACGGTATTTGGCAGAAAAAAATGACGATAGGCTTTTATGCGCTCTCATTATAAATGAGCAGCATATCATTCAAAAGCCAGTCATTGAGCAGAAAGATTTTGTAAAAAACGTTTTCCATAGTTTTTTATATATGTTCCAAGATTTTTTTCATTTTAGCACCGTTATTTTTCCAACATTAGATGGTAAATTATACGGTTGTTCTATTTATCATTTTAGAAATGTAACGAAAAGGATCCATTTTGGGAGATGTTTAGCCGCACTTTTATTTCATCCCCTTTATTATGAAAAATTTCGATTGTTTTCAACATTTGTTCCGCATACAGGCTCGAGATTTGATTATGAAAAATTTTTACATACATGCTTGGAGAGAGAAACTCCTTTTTTGCGGTCGACATATCCGATCGTGACGCATGATATGGACGATCCAAAAGTAGAATGGTTTCATGGTCAGCCGTTGAAAAAATTTTTTCGTTCTTTTCAAATTCCGAAAAAAATCGAAGTGACGGAATGGTATTTAAAAAAGCAAAAACAACTGCGTCTATGGTGTATGCTTCAAGAGTATTTAAAACAATAATAAGAAGCTTGTCAACGTCTTCGACAAGCTTGTTGTTTTACGAATTGATTTAGGTTGATGGGCGATTTGACCCTTCTAGCTTTTTGTTTCCATATCCTCTCATTTTCTCTTCTTTATGTTTATTTACTTTTTGTGATTGGCTTTTTTTCATAACATGTTCACCTCCTAACTATATGATTTGATAAATGATATTTTTCCATTCGAACCATTGCTTGATAAATTTATGGCACGTTGGCAGAAATGAAGTGAAATGGACATCATGGCCCAGTTTACGTACAAAGTGAAAGGTTATCTTTCAAAAAAAGGCTTTCTTTGCCGAAATAAGACTAGTTTTGTCATGTGTGAAGGAATTGCCAAAAGGTACAAGAATACTAAACAAAAAGGAGGTTATGTATAATGAATTCGTTGATTACGAAAAAAGAGGCGATCAAAAAGCTTGAGGAGCTTGAAAAAAAGCTTGAAGAATTAGAACACTTAATATATCAAAAGGGAAGTGCAAAAATGGAGCAGCAATATGAAGTGATCATAGACCGCATTGAGAAATATGAGGAAACAATGAGCGAAATGAAGGTCTGTGTAAAAGAAGTTCCATTAAAACCGCCAGCTAAAAAGGATATGACATCTTCCAAAAAAGTATCTTTTCATCCAAGCTACTAAAAAATCCATTCCTTTTTATGATTTTTCATCTGCATGTTCCTGTGGTATGATACATGTCGAGGTGACAAGAATTGAAGTACAAGCAGCTTTTAGCAATGACTTCTCAATTGCTAAAAATAGTATGTGAAAGTGACAAAAGATTTGCGGAAACAAAAAAATTGAACAAGGTATATGACTTTTACCATGAAATAAAGCCGTTTTGTGATAAATTACATCACGATATCATTGTGTGGGAAAAGAACGTTTTGAAGTGGATAGAGGAAAAAAATCCAAAATATATTTTCCCAATGCAAATAAAAAACACCGCTCATCACATTGAACAATTGGCCATTCAATCCTTTTATAGTGAAACGAGTGTAAAAAGGTTTAAAGATATAAAAGAGTCTGCCGAATATGTATTAAAAAGTGTACTTCAAGCGCTTGAAAAACAAAATGAATATTTGGGAAAATAGAGAAATGAAGAACTTAAAAAAGCCCGCATTTGATTGTGAAACGGGCCTTCCGATATGATTTCTATTGAGAGTCATCATCGATTTGAATGGATATAGTTTTTTTTCCATTGCTGCTAGAGGTATCAATTGAAAATTCAACATCTTTTGTATGTTTGCCTTGTACAGGGATACCATGATTTGGCACTTTGGATTTGTGTCCTTTCTTTTTGTGTTGAAAGCTTTTTCCTCGACCTATTGTACTCCTCCTTGTTTATGAAAAAACTTTTGGACAAAATGATCCTTTCTATTTTTTGCATTTCACAGCAAATTTATGATAAAAAAAGGCTGTTTTCGTAAACTTTATTGCTTTTCGACTGTCCATGAACAGAACAAAGCACGTGATCGGACAAAATACATTTGTTCGACCATCGACTTTTGTTCGGTTCACGTCACGCTACACGCGTGATATAGCAAGCGTATCGCTTGCCTGACAGTCGAAAAGCTATATTAAAACAACATTCATTGCGAAAAGAGCCTAAAAAAAGAGCAGAGAGGGTTCTCTCTGCTCATTTATACCGCTTCTTCTGGGTTTCGGGCACCTTCTGTTTCAAGTAATTTCACCAATTGGCGATATTCCGAAATCGTTACTTCATTTGATAGGTATAATTTTTTTACATAGTTTAGCAATTCATGCACAGATGTCGCCTCATATTGTTTTTCCGTTTTAAATTTCTCCTTTAATGATAAGAAATTCATAAAACATCCCCCTTTATCCTTTTAATATAATGTTAACATGTTCTTTTAATATCTCAACTTGTCTTAAAAATTGAAGCTTCCGACAAAATTTGACATATCACCGATTTTATTCGCGTGCATATTTTATAAATAGTCGAGATTCATTTGGAGGGATTGATCATGTTGTATCCAAACATACATCACTTCATAAGACAGTATCCGCATTTTAGCCCGATGCAATCTTATCATCAAAGTCCATTTTTAAATCCTTATTCATCACAGCCTTTTCCACCGATTCACCATCCTTATCCAAGTCCATATCCAAAACCGTTTCCTTATATGAAACCACAGCCATCGGGCATTCAATATTTGATGAATTCATTTAAAAATAAAGATGGAAATCTAGACTTGAATAAAATGTTTGATACAGCTGGACAAGTGATGAATACGATGAATCAAATGGGCTCTCTATTTAAAGGTATGACACAAATGTTTAAAGCATAACTGGGAATGGAGGAGAAAGGGTGTTTAATGAGCTTTTTAATCAAGTTGTGGTCCATCCTCAACTCGTCATCGTAGTTCCAGCATTAATGATTCTTGGGTATGCATTAAAACGGACACCATTTATTCAAAATTGGATGATTGTGTGGATTATCATTTTTGCAGGAATTTTAGCGAGTGTTGTCACGATCGGCTTTTCTGTAAATGGAATAGCCAATGGCATAATAGCGGGTGGAGCAGCGATCACTTCTTATCAAATGTATAAACAAACAATGGAAGCAACGAAAAAAAATGGCTCTTCCGATTAGGAAGAGTATTTTTGATTTTACTCATTGAGCTTTACAACAATTCATATAATTCATTTAATTGATAAACACGTTTATAATCACTAGATTTCATCGCATGTTCAATTTCGTACGATAACATATGTTCTAAATAACTCGTTTCAGATTGTGATAATGTGTAAATGAATTGTTTTTCTCCTCCCAATTGATATTTATGCAACTTTCGATAAATGCTTGAAGCAAGATCATCACGCTCACGTTGACGTGAAAGAATTAGATTGGAGATATACATCTTCTCATGTACCTAAAGTGTTTGTAAACGAGACAAAAGCACATCTAGGTAAGGCGGTAGAAATTGAATCTTATTGGAAACGTTATACGGTTGCACTGTACAAGCATAATCAGAAGTTCATTTTGTTTAGAAATTAATGAATATCGTTGACCAGGATGGTTTAAAACATATATTAGATACAGAGTCTTTTCCGTGAGCACCAAAAATCTGTTTGCGAAGGATGCAGATTTTTTAATGCAGGATAAGGGAGTGTGCACACTCAGAGAGTTGAGCCTGCGGTATTAAATTTGGCTTATAGAGAGTTAAAAAGCTGAAGGGCGACTCATAGTCATAGAGAATAGTCCTATCGAAATAGTGCTTCTGCATATGATTATGGCAAACCAGGTGATAAAGCTAAATTGAAAGGTTTATCCGTTTATACAACCTTCATCACAAATTTGCACAAAAAAGATGAGTTTTGTGGTTTCCAATTAGAAAAACTTTTATATGATACTGCCCATTTTTTAGAGAATTTCTCTCTATAAAAATCAATGGGATATAAAAGTATCAGCTCCTTCATTAATGTTTGACGAGTGATAACATTCGTGTTATCATGATTTTAATCGATAACATGAATGTTATCACTTTGAATAGGAAATGAATAATATGTAGAGGGGGAACCGCGACAAATGAAGTTAGAATTCTTTACCGATGGTCGCGGACGTCAACCTGTTTACGATTGGATTCTTGAAGTACAAAAGCACGATAAGGAAACTTACAGGAAAACAATTATTATGATGAACTACTTAGAAGAAAACGGTCAACTTATTCATGCTGGTGTCGTCTCACATAAAGATATTAAGAAATTAACGGGGACAGATGGCATTTGGCAACTTAGAATTAATGACCATAGGGTGTTATTCTTCTATTTTGAAGGCGACACAATTGTTTTCACTAACGTATTCCCAAAAAAGCAAAACAAAACTCCACGTGTTGAAATTAAGCGTGCAGAACAACGAAAAGAAGAATATATCAATCGTACACAATGACGTCTGCGACCGATAAATCGGTCGTAAGAGTAATGCGGGACCTCTAGAGATTCTAATAAATATAATTCTTATGTTGAATGCAAATTTGCCAAGAAGGAGGGAAAGTTTAAATGAAATCTTTTGACGATCTCCGTAAAGAGTTAATACAACATGATCCGGAAGAGTACTTTCTATTGGATATCGTAGGTAAATTAATGGCTGCACGTGATCGGAAAAAGTTGTCTCAACGTGATCTTTCAAGAATGACAGGAGTGGCCCAAAAAACAATATCTAGGATTGAAAACGGAAAAGATGTACCAGAATTATCAACTCTTCTTAAGCTTGCGCGTGCTTTAGATTTAGAAATAAAAATTGTTGATAAGAATGTAAAAGACGAACATTCAGCTACAATTATGGTATAAAGATTAATGTTTTAGCACGTTAATTAAATTAAGTAAATTATAAAAGTGTAAATTTTAGATAAGTCCTCTATAGAAAAATACACCATCATATAAAGATATTTAAAATTTATATAAGAAACGATAAGAACAAATGTTCTATTCGTTTTTCTATACGTTTTATATAAGCATACTTGTCTCCCTTTATTGCGTATAGAACTGCCTTAAAGGTGGTTTTCTCATATAACAGATAATTTTTTAAATCTAAATAAAGTTCATTCTAGATAACAGGAAACGCGTATCTTGATTATGTAAAAACAGCTGATCTTTACGATCAGCTGTTTTCCATTTCCGTTTATGCGGTTCTGTTAAAGAATGATGTTGATTTTCTAGTGAGGGTCTGTGATAAGGTCATTTGTCGCCGTACAAACTTAACATCAATGATGAATAAAGAGCATTTGAATTACTCTATTAACGAGCACATGAAGCGAATCAAAGAATCACTAGATGGCGAAAAAATTATGCAGTTGTTTCAATTGAGAGCTTAATTCTATTTTTTCATTTTACACATTATAAATAACAATGTTCAAAAAAGTATTCTTTATTCTTCAATGAAGATACGTTTTCTTTTTAAAGGGATGGTAATAATTAATTGTTCGTTACGAAATGAAGCATTTAAATCTTCCTCACTTACAGGATATGGGAGTAAAAAGGTTTTCGAAACATTTCCCATTGTTTTGGCGTAATGTGTCATTTTTTTCTTTTCATCAAACTCCTTTACATCCTCCACATGTTGAATTGAAACGGTTAAATATCGCTCGTATAAATCAATCAAAATCTGATCTTTTTTGATCCCAGGTAAATGTCCTTTTATAATAAATTCATTTTCCGTTTCGTAAGAATCGATTGATACGTGGGGAAAAGGAAGTGATGATGAAACTATTTTTTCAAAATGCTCAAATAAATTTTTTATCGAAGTGGAATTGAAAAAGTGGTCAATCGATTCTTGTAAATACTTTAAATTTGAGGGGATATCAGGATATTGTTCTTCATTTGAACTTCCCTTTTTCTCAACCAAGAAAATTCCTCCTTTTTCATTCGATGACTTTTATAACTTGTTCCATAAGGATTTTTCATATTTACTATATGCATGAAGATTTTAAGACGTTAGTATTGCTAAATGATGAAAAATATGTTTTAATGAAGATATCATCATAAACCGTACGTGTTACTGATTCGATCAGGCATGAGTGAAATATCACCCATTAATTTGGGTTATTTCATCATGCCTTTTCTTTTTGATATAAAAATAAAACGGTTGTGGAAAAGAAAAAATAAGTGATAAAAACATGGGAGGGAATCGAATATGTTTAAAAAACTATTTGGATTCAAAAAAGGAGAAAAAAAGGAAGCGGCAAAGGAAGAAGCCGTATATGCACCACTTTCAGGGAAATTAATTCATTTAGAAGATGTTCCAGACCCAGTCTTTTCACAAAAAATGATGGGAGATGGAGTCGCGATTGAACCGAAAGAAGGGGTTGTTGTCTCACCAGTAGAAGGTGAAATCATTCAATTATTCCATACGAAGCATGCCGTTGGAATACGTTCGCAAACAGGTGCGGAAATTTTAATTCATATCGGTCTTGAAACGGTTAATATGAACGGTGAAGGCTTTGAGGCTCATGCCAAAGAAGGAGATCGAGTAAAAGTTGGGGATCCATTAATTACATGTGATTTAACCCTTATTAAAGAAAAAGCAGCAAGCACGATTACACCGATAATTGTTACAAACGGTGATGCGTTCGAAACATTATTAATGGAAGCACCTTCAGAAGTCGAAAGAGGGACAGCAAAAGTATTTGACATAAAAGTGAAGTAAGAATCAATAGCAGGTCTATATTTATAGGTCTGCTTATTTTTTTCACCGAAACGGTTATATATTTTTTCAAGGAGTTTTTACTCTTTCATTACGAACGTCTATTCGCTAAAATAGGAAGAAGAAGTTATGAGGAGGATCTTCCATGTTTAAACGAAAAACGATTAGCGAAGTCATCGAAATTCTTAAAGAGGATGAACGCTTTCAAAATCAAATCGTTCATTGGTATACGATACCTGAAAAAGAAGCGAAAACGGTCCCGTTCTCTGAAACGCTTCATCCGAAATTAAAGGCTGCTCTACAAAATAGAGGAATTCATGAACTATATACACATCAAAAAACCGCTTTTGATCTTGCTTATCAAGGGGGCAGCTTTGTAGCTGTAACACCAACAGCTTCGGGGAAAACGCTATGCTATAATTTGCCAGTGCTGCAAAAAATATTAGAAGAACCGAATGCACGTGCATTATATATATTTCCTACAAAAGCATTAGCACAAGATCAAAAAGCGGAGTTAAATGAGCTTATTGCGGAAATGGGAGAGCTTCCAATCCATTCCTATACATATGATGGCGACACTTCAGCAGTTGTACGTCAAAAAGTGAGAAAAGCAGGACATATTGTGATCACAAATCCAGATATGCTTCACTCCGCGATTTTACCTCATCATACGAAATGGGTCTCATTATTTGAACATTTAAAGTATGTTGTTTTGGATGAATTGCATATATATAGGGGGGTTTTCGGAAGTCATGTTGCCAATGTCATACGACGTCTAAAAAGAATTTGTCGCTTTTACGGCAGTGAACCGCAATTCATATGCACTTCGGCAACGATATCTAATCCAAAGGAATTAGCGGAAAAATTAACAGGGACATCTATGCATCTAGTTCAAGATAACGGGGCACCTAGTAGTCGGAAGCATTTTATTTTTTATAACCCCCCAGTTGTTAATAAACCTTTAAACATTCGAAAAAGCGCCACCCTTGAAGTAAAGGAAATTGCCAAGGAATTTTTGCTGCATGATATTCAAACGATCGTGTTTGCCAAAAGCCGTGTACGTGTTGAAATCATCTTAACGTATTTGCAAGAACTTCTGAAAAAACAATTAGGAACAAAAACCATTCAAGGATATCGCGGCGGTTATTTGCCAAAACAACGTAGAGAAATTGAAAAAGGTTTGCGGGAAGGAAAAATAAAAGGCGTTGTTAGTACAAATGCCCTTGAGCTTGGCGTCGATATCGGTCAATTAGAAGTTTGTATCATGACTGGATATCCCGGTACGATTGCGAGTGCTTGGCAGCAGGCAGGAAGGGCTGGAAGGAGAAAAGGAGAAGCGGCCATTATCATCGTTGCTAGCTCAAGTCCATTAGATCAGTATATCATGCAGCATCCAGAATATTTGTTTAAACAAAATCCAGAAACGGCGATGATAAATCCTGATAATTTAATTGTGTTAGTAGATCATGTAAAATGCGCTGCATTCGAGCTTCCATTTCAGGATGGAGAAACATTTGACGGCGTTCAAGTGAAAGAAATATTAGATTTCCTGACAGAGGAGCAAGTCCTTTATTATCATCAACAAAAATGGCATTGGATGAACGATTCGTTTCCAGCCCACAACATATCCTTGCGCTCAGCTTCACAAGAAAATGTTGTGATTATTGATCAAACAGTTGCTCAATCTGTTAAGGTAATTGGCGAAATGGATCGCTTTAGTGCTTTGACATTACTACATGAAGAAGCGATCTATTTACATCAAGGAGTCCAATATCAAGTTGAAAAGCTTGATTGGGAAGAAAAAAAGGCATATGTTAGGGAAGTAAAAGTAAATTATTTTACAGATGCGAATTTAGCCGTTGAATTAAAAGTGCTAGAAATGGATCAAGAAGCTTATTTTGAAACGATTGAAGTCGGTTATGGAGATGTTATGGTTTTAGCAAAAGCAACGATCTTTAAAAAAATAAAATTTGACACACATGAAAATATCGGTTCTGGTCCAATTCATTTGCCAGAAGAAGAACTGCATACAACAGCCTGTTGGGTAAGTTTAACGGAAAAATTTTCGAGTAAGACAAATCAGAAGGATCTAGAGAACATACTATTTGGCATCTCTTATGCTCTTCGGTATGTTGCCTCAATTCATGTCATGTGTGATCCTAGCGATTTACACGTCGTCCCACAAATGAAAGCAATACACAATGAAAAACCAACGATCTTTTTATATGACCGTTACCCTGGTGGTGTAGGGTTATCGAAAAAGGTTTTTGAACATATGCATCAAATATTCAATGAAACCGTTTCGTTTGTAAACAGCTGCCGATGCCAAGAAGGCTGCCCATCTTGTATTGGAACGGACATTCAAGCTCCTTTCATAAAAGAGAAAACAATACAAGTATTAAAGCAATTAAGTGAGGCGGTTTCATGTCAATAGCGAACAAATTGAAGCGTTTGAAAAGACATCTCGTTCATTCGAAAGAAGAGCAGGAATTGAACAACGTCAGTCAACAGGTAAAAAGCGAAGAAAGTGCGGTTCCTTATATAGAGGAATGGAAATCCTTTCAAGCAAGCCCATTTTATTTTGATGGACAATATTGTATCGTACGAGAGGTTGAATATCCGCTAACTTTTCAACATGGGCGTTATCGGCTCGGTGAATTAATAAATGTTGTTCAAGCATGGAATGAACAACAGCTTGAGCACCCATTATCGTCTAAGGGGCATCAGCCGTTTGAACTTTTCTTTTTTGATACGGAAACGACAGGATTAAAAGGTGGAGCAGGAAATGTGATCTTTTTGTTAGGACATGCACGTATTTTAGATGAAAAAGTCGTTATAAAACAGCATTTCTTACCGGCTCCTGGACACGAAGTAGCTTTATACCAAAGCTTTTTAAGCGAAGTCAATATTCAAACATTAGTAACATATAATGGAAAAGCTTTTGATTGGCCTCAAGTAAAGACAAGGCATATGTTTATTCGCAACCAGGTACCGAAGCTACCGGCATTCGGACACTTTGATTTATATCATGCGTCTAGACGTTTATGGAAAGAGGAGCTTGATGCGGTCAAATTAGCTGTAGTGGAAAAAGAAATGCTTGAAATCAATAGAGAACGGGACATTCCTGGTTATTTAGCACCGATTGTTTATTTTCATTTTTTGCAAAATCCACATCCTGATGTCGTCCGTGGAATATTTGAGCATAATGAAAAAGATGTTCTCTCATTAATTACGTTATATATCCATCTTTCCAAGCTAATATTAAATGCTTCTGAATATCCAAAAGAGTCATTTGAAATTGCCAAATGGTTGAAAGCAACAGGTAATGAAAAAGCAGCTTTTAAGCTGTTCTCGAACATTTCAATAAATGGTTCTAAACATGAATGGAAGGCAAAATATGAGCTTTCTTTTTTGCTCAAACAACAAGGAGATCTGAAAAAAGCGGTTTTATTATGGGAAGAGATCATACGTGGGCCGAATGATTTATTAAAATTGGATGCTCATATTGAATTAGCGAAGTATTATGAGCATATTAAAAAAAATTTGCCATTTGCATTAAAACAAACGAATGATGCCTTGCATCTTTTAACAAACGATCGTCTACAAGACAGTAAGAAGAAAGAAAAATATGTAAAGGAATTATCAAAAAGGAAACAGCGTCTACTTCAAAAATTAAAGAATCAGTCTCAACAGTAAGCTTTACTGTTGAGATTTGTTCATTTTCTAGAGAAAAATAATATCTAAATTTTGGATAATAAGCGATGTTATGAAAAACGAAAAATTAGAATGACAAAAAACGACAGACATTATAAAATAAAGTTTGTGTGAAAAAATGATCAATAGGAGTAGGATGGAGAATGTACAAAGGAATATTTTACTTATTTTTTATTGTATTGCTTATTACGGTTTTCATTTTTACGAACTTTAAACAATCACTATATGCCTTTCTTTAAAATTAGGTAAATATATTAGTACATGTACACCCTTTTCTTCATAGCCTATTAGTGTAAGGCAGAAATTGAAGGAAAGGAGTTTTTACCTTGCATTGTAGACCGAATATGATGGCACCAATTGTACATCCAACAAAATGTTGTGTGAACCACACATATTCAACAACTATTGTTCCTCATATTCATCCAACGCATACGACAAACGTCAATCATCATTTGTATAAACATTTACATTATTATCCACAAACTCAATCTGTAGCTCAACAAACTTACCATCAACATTACAATTGCATGGGCCCAGGCCCAATGTATCGTTAAAAGGATTGGACAGGGGGAGCTGATTTCAAACAGCCCCTCTTTTTAAGGTTGAGAAAAGAAAACGGAACAGCTGACTCTTCTTTAAGAATAAATTGACATTAATCAAGAAGTTTGAAAAAATAATATTTAGATATTTCTCATGGTAATGAGGTGAAATAATGTGATTTCAGATAAATTAAAACTGACAGCAAAAGAAATATTAGAAAAAGAGTTTAAAACATCTTTGCGTGGATATAATCAGGAAGAAGTTGACAAGTTTTTAGATATGATTATTAAAGACTATGAAACATTTCATCAAGAAATCGAAGAGCTGCAAAAAGAAAATTTACGTTTAAAGAAACAACTAGAAGATGCTTATAAAAAACAAAATCAAACTCAAGTGAATACAACG
This sequence comes from Bacillus alveayuensis, assembly GCA_030812955.1. Taxonomy (GTDB): domain Bacteria; phylum Bacillota; class Bacilli; order Bacillales; family Aeribacillaceae; genus Bacillus_CB; species Bacillus_CB alveayuensis. The sequence continues at coordinate 656,531 of JAUSTR010000001.1, forward strand.
AATTTTGATATATTAAAACGATTATCAAATTTAGAAAAACATGTTTTTGGCAGCAAATTGTATGAATAATGACAGAAAATGACACTTGAAAGAGATGTTTGTTTTGATTATACTACATAATGCAGATTCAATAACGTTCGGGTAATCGCTGCAAGCTTGAGGCTTGTAGAGGAAAGTCCATGCTCGCACGGTGCTGAGATGCCCGTAGTGATCGTGCCTAGCGAAACCATAAGCTAGGGCAGCTGTTTATCAGCTGACGGCGGAGAACATGCCTAAGTCCTTAAGGATATGGCATAAGTATCCTGAAAGTGCCACAGTGACGTAGTCTTGTGAGAAATCACAAGAGTGGAACGCGGTAAACCCCACGAGCGAGAAACCCAAATGATGGTAGGGGCACCTTCTCTGAGGAAATGAACGAGGAGAAGGACAGAAGTTTTGGCTTCTGTAGATAGATGATTACCACCGAAGTACGAGGTGCAATTCCGTTTGCAGTACAACGGTACAAAACATGGCTTACAGAACGTTATTGGACGGAAACTGCATATGTTTATACAAGTTGACTCTCCTAATAAAAGGAGAGTTTTTTCATGGTGAAAAGGACATGGATTGTTCTTCCATTTGTTTATTAGAAGGATAAAAGATAGGGTGAAAATATGTCGAGACCGATTACGTTAATTGCTACATCAGCAATGGGGATTGAGTCGATCGTCGCAAAAGAAGTTCGAGCATTAGGGTATGAATGTGAAGTAGACAATGGAAAAATTACATTTCAAGCAGATGAAGAAGCCATTTGTCGAACGAACCTTTGGTTACGTACGGCAGATCGGGTAAAAATCAAAGTGGCTGAATTCCAAGCAACAACGTTTGAAGAATTATTTGAACAGACGAAAGCGATTGATTGGGCAAGATATATACCTGAAAATGGGCAGTTTCCTGTTATCGGGAAATCAGTAAAATCAAAGCTTGCCAGTGTTCCTGACTGCCAAAAAATTGTAAAAAAAGCAATCGTTGAAAAGCTAAAACAACAATACAAGAAAGCGAGGGATTGGTTAGAGGAGACAGGAGCTCTTTATCGAATAGAAATTTCATTACATAAAGATGTCGCAACCTTAACCATTGACACGAGTGGGAGTGGGTTGCATAAAAGGGGGTTCCGAATAGATCAGGGAGAAGCACCTCTTAAAGAAACGATGGCTGCTGCGTTGGTGATGCTAACGAATTGGACACCTGACCGTCCTTTTGTTGACCCGTTTTGTGGTTCTGGCACCATTCCTATCGAAGCGGCATTAATTGGTCAAAACATAGCACCAGGATTTAACCGAGAGTTTGTTTCGGAAACGTGGGAATGGATGGATGAGAAGATTTGGGAACGAGCAAGAGAGGAAGCGGAAGATTTAGCAAATTATGATCAACCCCTTGATATACTTGGAACGGATATTGACCATCGCATGATTCAAATCGCAAAAGACAATGCACTTGAAGCTGGATTTGGAGATCTGATTCAATTTAAACAAATGCAAGTAAAAGATTTTCGCTCTCATAAGCAATATGGTGTCATTGTCAGCAATCCCCCTTATGGAGAAAGACTTGGAAAGAGAAAAGCAGTAGAAAAAATGTATGTAGATATGGGGGAAGCGTTTTCGCTATTAGATACATGGTCCATCTATATTTTAACTTCTCACCAGCAATTCGAAAAATATTATGGAAAAAAAGCGACGAAAAAGCGAAAACTATTTAATGGTTTTATACGGACGGATTATTATCAATTTTGGGGACCTAAACCACCAAAAAAGATAACCGATATAAAGTAAAACGAATTGGCATATAATAACACCATTCCGATTTTTAGGGAATGGAGTGAAAAATATGCTGACTAATGAAGAATACCAACTATTATTGCAGGCTTTAAAAAAATCATATATATACCTTCTTCAACATGATACGCATGAAGAGGTTTTACGCAGCATTCGAGAAGCTGAACAACAATTAATAAACACTTTTATACTTGAGACACCGCTCAAAAATGAATAATATTTAGTTATATGATATACGGCTTTCCAAAGGGAAAGCCACATTTTTTGCTTTTGGCTCTTTTCTAAAAGGTTGTTGCTTTACAACGATAGCTTTTCGACTGTCCAGGCAAGCGACAAAGTTTACGAAAACAGCCTTGCTTTTTTATGAAAAGGATGAAGAGATGTAACTGGAGGTACTGTGATGGGGCATGCACGTTTACCATTTTCTATATCAAAAAATGAAAATTTTTATGTAGCCTTAAACCGATGGGTTGGTGATGTTTTATATGATATTTTGCCAGAAAAAGGGTTTGAGCTCCGCGATGAACAAATTTTTATGGCCTTTCAATTAGAACGAGCTTTTAAAGAAAAAAAAGTAATGTTTGCTGAAGCTGGAGTAGGGACTGGAAAAACGATTGTTTATTTATTGTATGCGATTTGCTATGCAAGATATACTGGGAAGCCAGCAGTTATTGCTTGTGCGGATGAAGCGCTCATAGAGCAGCTCGTTAAAAAGGAGGGAGATATTCAAAAACTTGAAGCCGCATTAAATTTATCGATTGATGTTCGTCTTGCTAAATCGAATTCGCAATATCTTTGTTTAGAAAAATTGGACAAAGCTTTAGAAACGGGATACGATCCATTTTATGAAGTATACGAAGCATTGCCAAATTTTGTGCATGAAACGAAAGGGATGCAATCATTTTATCCTTATGGTGATCGCAAACAGTTTCCGCATTTAACGAATGAGGAATGGAAAGAGATTAATTGGGATCCGTTTAAAGATTGTTTTTCTTGTCCTAAAAGACATCGATGCGGCTTAATGTTAACTCGTGAACACTATCGCAAAGCATTAGATTTAATCATTTGTTCTCATGATTTTTATATGGAGCACGTTTGGACAATGGATGCGAGAAAACGAGAAGGACAGCTTCCGCTTTTACCTGAACATAGCTGTGTCGTATTTGATGAAGGCCATCTTCTCGAGTTTGCTGCCCAAAAAGCGTTGACATACCGGGTTAAAAGAGGAACGCTGCAGTTTTTTTTAGAACGTTTATTAGCGAATGATATTCGCGAAGAATTTGCTTTACTAATTGAAGACACATTAGCTGTTCATGATGAATTTTTTGATATTTTACATGAACATTCAGAAGCTGTAAAAGGTTCAAGTCGCCGTAAGATTCATCGTACGAAAGAAGTGATATCATTAGCTAATCAATTATATAAACATATATCAGAAATTGGGGAAGCTCTCGTTTTTGAAAGTGAATTATACACGATTGATCAATATGAATTGTCGATTGTAGAGGAATATTTAGATCAGATGGAGTACGCCTTACAATTATTTTTAAAGAACAACTACGCAATCGATTGGCTTGAAGGAGAAGAGGATATTTCGTTCGTGATTATGCCAAAAAAAGTAGAGGAAATATTAGCTGAACATATATTTTCAAAAAAGCTCCCGTATATTTTTTCTTCAGCCACGTTATCAGACCAAAACCAATCGTTTACTTATTTAGCAACGAGTTTAGGAATGAAAGACTATTTATCTTTCACTGTGTCATCACCATTTCAATATGAAGAACAGATGAAAATTACAATTGAAAAAATGGATGAAGCGGATAGAATAAATCGAACTCATTCATTACTTCGTCAATTTGCTGGAAGGACACTGATTTTATTCCGAACAGAAGAGGACTTAAAGAAATGGAAAGAAATGACGATGAAGATGCCGTTTCAAATGCTTTTTGAGGGTGACCAAGAAATCAGTCAATTAATTGCAACCTTTCAAAGGGATGAAACAAGTGTATTATCAGCTGTACATTTATGGGAAGGATTGGATATTCCTGGACCTTCTTTATCAAATGTGATCATTTGGTCATTACCTTTTCCGCCGGATGACCCGGTTTTTGAAGCAAAGCGAAATTCAGTTCAAGATCCGTTTTATGAAGTGGACCTTCCATATATGATTTTGCGCTTAAAACAAGGTGTAGGTCGATTAATTCGTACGAAAGATGACAAAGGGACGATTACTATTTTTGTTGATAAAGAAACGGATGAACTGATTTTGAAAGAGGTAGGAAAAGCGTTGCCTGTACGCCCATTGATTACTTAAAAAAGATGCTGTTTTTAAAGAAGGTTCTATGTTAAAAGATTGTTGCCTTTCAACAGCTTTTCGACTGTCATAAACAATCGGTACGAAAACAGCTTTAAAGAAAAAATAAATACATGAATTGCCTATAATAATGAAACGGTGCAAGCTAAGGCAGCTGCACCGTTTTCATCATGTTTGCGAGCGGCTTACAAGTAAAACTAAATAGCTTAAAACCCCAAATAAAAGGGAAATAAACAGAGCATGGGAAAGAGCAATAATTAAATTTAAATTTGTATAAACAATGAGCATACCGGAAATAGCTTGAAGAAGGATGAGGATAAAAGCAACGATCCAGCTCCAGTAAATAACTCGTTGATTTTTATAATGTTTAATGGCATGAATCGTAGCAATCCCGATCCAAATCAAGATGCTGAATGCTGCGAGCCGATGTCCCATTTGCACCCATTCATGAAATGTTAAAGGAAAAATACTTCGGTCGCTACAAAAAGGTATATTTGGACAAGCTAAACTTGATCCTGTATGGCGCACATAAGCACCGGTATAAACAACCAAATAGCTATATATAATAATTCCGAAAATATGAAAACGCATCGTTTTCCCAATAGATAACTTAGTTGCATTATATTTTTGATCTACTTCAAAAATAAGCAATGTTAATAAAAAGACAGATGCAAAAGAAATGAGAGAAATCCCGAAATGAAGAGCTAACACAGCATCTGATTGTCCCCAAACAACAGCTGCTGCTCCAATTAAAGCTTGCAAAATAAGAAACACCATAGACAAAATTACGAGCAGTTTCGTCTCACGGATATGACCAATCACTTTCCAAGCTAAAATAGAAAGAAAGAGGACGAGAAAACCAGCTGCACCACTTACAAGTCGATGCGAAAATTCAATGAATGTTTCTAAAGTGATTGGATTAGGAATAAGCTGCCCGTTACATAAAGGCCAAGACCTTCCACAGCCTAAACTGGATCCAGTTTTTGTGACGAGGGCACCTCCAATAAGGACAAATAACATGACAAATGTTGTCACAACAGACAGAATTTTTAATAGTCGCTGCAAGTTCATTCACCTTTCTTATCATTTTTTTACGTTTATCATGTTAGATTCATGGTTACAATGAATAGGATCATGGCTACATGACAAATGAAAAAAGTTTTGTAAAAAGCTTGAATCTTCATTGGGAGTTTGCTAGAAATAGTAAAGGGATAGTTTCCTCATTTGCCAATCACACATTCTTATTAATTATAACGCTATATTTTTTTTATTTTAACCGCTTCACAATTTCGACAAACTTTATTCATGTTTTGTACACAAAAAAACGGTGAAATATGGTTAAATACTAATTGAATATTTATTTGAAAGCTCGATTTATTTATGATAATAATGTAAGATGTTTGTAAAGTGAAATCGCCTTCAAAGAAATTGGTACCAACGTGAACGATAGAGGAGGTAAATAAATGTCGAATACGAGGGGGGAAATGGCAATTCAAAATGAGCAGCCACAAGAAGTAGTCGTTTCTACTTCGTTGTTGAAGGATTTTTTAGCTCTGGTTAAAATTGGAATTGTCAACTCCAATTTAATCACAACCTTTACTGGAATATGGTTAGCTTTATATTTTAGCGGAAATAGCTTACTTCTCAATATAGATCGTGTCATTTTTGCTCTATTAGGGACTGGATTTATTATTGCTGGATCTTGCGCCATCAATAATTTTTATGATCGTGATATCGATCAAATTATGGAAAGAACAAAATCACGGCCAACCGTGACTGGCAGAATGACACCCGTTCAAGTGCTGGCACTTGGATTCAGTTTTATTTTAATCGGTACCATATTTCTCGCAATGACATCTATCACATCTGCAATTATCGGATTAATTGGTGTCTTTACCTACATTGTCCTTTATACAATGTGGACAAAGCGCCATTATACAATAAATACTGTTGTCGGTAGTATTTCTGGAGCGGTTCCTCCACTAATTGGATGGACTGCTATTACCGACTTAACGATTATTGCATGGGTGTTATTTTTAATCATGTTCATATGGCAGCCTCCGCATTTTCTTGCATTAGCGATGAAGCGAAGCGAGGAGTATCGGAATGCAGGCATCCCAATGCTCCCTGTCATCCATGGCTTTGGGATGACAAAGCGCCAAATGATGGTTTGGGTAGCATGTTTATTGCCATTGCCATTTTATTTATATAGTCTAGGTTTTGGATTTATCATTCTTGCAACAATCTTAAATATTGGATGGTTAATACTATCCTTATCCGGATTAAAGGCAAAAGATGATTTGAAATGGGCGAAGTGGATGTTCGTTTATTCCTTAAATTATTTGACCATCTTATTTGTAGCTATGGTAGTTTTCACGATTCAATAATTCTGGTTGTAATTCTTTCTAAAGAATTTCAATATAGAAGGAATTCATCATTATCTTCATCACAACTATGTGGATATTAAGGTAGAAAGAGGGGTATGATTTAGCTATGAAAAAGTGGCTGACAAAATGGCGTCTATTATCACTTTTCGCTCTTCTGACGCTAGTTTTATCAGGCTGTGGTGAACGATTTATCTCCACATTAACACCAGCTGGTGAAGTGGCTGATGAGCAGTACTCTCTAATGATTTTGAGTACGTTAATAATGGTTATCGTTGTCGCAGTCGTTTCCATTATTTTTATTCTTGTTGTTTTAAAGTTTCGTCGGTCTAAAGTTGGCGACAAAATACCGATGCAAGTAGAAGGTAGTCACAAATTGGAAATTATTTGGACAGTTATCCCGATATTACTTCTCATTATTTTGGCGGTTCCAACAGTTGTTACTACATTTAAATTAGCTGATGTAGATCCGATGGAAAAAGCATTAGCAGATGCTGAAAATGCCGGGAAAGATCCGTTAGTAGTCAATGTTCGTGCAAACCTTTATTGGTGGGAATTTGAATATCCAGGATATGGTGTTATTACTGGTCAAGATTTAGTTTTGCCAACAGACGAGAAAGTTTATTTTAACTTAATTTCTTCTGATGTTAAACACTCTTTCTGGATTCCTGCTGTTGGCGGAAAAATGGATACAAATACGGATAATGAAAATAAATTTTGGTTAAAAATTGATTCTGAACGAGCTGAAGAAGCTGGAAATATCTTTTATGGAAAATGTGCTGAGCTTTGCGGACCGTCTCACGCTTTAATGGATTTTAAAGTGAAAGCAGTGTCTCGTGCAGAGTTCGATCAATGGATTGAAAAAATGCAAAACTTTGATGCTACAAAAGTGGCTCAAACAGCTTCTGCTAAACAAGGGGAACAATTATTCCAAGATAAAGGGTGTATCGGCTGCCATGCTGTATCACCAACTGATAACAGACCAAAGGAAGCTAGAACAGCGCCTAACTTAGCAAACTTTGCTGATCGTGATCGTGTAGCTGGTATTTTAGAAATGAATGAAGAAAATATTAAAAAATGGTTAAAAGACCCAGAATCTATTAAGCCAGCTAACAAAATGACTGATACTTATCCAGATTTAACGGATGAAGAATTAGATGCTCTTACTGAATATTTACAAAGCCTTTCTGTTGAGAAAGAATAATCATACTGCTAAAAGGAGGTAGCGAAGTGAGTACGTTAGCTCAGAAAAAAGGGTTCGGTGCAACCTTATGGGACTACTTAACAACAGTAGACCATAAAAAAATTGCTATCCTTTACCTACTCACTGGTACTTTATATTTAATCGTAGGTGGGATTGAAGCATTATTAATGCGTTGGCAGCTTATGTACCCAGAAAATACTGTCGTAGGCGCACAGACTTTTAACGAATTATTAACAACTCATGGTACAACAATGATTTTCTTTGCTGCAACACCGTTATTGTTTGCATTTATGAACGCAGTTGTACCACTTCAAATTGGGGCTCGCGATGTAGCGTTTCCGTTTTTAAACTCACTTGGTTTTTGGTTATTTTTCTTTGGTGCATTATTCTTTAATTTAGGGTGGTTTTTAGGTGGAGCTCCTGATGCTGGGTGGACTTCATATCCTTCACTGGCATTGAATTCACCAGGCCATGGTGTAGATTTTTATCTATTAGGTTTACAGATTTCTGGAATAGGAACATTAATTTCTGGAATTAACTTCCTTGTTACAATTATTAATATGCGTGCACCAGGCATGACATTTATGCGTATGCCACTATTTACTTGGACGACATTTGTTGCATCAGCACTTATTTTATTTGCGTTTCCACCGTTAACAGTTGGTTTAGCATTCTTAATGTTTGACCGCTTGTTTGGAACTGGATTTTTCGTCCCTGAATTAGGTGGTAATACAATTATTTATGAGCATATATTCTGGATTTTTGGACACCCAGAAGTATATATTCTCGTATTACCTGCATTCGGTATTTTTTCTGAAATTATTCCAGTATTCTCTCGTAAACGTTTATTCGGTTACACATCTATGGTGTTTGCGACCGTATTAATTGGATTCTTAGGATTTATGGTATGGGCACACCATATGTTTACAACTGGTTTAGGTCCAGTAGCGAACGCGATCTTCTCTGTTGCGACAATGACAATTGGTGTACCGACTGGAATTAAAGTATTTAACTGGTTATTAACAGCTTGGGGCGGCAGCATTCGCTTTACAGTACCGATGCTTTATGCGATTGCTTTTATACCATCATTTGTTCTTGGTGGAGTGACTGGTGTTATGCTTGCAGCAGGTGCAGCTGACTATCAATACCATGACACATACTTTGTTGTCGCTCACTTCCACTATGTTATTGTAGGTGGAATTGTATTTGCATTATTAGCTGCTACTCACTATTGGTATCCAAAAATGTTTGGACATATGTTAAGTGAAAAATTAGGTAAAGTAACATTCGTATTATTTTTTATCGGTTTCCATTTAACATTCTTTATTCAGCATTTCTTAGGATTATGGGGAATGCCACGTCGAGTGTTCACGTATTTACCGAACCAAGGATGGGATACTGGAAACTTTGTAAGTTCAATCGGTGCAATTTTCATGGCAGTAGCGGTTATTGTATTAGTTATTAACGTGATCGTTTCTGCATTAAATGCAAAACGCACTAATGTACGTGTTGGTGCGGACCCATGGGAAGATGGGCGTACATTAGAATGGGCAATCGCTTCTCCACCACCTGAGTACAACTTTAAACAAACTCCACTTGTACGTGGTTTAGATCCATTATGGGTGGAAAAAATGGATGGTAGGAATGGAATGACTCCTGCAGAACCAATTGGAGACATTCATATGCCGAACGGATCTATACTTCCGTTTATCATATCAGTTGGATTATTCGTAGGTGCGTTAGGATTAATGTATCGAACAGACTACTCATGGGGCTTAGCAGTAGCTCTCATTGGGTTAGTGATTACGTTCGGATCTATGTTCTTACGTTCTATTATCGATGACTATGGATTTCATATTCATAAAGAGGATTTGCTAAAAGAGGATGAAAAGGGGGCTAAGGCATAATGCACGTGGAAGAAAAATTAACGGCTGAGACATTTCCTGCTCAGCCTGAAAAAGCCACCCTCGAAGGGAAAAATAAATTTGTTGGGTTTTGGTTATTCTTAGGAGGAGAGACGGTTCTTTTTGCGACTCTCTTTGCAACCTTTTTGGCGTTAAGAAATTCAACTGCTGGAGGAGCTTCAACTCAGGAGCTTTTTGAGCTGCCACTTGTATTCGTAGCAACAATGCTTTTATTAACGAGCAGTTTAACAAGTGTGTATGCGATGTACCATATGAAAAACTTTCAATTTGGGAAAATGCAGCTCTGGCTAGGAATTACAGTACTTTTAGGTGCTGCCTTCCTTGCCCTTGAAATTTACGAATTTAATCATTATGTTCATGAATATGAATTTACCATTTCTTCAAGTGCTTTAGGTTCTGCATTCTATACACTAGTCGGTACACACGGTGGACACGTTGCATTTGGTTTATTATGGATTATTACTTTGATGGTCCGTAATGCAAAGCGTGGGTTGAATTTATATAATGCACCTAAATTCTACGTTGCAAGCCTTTATTGGCACTTTATTGATGTCGTCTGGGTGTTTATTTTCACAGTGGTATACTTAATGGGAATGGTGGGATGAACTGATGGTAAATAGTCAAAATTCAGGAAACCCAAAAGTAGATATTGAATATCGTCGTAAAAAGAATAAAGAAGAAATGAGATACCAAGTCATTTCTTTTGCACTGATGATTTTCCTAACCATTGTAGCCTTCATAGCGGTAGGTTATGAAGGAATCGGAGAATGGTTTAAAGTACCATTCATTGTCTTGCTTGCATGTATTCAAGTTATTTTTCAGCTATACTATTTCATGCACATGAGTCATAAGGGACACGAAGCACCACAGTTTTTTATGTATTCAGGTATTTTTGTAGCATTTCTTACCGTATTAGCGATGTCAACAATCGTTTGGTGGTAAAAAACAATCGGCATAATGCCGATTGTTTTTTATTTTTTAGATTTGCAAGAACAATCTGTCATAGAACGTTCATTGGCCATTTGCTTTCTTTCATTGTATAATATTAGCGTGAAAAGGACATAATGAACAATGGCTGGGCAATTAAAGGAGATGAAAGAAATGAGTTTAAATATATTTGGATTTCGAGCCATGTGGAGTCCATATTTTTTCCTATTCCTTGTTCTGTTAACGATCGTTTATTTTTATTTAATAGGTTCAGGACGTAAGCATTTTTCAAAAACGGAAAATGTACCGACAAAGCAGAAAGTTTATTTTCTTTTAGCGATGGCTGCCCTATACATTAGTAAAGGAAGTCCACTTGATTTATATGGTCATATAACGTTTACGGGCCATATGGCATCCATGGCCATTTTATTTTTAATCGTTCCACCGTTATTGATTTTTGGAATACCAGCATGGCTATGGCAAGCGTTTCTTGAATTACCAATCGTAAAGCCAATGATGGCATTTTTTACGAAGCCGATATTATCGTTGCTATTATTTAATACATTTTTTTCTATTTACCATGTTCCGATAATTTTTGATGTTGTTAAAACAAATCCTATTTATCATGCAATCGTAACAACGACGATTTTCATTGCAGCATTTTTCATGTATTGGCCTTTGTTAAACAATGTACCAAATTGGAAACAAATTAACGGATTAAAAAAGATTGCCTATATTTTAGGAAATAGTGTTTTAATTACTCCAGCTTGTGGATTAATTATTTTTGCTTCTTCTCCATTATTTGAAACGTATTCAAACCCTCAAGCATGGGTACAAGCATTAAGTTTATGCGTACCGTCTGATATGCTATCAGGCTTAAATTTAACAGGACCTGAAATGTTTTCGAAAATGCAAGTAATGGAAGATCAACAGCTTGGCGGAATTATTATGAAAATCATTCAAGAAATAGTTTACGGGAGCTTTTTAGCGTATGTTTTTTTTGAATGGGCGCGAAAAGAACGAGCAAAAGATCACATGGAGACAAGCTATTCTCCTGAACCGTTAAAATAATTGAATGAATGTATAATTCACATACAAAAAATGGCTGAATTGTTTAACATCAATTCAGCCATTTTTTTGTTAAATTTTTATATTTAATTTAATGATGCCTGCTTCGCGGGCAGAGTTGTAGACAATTAAGATAAGAGGACCGATAAAGAACCCAAGCACACCAAAAAGCTTCAAACCTAAATACATCGAAATTAAAGTTGAAAGTGGGGATAGACCAATTTGACTTCCCATTACTTTTGGCTCAAGTGTACGACGAATAATTAATAATACGGCTGTTAAAATGCCAAGTTTTGTCGCCATCGCCATATCCCCAGATAGTAGATAAAAAAGCGTCCAAGGCCCCATAATAATAATGGATCCTAATATTGGAATGACATCAATCACCCATATGAGCAATGACATGAATAATGCTACTTCAGGGACAATTAACAACAACCCAATTAATGAAGCAACAAATATGACGATACTAACTAAAAATTGTGCCTTAACAAAACCCATGACAACATATGAGAGTCGAGAAAACATAAAATTTACTTTTTCCGCTGTGCTCTCCGTTAAATGGGAATAAAATCGAAGTTTTAATCGCGGCAAATCAAGTAAAAATAAAAAAAGAGCGATTAAATAAACGAGCAAGTTTACTAAATAATTCGGGATGTTTGTAAATAAAACTTTAATGTTTTCAATATTGACTGCACTAATTAAATAGTTTTTTGTATCCTGTAAAAATTGCTCTACTTGATTGCTCACTTCAAATACAAACTCAGGTGGCAGATCACGGGCTGAATTATATAAAGATTTTTCAATATTAAGCCATAAATTTGTAATATCATTAATATAATTTGGTAAATTTTCTGCTATTTGAATCACTTCAGCAATAACCTTTGTCGTCAAAAATAATGTGCTGAAAGTAATTAAGAGCAAAAATAGTAAGAAAACAATCAAGACAGAAAAATGTCGTTTAATTTTTCCTTTATTTTGCAATAAGTGTACAATTGGATCTAACAGTAATGCTGTTATAAAGGCAATGACAAGTGGTACTGAAATGGGTAAAATGAAATACCCTATAAATAGCAGCAATAATAAATAAAAAGTAATAATCATTGTTCTTTTCCGAAAAAAAGCTGTCAAGCCAAGGCCCCTTTCTGCAATACATATTCAATTAAATTATAGTATGTGAAGGTCGAAAAACAAAGAGTTTTATGATGTCTATGGAGAAATACTTGTTCAATCAAAATGATAAAAAGCAAAAGCAGCGGTGGCTTTTGCTTTCAAAGTCACTGTTTTATTTTTTCAATCTCTTCTTTAGCTTGTTTTAGTAATTTTTCACTTGTTTCGACAATCATAGATGGAAAATGTTCATCTTCACCATATTCAACACCATGAGGATAATAATGTTTCCCTAATAAAGGTGTGATTAACTTAATTAAAGCGTAACGACCGCCAACATCTCCTTCAATGGCATATCCTTGGATTCGTAAATAAAAAACGTCTCCCTTATGCTCGAATTTGCGGTCATATGTTACTCGCTCATAATCCCATTGAGCTGCACGGACAAACCCTAAATCTTCTAAAATGTCATCTAACTGCGACAATTCTGCTGTTAAACCTTCAATACCAATGTTTTCAAATTTCATATGTATTCCCTCCTAAAAGCTCTATATGCTTATTGTTACCTTTTAGTAATGATGTAAGCGGTAATCTCTACTGTTTAATAATAGTATGAATAATGGAAACTTGCAATTGTCTTAAGATAATTATCAAGATGTTTTTAAAAATTATTAACATTTTTTGCAATGATTTATAAAGATTGGACATAATAACGGTTACCTACATTTATTTTTGAAAAAGGAAGGAGTACATGATGCTGCAAGTACGTGATATGATGACAACAAATATCGATTATTGTACACCACTTGATAATGTTTATGAAGCAGCTGTCAAAATGAAAGATTTACATGTTGACGTCATTCCGATCGTTCAAAATAACAAGCTAGTCGGTGTTGTGACGGATAGAGATCTTGTCGTTCGTTGTATGGCTGAAAAACATCCAGGATCTACAAAAATTACAGATGTCATGAGTGATCATCTTGTGACAGTAACTCCACAAGATCGTGTAGACAAAGCTGCTCAATTAATGTCCCAATACGAAATTTACCACCTTCCTGTAGTCGAAAATGGGCAAATAGTCGGAATGGTATCACTAGTAGACTTATCCAGCCAAGAATAGTTCGATTGAATTTCATGTAATATTTTAAAAGAAGGCTGTTTTCGTAAACTATGTTGCTTTTCGACTGTCCATGAACCGAACAAAGCACGTCGTCGGACAAATTACATTTGTCCGAACATCCCTTTTGTTCGGTTCACGTCACACTATACGCGTGACATAGCAAGCGTGTCGCTTGCCTGGACAGTCGAAAAGCTATGGTAAAGCAACAATCTTTTAGAAAAGAGCCTAAAAGAAATAATTGAACAACATAGAGATTAGACGTCAATACGACGTCTCAGACTGCCCGCAAACGCTCGCATTCTTAGTTACTTCCCCCTCTTCGAATGCTCATTACCTTATTTGGTAGCTCCGCTTCTCATCGGGCTCGTGCCTCGAGACATGAGTTTTCATTCAGTCTGAAAAATTCCTTTATATAGACTTTGTCTACATACGACGTCTATTTTTAATCTTATACCATCAATGTTATCATATCATTTGAAGGAATTATTTTTCTGTACTACTATAAAGTTGTTCATAAATCTCCTTATTGGACATATTCGTATAGAAAGAAAAGAAAGTTGAGGGGAAGACAACTGAAAACATTCATGAAAATGGCGGTCGTATTGCTATTATTTTTATTATTTTATTTCATTCATATAGAAGTAGGGGATCAAAAAGAAGACAGAAAAGTGGAAGATGAAAAAGTCACAGAGGAAAAAGAAGTGAAAATGGAGATGACATCGATCATTGGAAAAACAAGTGAGGAAATTGAAAAAATGTTTGGAAATCCGAATCGGAAAGAACCGTCATCGTATGATTATGAATGGTGGGTTTATAATGAAAATTTTGATCAATATATGCAAATAGGAATTTACAAAAATAAAGTTGTAACAGCTTACTTGATCGGAGAGGAAGTGGATATTTCACCCTTAAAAATTGGCCAACCTATACAGGAATTATTTGCAACGGTTACACCAGACACAAATGTTTCGGTCGAGCATCAAGGGAATTATTATCGTTTTGAGCTTTCAGAAGAAGATATTAATACACGTCCACTAATAAAATTAAATGGTGTATATCTACAGCTTTATGTAGATCGTTTTACCGGGCGCTTATCAAGTGTACGAATACTAGACAAAGAAACATTAATTAAACAACAACCATATGAAATGGTGTATAGAGGACAGTTGATCACTGCTAAGCCTATCTCACGAGAATTACAAAGACAAATTGATGAAGGACAAGAAAAACAAATTTTTGATCTTACAAATATTATTCGAAAAAGACACGGTTTAAATACGCTCGCTTGGCACAAAGGAACAGCAATCGTTGCTTACAATCATAGTAAAGATATGAAAGATCATCACTATTTTTCGCATGATTCTCCATCAGAAGGAACGCTGGTAAACCGTCTAAAATTCGAAAATATTCCTTTTGAACTAGCTGGCGAAAACATTGCAGCAGAGTATGTAGATGGAATTGCTGTAGTTGAAGGATGGTTAAATAGTGAGGGACACCGGAAAACATTATTAGAAAAAGATTTTACGCATTTAGGTGTTGGAGTTTATCAAAAATATTATACACAAAATTTTGTGAAGCTTTGGGAACAAGCATCGTAATTTGGCTTGTTCCATTTTTATGGTTAAGTGTACCTTTTTCAAGTTTTAGAGCCACTCAAACACACCTGCCGTAAATTCCTTTTTCTTACAAGAAACTATTTCATCATCACGCCTTATTAAATCATTCAATATATTAGAAATAGGAAATGAAATTATTGGAGGTGTAGTCAATGCCGAAAAGTGATAAGCAAGCCATGATTGAAGAATTTAAAGAATTTATTCGACTTCATCCGAAGCTTATTGAAGAAGTACGGAAAGGTGAAAAAAAATGGAAAGATATTTTTGAAGATTGGCGTTTATTAGGGAGTCAGGATCCTATATGGGACAAATATAAAGATGAAAAAGAATCCAAACGTTCATCAAGTAATGGGAAGTCATCATTATGGACTTCATTATTAACAACATTCCAAAAAATGGATGTTGATCAAGTGAATGAAAATTTATATAAAATGAATGATGCGATTTCCTCCATTCAAGAACTTATCCAAAAATTTAGTCCAAAACATCCGCAAACTCGAAAGATTCAACGTGAAAACCCGTTTTTATTTCGAAAGGATTAATGTAGCCTATGAGAAGGGAAATATATGAGATGATACAAATGAATCCAGAATTAAAAAGGTTTTTGCGAGAACAACCCATTTGGTATCGAACATTAGCTCGTCATCCCGAAAAATTAGAACATATGCAAATCGAGATGATGAATCGTTACAGAAAAACGATTCCTCATAAAGTATCGGAGTTATCCCAGTCTTTACAACTGATTTCTATGATGTTAGGGATGATGGGATTAACAGCTAAACAGGGTGAATAATCATAAACTTGGTCTTTACACTTGGTGTGTAACCAAGTTTTTTTATTTTCTTAATGCCACACATTTTTTGGCTTCGAATGTGAAAACTATCCCTATAGGAGGGATTAGTATGAAAAGGTTGAGTTTATTATTTATTTTCTTATTTATTTTCCTGTCTGCTTGTATGAATGATAAACCAAAGCCAGAAGGATTAGAAAAAACAGTGATCATTCCACTCAACAATTTAAAAATAATGGAACAGAAAGTTAAAGCCGTTTCTAAACCGATTAATGAGAACATGATGGTGCGTCATCAAGTGAAAGGTAATCGTGTTTATGTCGAATGTTTTTTACCTAATTTTACTTTCAATAGGCGTCAAAAGAGAGGGGATGGCTATTTATTATTAACGATTGATGGAAAAGAAATCAAAAAAATTCATACAGCTGCATTTATGATAAAAGACTTACCGAAAGGAAAACATGTTATGAAATTAGAACTTGTCTTTCACGATTCTTCTCGTAAACAAATGTTGAAGGAATGGACAGTAACTATTTTAGAGTGATGAAAGTTGTGAATGAAAGGAAGCCCATGATACAATGATTAAGGGAGGTGTGCTCTCGCATGTTGTTCTTAACGACGGAAAGTGTTCGTATATTAGATAAAGCGGAAGAACTTTCTCAAATGATCTTAAAGTCAGAGGTAGCTGATCAATATAGACATTCATTTTATCAATTAAAACAGGATGAAAAGGCTCAAGCGATCATTCAAAAGTTTATGAAAACAAAAGAGCGATATGAGGATGTTATGAGATTTGGTAAATATCATCCTGACTATCAACAAATTTCAAAAGAAATGCGGGAAGTAAAAAGGGAATTAGATTTGAATGATCATATTGCGGCATTTAAAAAAGCTGAACGTAGTCTGCAGACTTTATTAGATGAAATCAGTGTATTGATTGGCCGAGCAGTTTCAGAACATATTAAAGTCCCCACCGGAAATCCATTTTTTGATACAGTGTCAAGCTGTGGAGGAGGATGCGGATCAGGTGGGGGATGTGGATGTAAAGCGTCATAAAAAGCGAGCAAGTTCACTCGCTTTTTTTTATTGTTTAGGAAATTAAAGGAAATTATAAATTTACAACTTGAGGAAATGATGGCGAAAGAGACAAATAGATTTTCCTCTTTTCGGACAAATACTGTTTGGTACGTTAAGCGTTTATTGTTTATAATAAAGTCGGAAATGGTTTTCATGCATTTTTCTAATTTTTTTCATCAATTGGATGAAATGTTTGAATATATAAAAATGGCAAGCCTTTGATTTTTTTGATGTAACAGCATTTAATTTGTTGATGTTGTCTTAAGGAATTTTGAAACTCCACCCATATCGTATCTATATTCATGATCGAACCACTCCTATTTAGGATCATTATATGATAACGGATGATTGATCAACAAGTAAAAGGAGAATGAAACATGTTTGAGAAACGTCAAGGTTTAATTGTATGGCTTCATTCCTTAAAGCATGTCAAAACACTGCGGAAATATGGCAATGTTCATTACGTTTCTAAACAAATGAAATATGTAGTATTATATTGTCAAATGGAACTCATGGAGCAAATTATAGAGAAGTTAAAGTCCTACTCATTTGTCAAATACGTTGAACCATCATACAAACCATTTTTAAAGCTTGAGTTTGAATCAAAAGTAGATAAGGCGAAAGAATATGATTACAAACTTGATTAAAAAAATTTTTAAAAAGCGGAATCCTGATGGATTCCGCTTTTTATTGAAGTGGGGCAATGTAACGATTCATTCTTAATATTCCGATTAAGTGTTGGTAAAATAATTCTTTTTCTGGATAAATTGTTGATGGTTTTACATCAAGTTCAATAATTTCTTTTTCCAACTCATCCGCTAGCTGTTTAAATAAGTCAAACCGTTTATTTGGCTTTACATGAGGATTTGGGATTCCTTCTCGACAAATATATAATGGTTGAAACTCTCCGGGATTCGTTGGTTTTAAGACAACTACTAAAGAAGTAACAGCCTTGCCGTTTATATAGGTGTGAAAGGCCATAAGATGAAGAAGACGATGCTTATTTGCTTTTGCAATTTCGATCAGCTCATATATGTCTGAATATCCTTCTCCAATCTCGATAAATCTCTGTATCATCTTATTTCCCCCATTGCATGCTTTTCATTTTATAATACTAACATGAATAAATGCTTAGTAAAAGATGGCCAAAAAAAACACCCTGCAAAAATTTTTGCAGGGCCCTTCTATGTCTTGAAACTTTATAGTTCAAAACTAGAAGGCAAAGGGAGAGGAGAAACCGGAGGAAGAACTTATGGGGAAACGTAAGTCTTCTCCGCGGTTGGCAACAACATCCTCAACTTGATGTTGTCACTACTCATTATGACCAAAAGTTTTTTCGTTATACGTCTATTTCGTACTTTTTCACTCGTATAAAAAAACAACGATCATTTGTTTCATTTCTTTCTCTATGATAGGATATTAAGTGCAAAAAAAGAGGATTTTTGTAAAGTTGTGGTGAATAATTATGAGAGTAGTTTCAGGCACTTGTAAAGGGAGAGTCTTAAAAGCTGTACCAGGTATGACAACAAGACCAACGACAGATAAAGTAAAAGAAGCGATTTTTAATATGATTGGGCCTTATTTTCAAGGCGGTACAGCTCTCGATTTGTTTGCGGGAAGTGGCGGTTTAGGAATTGAAGCGCTTTCGCGTGGGATGGATCGCTGCATTTTTATTGATAAAGATAAAAAAGCGATTCAAACGATTCAGACAAACTTATTGTCATGTAATTTGAAGGAGAGAGCGGAACTATTTCGGACCGATGCTGAGAGAGCATTGCGTGCGATCGTGAAACGAGGACTTACGTTCGATTTAATTTTACTAGATCCACCATACAAACAACAAATATTGGAAACAATACTTTCCTTTATTGAACATCATCATCTCTTGAATCAAGAAGGTGCAATTGTTTGCGAACATCGTCATGATGTTCATCTTCCTAAAGAAGTAGGGATTTTACATTTGAAAAAACAAGAAATATATGGACATACAGCTGTTACAATCTATCGAACTGATCTAAATGGATGGAGGAATGAAATTGGCTAGTATTGCAGTTTGTCCAGGCAGTTTTGATCCAGTAACTTATGGACATTTAGATATTATTAAACGGGGTGCAAATGTCTTCGATCAAGTGTATGTTTGTGTTTTAAATAATTCGTCCAAGAAACCTCTTTTTACGGTAGAGGAACGGTGTGAATTGTTACAACAAGTCACTTCCAACCTTCCAAATGTTACGATTGAATCATTTCAAGGTTTACTTATGGATTATGCTCGCAGTAAAAAAGCAAATGCTATTTTACGAGGTCTCCGTGCCGTTTCCGACTTCGAATATGAAATGCAAATTACCTCGATGAATCGCGTTTTAGAAGAGAATATTGAAACATTTTTTATGATGACAAATAATCAATATTCCTTTTTAAGCTCAAGTATTGTGAAAGAAGTGGCCAAATATGGCGGCAATATTTCTGATTTAGTACCGAAAGTAGTTGAAGAAGCTTTGAACAAAAAATTTAAGCGTTAGGTGAGAGCTTTCTCTCACCTAAGTTTATAGGAAAAGTCTATTCATAAAAGGAATTATATTTGAACACGTATTAATCATTTTTTGTCACCGTTCTTTGAAAATATAATACTAAATAAAGAGTTAACGCCAAGATTGTAACGAAAGGACCTGCTTCGAGAAGTACATTCCACAAGCTCGTCATCCAATTCAGCGCTTCCTCTCTGTTAAAGACAGGTATAATCGGGCGCGAAGAAAAAGGTCTTTCTAAATAAAGAGGTTTAAATAGGAAATAGGCAATCGACGCAGAAAGGATTCCTTGTAAAATTCTTGCATAAAAAAACGGTTGGAATCGAATATCAGTTTCTGCTAATATGCTTGCTACTTGTGCCTGAACGGAAAAACCGCTAAACGCTAAAATAAAGCTTACGATGATGACTTTATGTAATAAGTTTGAATCCGCAGCACTCGTTAGCTGACTCCCTAATGTAATTTCAAATAATCCTGATATAAAAGGACCACCTAATGAGCTAGGAATGTTTAAAAGCTCAAATAAGTGAGATATTAACTTTCCTAAAAAGCTCGTGAAATGAATCATATCAAGCATCTTATTGAATACCGAAAAGAGAATTATAAATCCACCGATCATGAGCAAAGTTTGAATTGATTGAATAACTGCATCCCCGAGCATTTTTCCGAACGGCTTTTGTTCTTTTGTTAGTTGTTCATGCAGAGAAAAAAATGCTTGTTTTAAGGAAGGAAATGTAATTTTTTTACGTCTTTCTAAGATTTTTTCTCGTTTACGCCCATAAAAACGCATGATGAGACCAACGCATATATTGCTTAAATAGTGAGAAGCGGCTAAAACGAGCCCAATTTGTTCGTTTTGAAAAAAACCGATTGAAACAGCTGCAAAAATAAATAACGGATTGGAAGAGTTCGTAAAGGAAACTAACCGCTCAGCTTCAATGGCTGTTATTTGTTCTTCTTGTCGCAATCTTGCCGTTAATTTAGCCCCTGCTGGGAATCCAGAAGCCATACCCATTGCCCATACAAAGCCGCCTACACCAGGAACTCGAAACACAGGACGCATAAATGGTTCAAGTAAAACTCCGATAAACCGAACAACACCATAGCCAATGAGTAGTTCAGAAACGATAAAAAAAGGTAAAAGTGATGGAAAGACGACATTCCACCACATATGAAGACCACTTTTGGCAGCATTTAACGAATCTTTTGGGAACAAAATAATTAAAACGGCAAACAAAAAAATGGCAATTGCAAAAAACAAGGTTTTATCAGGTAGTTTTATCAAGAAAAATGCCCCCTACTATGCTAAATTGAGCACAAAAATATTTTTAGTACAACCTTATATAACTCAATATACGTGTATAGGTGCCATAAATAGACCATATGATAGATAACAAATTTCATTCAGAATTTAGGAGGCTCCTATGGGAAAAAGACCAAGAATTGGTTTAGCTCTAGGTTCTGGTGGCGCAAGGGGGTTTGCCCATTTAGGCGTCATCAACATTTTAGAACAAAACAACATACCGGTTGATCTCATTGCTGGTAGCAGTATGGGAGCATTAGTCGGAAGCCTTTATGCAGCTGGTATTGACATAGAAAGACTATATAAAATGGCTACAGCTTTTAAAAGGAAGTTTTACTTGGATTTTACTGTTCCTAAAATGGGGTTTATTGCTGGAAATCGCGTCAAAAATTTAATTAAAGTATTAACTAAGAATAAAAAAATAGAAGATTTAAACATTCCCCTTGCCGTTGTAGCAACAGATTTACAAGAAGGAAAAAAAGTTGTTTTTAAAAATGGTCCTGTGTCAGATGCCGTTCGCGCTAGTATTTCGATCCCTGGCATTTTTGTACCAGTAAAAATGAATGGCATGCTTTTAGTAGACGGGGGGGTTGTAGATCGGATCCCAGTATCTGTCGTAAAAGAAATGGGAGCTGATATTGTGATTGCTGTTGATGTATCACCAGTTAAAAAAAATGACCAAATGACGACAATTTTTGACGTCATTATGCAAAGCTTGGATATTATGCAAGACGAGCTTGTTCATCACCGAAAAATCGCTTCTGATATTATGATTCGGCCACATGTCGAACAATATAGTTCCCGTGCGTTTACGAATATAGAAGAAATTATTCAAATTGGAGAAGAAGAGGCAAAAAAATATGTAGATCATATTCACAAGCGGATTTTACAATGGAAGGAGCAAGTTCATGAAAAATAAACACCTTATACGTACACTTATTTTAATTGTCATCGCAGTGTTTTTATCCACTTTTGTAAAAATACCCTTTTATGTAACAAAACCTGGAATGGCGACAAGTTTAAAGCAGATGGTTCAAGTCGAAAATGGCCATCATGAAGAAGGAAGTATTTACTTAACGACTGTCAAAATTACGAGGGCGAATCCGTTTACATACTTATGGGCACATACTCAAAAATATTATGAAGTATTTCCAGATGAACAAGTGAAATATGATGGAGAATCAGATGAGCAATATATAGAAAGGCAAATTCATATCATGGAGGCTTCCCAGCAAGCAGCAATCGTCGTTGCATATAAAAAAGCAAACAAGCAGATTACATACAAAAATAATGGGATCATGGTCATGCAAACGATCGAAAAAATGCCAGCTGCGAAAAAGTTGAAAGTCGGGGATCGAATTACACATGTTGACGGAAAGTTTATTGAAACAGAGGAAGATTTCATCCATTATGTACAATCGAAAAACGAAGGGGATGTGATCACAATCACGTTCCAAAGAGATGGAAAGGAAAGAAAGACAAAGATTCAATTAGCTCCTTTTCCAAACGAACCAGAAAAAATTGGGGTAGGAATTAGCATTATGACTGATAAAGAAATTATGACAACCCCTTCTGTTGAACTTGATACAAAAAGCATCGGTGGACCGTCAGCTGGCTTAATGATGGCGCTTGAAATATACAATCAATTAACGGAGGAAGATATCACAAAAGGACACAAAATTGCTGGTACTGGGACCATTAATGAGAATGGTGATGTCGGTGTCATCGGGGGAATTTCACAGAAGGTTGTCGCAGCGGACAAGGAAGGAATCGAAATATTTTTTGCCCCAAAAGAAGGTGGCAATTATGATAAGGCCATAAAAACAGCGAAAGAGATCAAAAGTGACATGAAAATCATCCCTGTCGAGACATTTGATGATGCGGTGAATTATTTACAAACATTGAACTGATGTTCGAATAAAATATGAAACAGCCGTGGTTTAATGACGGCTGTTCTTTATAAAAATTGTTTTTCCATTTCATCATATCGAATTGGCGGTGTTGAATACTCCTTCATGATGAAGGAGGATCTCTTCGGTTCAGGAAGTGCGAGAGAATATACATGAGCTGCTCTCACATCTAAAGATAAAAGAGGATGATCAAAGGCAGATAGTTTTGCAATAATAGGCACCGATAGATGTTTCTTAATTTTCTGTAAATAACGCTGCCCTTTTTGACTCATGCCGAGCAAACGTAAATATGGGGCTTGGGTGCTTGATGAAGCTGGAAGCATTTCTTTCTTTTTTGTATTCGTAAGAATATGTACACATAATCGTTGCAGCCTTGTCCATGTATATCGTTTTGTTTTGACAGACTGTAAAAATTCGTGAAAGGAGCAAGATTTAAGGATTTTTGCTTTCAGCCGATATTGCAGCCCTTCATCCATTTCATAGATTTCGTTTAATTCATCTAGTGATTTCGTTAAGATGGAATATTTGAAAAATGGATAATAATTTTCCCATTGATGAAACATGCTAAAGGTATCTCCGTATTTTTTTAGTTCTTGAAAAGAAGCATTTGGCATGTATTCGCCTAAAGAATATAAATCGTTATGTTCAAAGAGGGCTTTACGAATACTTGTTGCACTAGCAATCGTTGTTTTATGTAATGTTTCATCATGATAGTCTGCACCGATCCGCTTAATCGTCAGCGGTTTTATTTGGCTCTTTAAATCGCGTATGGCTTGGATATATTGATATCCAAGAATATTATTAGGTTTTTTTAAGTCGATCATATTTTTGTGATCAGCAGTAATGGCTTCAAAGGCAATGGATGTAGCTTTTGGGTAACTATAGCCTTTTTGAAGCGTTTCTTTTAATATTTTTTCATATTGCTCCTTTTTGTTCGTTAAATGGTCCATTGTGTTGATAAATGGTTCAATGTCTCCTTGTTCACTTCCGAAACATAAATATTGACAAAATAGGGCATCTAAAATAGAAACGGCACCTTTTGCGAAAATTTCAGCAGATTGTGTGGAAAAAGCATATGGCAATTCAATAACGATATCAACCCCATTTTGCAGAGCCATTTTCGTGCGTGCCCATTTTGATACAACTGCTGGTTCGCCACGTTGCAAAAAATAACCGCTCATAACAGCAATGACAACGTCTGCGCCCGATTCTTTCAAAGAATTTTGCAAATGAAATTGATGCCCATTATGAAAGGGATTATATTCAACGACAATACCGACAGCCTTCAAGTTTATATGCAACTCCTTAATCGATTTTATCATTGCCTATACTTATGTTAAAGTTTAAATAAGTTGTTTCTATTATACCGTCAAGAAAAAATATTGACAAATACTTGATTGAAGGCTATAATTACCTTTGTTGTCTTGAGGTGATATGAATTGAAATGGTCTGTACATGAATTATTGAAATTACAGCAAAAAGGCTTAACAATTGATGAAAGCATTGAATTGGATGAATTAGTTCGTTCTCATCCAGACTTGAGAGAGCTCTCACCTATTCATGTAAAAGGGAAGGCAGATATTCGTTCGACTTATATCACCTTTCATTTAACGATATGTGGTGAGATGACACTTCCATGTGCTCGGACGCTTGAAGATGTGAATTATCCTTTTGACATTCACACAACGGAAACATTTCTTTTTAGCCCTACTGAGGATGAAACAGATGAAAACACACACTCGGTTAAGGGAGATATCGTTGATTTAACACCGATCATTCGTGAACTAGTTCTCCTGGAAATACCGTTGCAAGTGTTTAGTAATGAAACCACACCTCAAGAAGGAAAAGGTTGGAAAATTGTATCTGAAGAAGAACAAAAGAATAAAATTGACCCTAGATTAGCAAGTTTGGCAAAGTTTTTTAAAAAAGATCACAATCAATCATAATCTTCTTATATCGCTGTAAGGAGGTGGGAAAAATGGCTGTACCTTTTAGAAGAACTTCTAAAACAAAGAAAAGATTACGTCGTACACATTTTAAACTTTCTGTTCCTGGCATGGTAGAATGCCCGAACTGCGGCGAAATGAAATTAGCTCACCGCGTATGTAAATCTTGCGGTACTTATAAAGGGAAAGAAGTTGTGAATAAATAATGAAAGAACGCAAGGCAAATAGGCCTTGCGTTCTCAGTTTGTAGACAAAGTCAATATAGAACGGAATTTTCTATGTTTTGACCTTTCCTCTGCAGTTGAAAAAATATTACAGTCCCCCAATATGATCCTTTCGTTTATATGAAAAATTCAGCTTTTTGTAAATGTTCTGTATTGTTATAATTTTTTATGTAATGAACGTTTTCAAGCAGTAGGAGGGTAATAATGGAAAAAGTTGTAATAACAGAAAAGAAAGATGGAATTTTTGAAGTCAAACTGAACAGACCAGACATAAGAAATGCGATTGATGAAGACGTGATGGATCAATTCAAGCAATTTATGACTTTTGTCAAATCCAACAAACATGTAAAAGCAGCGGTGATCATTGGGGAAGGACAGCAAGCGTTTTGCTCAGGTGGAGATTTATCTGTCTTTCATCAATTAAAAACGAAAGATGAAGCATATAAAATGTTATCAAAAATGGGGACAATTTTATATGAATGGATGATGTTGCCTGTGCCGACGTTTGCAGTGTTAAACGGTACAGCAGTAGGTGGCGGCTGTGAAATAGCGACTGCCTGTGATTTCCGTATTGCTAAGAAAGGAATAAAAATTGGGTTCATACAAGGGACTTTAGCCATTACGACAGGATGGGGAGGTGCATCCATGCTATTGAAAAAACTCCCCTATGATAAAGCGTTAACAATGCTCATGTCAGCAAAACGGTATTCTTCAGAGGAAGCTTTCGAGTTGGGATTTGTTTCGAAAATAGTAGCTGAAAATAACTTTTATCAAGAATCGTATCAATATATACGAGAAACGATTCGTAGTAATAAAGAAGTATTAAGAGCATATAAACAAATCAAAATATCGGAATGGGAAAAAGGATTAAAACAGAAAATGATGCAAGAAATTGATCGTTGTGCCGAACTGTGGGAAAAAGAAGAGCACTTGCAAGCAGTCAAACAATTTTTAAATTCATAACAAGTCTTTTTCGGTAGTCTATCTTCTCTAGCAAGAGCATATAATAAAAATAAAGGTTAAACGAAATAGGTAGGCTCGATAAAATAGCATGTTAGGGGGGATGGATGAATGACAACGATGAGACAAGATGCTTGGACACAAGACGAAGATTTGCTGTTAGCAGAAGTCGTTTTAAGGTATATTCGAGAAGGAAAAACGCAGCTGGCTGCTTTTGAGGAGGTTGGAAAAAGACTTTCCAGAACGGCTGCTGCTTGTGGTTTTCGCTGGAATTCCTATGTACGAAAACAATATAAAACCGGTATTGAGCTGGCCAAAAAGCAGCGGAAAGAATTGAGAAAAACAGGAAAAGAAAGTCAAAGATCGGAGGAGACATGCAATCCTGCTGAAAGTAAATTATCATTAAGGGAAGTGATCTCTTTTTTACAAAAATTAGAGCAAAATGGAAATGTTGAGCAGCTTCAAAAAGAAAATGAGCAACTTAGAAAAAAAGTGGAATTATTGGAAGAAAAAATAATGGAGCTAGAAAATGAAAAAACATCACTTGAACAACATATTCAAGAGGTGGAAGACGATTATCGCTCACTAATGGAAATCATGGAACGGGCCAGAAAAATGGTTGTTTTACAAGAAAGTGAAAAAGAGAAAAAAGTGAAGTTTCAAATGGATCGAAATGGTAATTTAGAAAGACTAGAAAAATGATAATGTGGCTGATCCATAAGTGTCTGCCCTTTGGAGGGCAGACACTTATGCTCGAGCGAGAGCTTATCATGTTTGAAAACGCTTGCATTATTTGTGTCTTTATGTGGTTGATTTAGGTCAGTTTTGCTGCTCCTTAACACCTTCTGGATACCAAACAAGAGGATTTTCGCCTCGATCTCTCTCCACATCATATTTAACCGGCTGAAAGCCCATTTTTTCCCAAAATCCAGCCGATTTAACTCGTGGATTTGTTTTGATCGGTAAACCGAATGATTTAGCGAAATCGACAAGTGCTTTTCCATATCCTTTACGTTGATACTCAGGTAAAACTTCCAGCTTCCAAAGCTCTAAATAGTCTTGTTTTGGTTCAAAATATTGATCAAACTTTTTATCAATTCGATAAAGGCTCATTCTTGCAACAAGCTTATCCCCATAATATATGCCGTAAAACGGGGAGTCGCTATCATTTTCAATAATATTTGCTTGCAAATCTTCAAGCATTGACAATTCTTGCAGACCATATTCTTTAAATTTTTTAAATTCTTCTAATGTTTTATAATTAACAAGTAATCGTTCAACTTTTACCATAAAAAATCCCCCTTAAGCACTTGTGAAGCCTTTTTGTTTTTCTAAACTAATAGTTTAATCATGTAAATAGTGATTCATTAAGGAACATGTATTATAAGTTTCTTGCAATTTCATTATACAAAAAAATTAACACTTTTAACAGTTGAAATTTGAATTTAAACAAGTTTCAAAATATAGAAAGCGTTTTCTTTGATATGCAGAAAGGGATACCCTCTTAAACGTTCAATCGTTAGTGTTTACATTTTAAGGAAATGAACGAGCATGTTTAATGATCAAAACAGGATGGGAACATGGTACAATACAGTATAAAAAGCAGGTGAAAAGAAATGAACATTGGAGTTATTGGCGGAGGTGCCATAGGTTTATTATTTTCAGCTTTTTTAAGTAAAAAGCATGATGTCACGATTTATACGAGAACGAAAGAGCAAGCGATCATGCTGCAGAAAAAAGGGATTATTGTGGAAGGACCGTCCCCTTTTCAAATACATGTCAACAAAGCGACAAGTGATCGTGATTATCAAGAAGAAATTTTAATCATTTCCGTCAAACAATATCAGCTCTTCCCAATTATCCAATTACTAAAAAATCTCTCAGGGCGAACACTTATTTTTGTACAAAATGGGATGGCGCACATTGAGCTTCTTAAAGACCTATCCATGCATAACATTATACTTGGGTCTGTTGAACACGGTGTATTAAAGAAGGACCATTATTTGATCGAGCATACAGGGATTGGCCGTACAATTTTTTGTCGTTTTCATGCTAATGAATTAACTATTATCAACGAGCTTAATCCGCATGATCCATCGTTTATCGTTGATGTTTTTGATGACTGGTATAGCGTTTTAGCCAAAAAATTGTTAGCGAATGCGATCATCAATCCTTTAACAGCTCTTTATCGTGTTCAAAATGGTGAATTAGTATTCAATCCATTTTTTCATCGTATAGCTAAAAAGCTGTTCCAAGAAGTTTGGCAAGTGTTAGAATTAAAAAATAAAAGCGAACATTGGGATTATGTACAAAATATTTGTAAATCAACAGCCAAAAATCGTTCTTCCATGTTAAAAGATATTGAAAATGGACAAATGACCGAAATTGATGCCATCTTAGGGTACATAATAGCAGAAGCAAAGAAAAAGCATCTATCTATTCCACATGTACAATTTTTGTTTGATTCGATAAAAGGGATCGAAAATCAATCAGAAAAAGGGCGCCCTTCCCAATGAAGCAAAGTTTTTTTGATTTTAAGAAATCCATGCTATACTCATGTGAGGACGATTGATTATACGAAGAAAGGAAGTTATAAAGATGGAGATTATGGAACTCTCCCTTCCTGCATCTAATCCACTAGTTCATGCTTATTTAACAGATCCGTTAAACATGAAAATATTCTTTGATTATCATCCACATCATCGAGATGTTTTTCAAAAAAGGTATGAAAAGCTAAAAGTAAGAAATTTCGAGCGTGAAAAACTTGTTCATTATTTATTTCAATATCATAAACGCTTTGATCAAGCTGATTTATCGTTACAAAATATAGAAAAATTAAAAGACCCGAAAAGTGTTGTTGTAGCTGGAGGCCAACAGGCTGGATTACTGACAGGTCCTTTATATACGATACATAAAATCATTTCTATTTTAACCTTGGCGAAGCAACTACAAGAGCAGCTAGGGGTACCTGTAATTCCCCTTTTTTGGATTGCGGGAGAGGATCATGATTTTGAAGAAATTAACCACGTTTACGTCTATCAAAATGAAAGGATTCAAAAGAAAGCTATTTCACAAGTACCATTTAAAAAACAGATGGTGTCAAATATCGAAATCGATAAGTCCAAATGCCGGCGATGGTTTAAAGAAATTATCGAAACTTACGGTGAAACTGAACATACGAATCTCATCTTAAACATACTAGAAGAATTACTAGATCGTTCACGTACATATGTTGAATTTTTTGAGCAAATTGTGATGACATTGTTCCATAACTCGGGACTTGTATTATTGAATTCGGCCGATAAAGGGCTTCGCAAGCTAGAAAAAAGTCATTTTCGAAAAATATTGCATCAGAACGAAAAAATTTATGAAGCTGTAGAAAAACAACAACAGCTTTTACGCCAAAATTCATTTCAGCCCACGATCGAAATGAAACAACATAGTGCAAATATATTTATTCATTATGATGATGAACGGTTTTTGCTATTAAGAGATCAGAATAAGTTTGTTATTCCTGAAATAGATTTGAAGTTAACGAAAGAAGAGCTAGAAGAAAGGCTTGAACATTCCCCGAATTCCTTTAGCAACAATGTCATCACAAGACCAATTATGCAGGAGCTTTTGTTGCCGACTTTAGCGTTTATTGCAGGACCTGGTGAAATCGCCTATTGGGCAGAATTAAAGGGAGCCTTCCATGTTTGTGATTTGGATATGCCACCTGTTATTCCAAGACTTAATATGACGATTTTAGAACGACATATTGAAACAGATATTGAAGAATTAAACTTGTCTTTAGATGAAATATTCCATCAAAAAATAAAGCAGCTAAAAGAAAATTGGCTAAGGGAAAAGGAGCCTTTACATTTTGAACCGTTAGTTGAAGAAGCGAAAGAAAAAATCGAACAAATTCATTCACAATTAAGAGAGGCCGCTCTTGAAATTGACAAAAGCTTAGAACCATTGCTCAAAAAAAATGCTTATTTCATCGAATCCCAGCTTTCTTTTATACAGCATGCTGTAAAAAAGAAGGTCAATGAAAAATTTGAGGCGGAATTGAATAAATTTAAGCGTATTGAGTGTTCACTTGCTCCAAATGGCCTATTGCAGGAGCGTGTTTGGAATATATTTTATTATTTAAACAAATACGGTTTAGATTTCCTGAAACTTTTACAACAAGAGACATATACTTTCAATGGAAAACATAAGGTTGTCAAAATATGAAAAAAAATCCTGTTTAAAACAGGGTTTTTTTTTATGTTTATAAATAGTACAATAAAGCTGTGGGGGAAAGTGGAGGAATGTGGAGAGATAAGGTGAGAAAGTGGGGACATTTTACATGTTCATGGGAGAATTCCATCACACCGTTGATGCGAAAGGTCGAATTATTATTCCAGCAAAATTTCGTGAAGGTCTCGGTGAAGTGTTTATTTTAACACGCGGCTTAGATCAATGCTTGTTTGGTTATCCTATGAACGAATGGAAATCCCTCGAAGAAAAATTAAAATCTCTCCCCTTAACGAAAAAAGATGCCCGCGCTTTCACTAGATTTTTCTTTTCTGGAGCTGTCGAATGTGAACTGGATAAGCAAGGAAGAGTAAACATTACAGCGCCTTTATTGAAGTATGCGAAATTAGAAAAAGAATGTGTTGTCATTGGAGTTTCCAATCGCATTGAACTATGGAGTAAAGATATTTGGGAAAAATATGTAGAGGAACAAGAACAATCATTTGAAGAAATTGCGGAAAATATGATTGATTTTGATATATAAGAAATGATTGATAGCAAGGCAAATCGGTTATGAATAAAAGGTGGTTACAGCCATGTTTCAGCATAAAACGGTTTTATTAGAAGAAGCAGTCCAGGGATTAAACATCAACCCTGATGGTATTTATGTGGACTGTACACTAGGTGGAGCAGGTCATAGCTTTGAAATTGTTTCTCGATTATCCAATAAAGGACATTTGATCGCATTTGATCAAGATGAAACAGCGATTCAATATGCAAAAGAAAAGCTGGCTTCTTATCAAGATCGTGTCACCATCATTCAAAGCAATTTTCGTTATTTAAAAGAAAAGCTATTGGAGCTTGGAATCTCAAAAGTTGACGGTATTCTTTTTGATTTAGGAGTTTCTTCTCCACAATTAGATACGCCGGAAAGAGGTTTTAGCTATCAGCATGATGCACCTCTTGATATGAGAATGAATCAGCAGCAATCATTAAGCGCCTATCTGGTTGTGAATGAATGGCCATATGAAAAACTCGTGAACATTTTCTTTCGGTATGGAGAAGAAAAATTTTCAAAGCAAATTGCAAGAAAAATTGAAGCTGCTCGTGAAAAAGGACCTATCAACACTACGGGGAAACTAGTCGATATTATTAAGGAAGCCATTCCTGCCCCTGCAAGAAGAACGGGTGGCCATCCAGCTAAAAGAGTGTTTCAGGCCATTCGAATTGCCGTCAATGATGAACTAAAAGTTTTTGAAGAAGCGATCGAACAAGCAATCGAATTACTCAAACCAAAAGGAAGAGTTTGTGTGATAACCTTTCACTCATTGGAGGATCGGATTTGTAAAGCAGCTTTTAAAAAGGCAGCTGAAACCGCTCATTTACCTCCTAACATACCGGTGATCCCTGATGAGTATAAGCCGGATATATGCATTATTACAAAAAAACCGATCGTTCCAAGCATTAAGGAAATCGAAGAAAATCCTCGAGCTCGTTCTGCAAAGCTTCGGATCGCGGAAAAATTAGAAAAATAGGAGGTCATAAACATTGAGTAATTTAGCCGTTAAAATTAGACAAAAGCAATATCAAGAGCAGCAATCAAAGCGTAGAGTGAAGGAAAAAGTCATTGTCAAGAAAAGGCCGCTATTCACATTGGGAGAAAAAATATTATTTATGATCTTTCTTTTCATCGTTTTAATCGGATCGATCTTCATTGTGTCTAATTACGTTAAATTGTATCAAGTAAATATGGATATTCAAGCTATTGAAATGAAAGTAAAGGAACAAGAAAGAATGAATCACGACCTCCTTATTCAAAAAAAAGAGTTAAGTAACCCAGAACGCATTTGGTCTAAAGCTAAAGAGTTAGGATTAACATTAAATCCTAATCATGTAAAGGGTGTGCAGGACTGATCATCATGAAAAAAAACCAAAACATGAACAGAGGAGCAGCAATATTATCGATAATATTTGCTTTGCTCTTTTTTGTCTTATTTGTACGCTTTTTTTACATACAAATAACAGGTAAAGTGGATGGACAATTGCTCGCTGTCAAAGCTCAGGAAAAATACGAAAACAAAATTACATTAGAAGCTCAAAGAGGCAACATATTAGACCGGAATGGCGAGGTATTGGCGCAAGATACATCGACATTTACGTTAGTAGCTGTCTTAGATGAGTCATTAACAACAGATCCTGATCACCCGCAGCATGTAGTGGATCCGCAAGAAACGGCTGAAAAGCTTGCTCCACTTATAAATATGGATGTTTCTGAAGTTTTATCGATTTTAACGAAAGACCGAAAACAAGTAGAATTTGGAACAAATGGCCGCAATATAAGTTTTTCAAAAAAGAAGGAGATCGAGGCATTAGGACTGCCAGGAATCGGATTTATTCGTGATACGAAGCGTTTTTATCCGAACGGAAACTTTGCTTCAAATGTGATCGGATTTGCGCAAAATGATCAAGGAAAAACAGTAGGAAAACTTGGCATTGAAAAATACTTAAATAAATATTTGCAAGAAAAAGATGGCTATGTCAAGTACGAACAAGATCACTATGGATTTAAACTGCCTAATAGCGATGATCAGATCGTCTCACCTGATAATGGAGCGAATGTTTATTTAACAATTGATCAAAAGATCCAAACGTTTTTAGAAGATGCAATGAATGAGGTGGAAAAGGAATATCAGCCTCAAAAAATGATTGGCATTGTCATTGATCCAAAAACTGGAAAAATATTAGCGATGACACAACGACCAAGCTTTGATCCAAATAAGCGAAATATCGTCAATTATTATAATGATGCCATTTCATATGCGTATGAGCCAGGTTCGACGATGAAAATTTTTACCTTAGCCGCAGCCATTAATGAAGGAGTATATAAAGGGGATGAAAAATACCGATCGGGAACGTATCCGGTAAAAGGATCAAAGCCTATACGAGACCACAATAATAAAGGATGGGGAACGATTACCTTTGATGAAGGAGTGCAGCGTTCCTCAAATGTTGCCTTTGCTATTATCGCAAAGGAAAAGCTTGGCTTTGATACCTTCTATCATTATTTAGAGCAATTCGGGTTTACGAAAAAAACTGGAATTGATCTCCCGAATGAAGGAACGAGTAAAATCAACTTCCAATATGAAGTGGAAAAAATAACAACGGCTTTTGGACAAGGGACAGCAGTTACACCGATTCAACAGATTCAGGCAGCAACGGCAATAGCCAATGACGGCAAAATGATGAAACCGTATATTATTGAAAAAGTAGTAGACCCTGATGACGGTGAAGTATTGCTAGAAAATAAACCGATCGTTGTTCGAGAACCAATCACCAAAGAAACGGCCAATAAAGTTCGGGATATATTGGGGACGGTTGTCAGCTCTGAGAATGGTACAGGTCAGCCATACCAAATTGAAGGCTATGAAGTTGCGGGGAAAACAGGGACTGCACAAATCGCAGGGAAGAACGGTAAGTATTTAACGGGCAGGGAAAATTATATCTTTTCATTTTTAGGAATGGCACCAAAAGATAACCCAAGGCTACTCGTTTATGTGGCGGTTCAACAACCGAAATTAAAGCCTACGGAGGTTGGTTCAGCTCCCGTATCGAAAATTTTTAAAACAGTGATGAAAAATGGCTTAGAATATTTACAAGTCAAGCCGGATCACAACACTACACGACAAAAATCTGAAATGAATATTGGCTTTTTGATCGAAGACTTTTCAAATCAAGATGTTCAAAAAGTTTCCGAGCAGTTAATGGAGCAAAAAATGGATGTGATTACATTAGGAGATGGGAAAACCGTAATAGCCCAATATCCACTAGCCCATTCACGAGTCATTGCCAATGAAAAAATATTGTTAAAAACAGATGGTCAAGTCACAATGCCAGATATTACTGGATGGTCACTTCGGGATGTGTG
The DNA here is from genome assembly GCA_030812955.1 of Bacillus alveayuensis. GTDB lineage: Bacteria > Bacillota > Bacilli > Bacillales > Aeribacillaceae > Bacillus_CB > Bacillus_CB alveayuensis. The sequence goes on from JAUSTR010000001.1 coordinate 690,897, forward strand.
GAAACTTGCTTCCATTTTAGATCTCGATTTGGATTATGAAGGAAATGGATACGTACAAACACAAAGTATAAAAGCTGGTACAAAAATCAAAAATAAAGCTTCATTAACTGTCAAACTGACTAAGAAAACAGATTTAATACAAGATCAAAAGGAACAATGATAAGCATTAGGATACATATTTCCTTTCTATTTTGACATTGCCCTCAAAGGAATTCGTTTCGTTCAGTTTGAAGAGAAATAAAAAAGCTTGACAGGCTATATAGATGTCAAGCTTTTTTATTTCATATTGCGGACATGACAGCTTGTTCTATCATGGCTTCGCAGGGCATATATTTTTTTAACGAGCTTGAATGAGAGGAGTACTAGAATGAGGGTGTCAAACGTAACGGTACGAAGACGTCTCGTTATTGTGTTATTGATCGGTTTTCTCGTTTTTTTGATCATCGATGTTCGTCTCGGCTATGTTCAGTTTATTATAGGGGATCGCTTAACATCATTAGCGAAAGATTTATGGAGTCGAAACATTCCGTTTGAACCGCTGCGCGGGGAAATATTAGATCGGAATGGAAAAAAACTAGCAACAAACGTTAGCGCTCCAACCGTATATGTTGTACCTAGGCAAATTGAAAATCCATCTGAAGCAGCAAAAAAATTAGCGGAAGTTTTAAATATGTCTGAAGAAAAAGCGTACCAATTTCTCACCAAAAATGCAGCAAGTGTTCGTATCAATCCAGAGGGTCGAAAGATTTCCTACGAAAAAGCTCAGGAAATTCGTGCATTAGGTATACAAGGAATTTATATCGCGGAAGATACGAAGCGATTTTACCCGTATGGAAGCTTTTTGTCACACGTATTGGGTTTTACGGGTATTGATAACCAAGGATTAGCAGGGCTTGAACTGTATTATGATGATGAATTAAAGGGGAAGCGTGGATATGTCAAGTTTTATTCTGATGCAAAAGGAAGGCGAATGCAAGGTGAAGGAGAAGAATATACACCGCCCATTGACGGATTAAATTTAAAGTTAACGATCGACGCGAATATACAAGCAATTATAGAGCGGGAATTAGATCAAGCTGAAGCAAAATATATTCCAGATGGGATGATTGCAATTGCAATGAATCCGAATAATGGGGAAATATTAGGAATGGCATCTCGCCCTAACTTTCATCCATCAGAATATCAACATGTTGATCCGAAAGTTTATAACCGCAACTTGCCGATCTGGAGCACCTATGAACCAGGATCGACCTTTAAAATTATTACGTTAGCAGCAGCATTAGAAGAGAAAAAAGTTGATTTAGATCAAGAGCATTTTCACGACCCCGGCTTTGCAAGGGTGGCTGGAGCGACTTTAAGGTGCTGGAAAAAAGGAGGTCATGGAGATCAAACGTTTTTAGAGGTCGTCCAAAACTCCTGTAACCCTGGCTTTGTCGAATTGGGAGAAAGATTAGGAACATCGACCCTTTTTAACTATATTAAAAAATTTGGTTTTGGCGAAAAAACAGGAATCGATTTACAAGGGGAAGGAAAAGGTATATTATTTTCTGAGGATAGAGTAGGACCAGTTGAATTAGCGACTACGGCTTTTGGCCAAGGTGTATCGGTTACACCTATTCAACAAGTTGCTGCTGTATCTGCGGCAATTAATGGCGGCGTGTTATATACACCATATATTGCAAAAGAATGGATCGACCCAAGTACAGGAAAAGTCGTTCATAAAACAACTCCGAAAGCGAAAAGACGTGTCATTTCAGAAGAAACATCGAAAGAAATTCGTTATGCTCTTGAAAGTGTTGTTGCAAAAGGAACAGGAAAAGGTGCTTTTGTGGATGGCTATCGCGTCGGGGGGAAAACAGGTACAGCGCAAAAAGCTGTCAATGGAGCTTATCTACAAAACAATCATATTGTTTCCTTTATTGGCTTTGCCCCCGCCGATGATCCGAAGATTGTCGTCTATATTGCAGTAGATAATCCAAAGGGAACTCTTCAATTTGGGGGATTGGTCGCAGCGCCAATTGTAGGAAAGGTCATTGGTGATAGTTTGCGTGAAATGGATGTTAAACCTCGAAAAGAACAAATGGAAAAGGAATATACATGGTCGGACACAAAGCTAGTAGAAGTTCCGAACCTTATAGGGTTAACAAAGCAAGAAATAGCCAATCAATTATTGAACTTCAAATTAGATGTCAATGGTGAAGGCAAAAACGTAGTCGATCAATCACCATCACCAGGAAAAAAAGTTAAAGAGGGTTCAACCATTCGAGTTTATTTTAACAATTCTGAAAAACATGAACATGAATAATGAATATAAGGGCTTTCATTCAATTATTATCATTTGGGTGAAAAGCCCTTATGGCACTTTTTTAAGATTTAAGCTAAAATGTGTACGTACATCATTTCTTTATGAATGTGAAAACAATAAGCTGAAATGTTGAGAGGATTGAGCATCAATGAAGCTGAAAGCTTTACTAAAATATTTATATCAATATCATGTATATGGTGAACAAAATCCTACGATTTCATCCATCGAAATGGATTCACGAAAGGTTACAAAAGGTAGTCTTTTTGTTTGTATTAAAGGATATACCGTTGACGGACATGATTTTGCCCTTGAAGCAATAAATAGAGGGGCAGCGGCGATATTAGCAGAACGAAAAGTCCATGTAAAAGATGATATCCCTGTCATTATCGTTAAAAATACAAAAAGAGCGATGGCGATTTTAGCTGATGCTTTTTACGGTCAGCCAACCCATAAGCTTCATTTAATTGGTGTGACAGGGACAAATGGGAAAACAACAACAACCCATATGATTGAAAAAATTTTAAAAGAGGCTGGTAAAAATACAGGATTGATCGGCACCATGTACATAAAAATAAAAGAAAAACAATATGATGTTAAAAACACGACGCCTGAAAGTTTAACTTTGCAATCGATGTTTAAAAAAATGATTGATGAAAATGTTACAAATGCAGTGATGGAAGTATCATCACATGCTTTACATATGGGACGTGTTCATGGCTGTGACTTTGATGTAGCAGTATTTACTAACTTAAGCCAAGATCATTTAGACTACCATCATACGATGGATGAGTATCGCAATGCGAAAGGTCTTTTATTTGCACAGCTTGGGAATGCCTATCATCATGAAAAACCGAAGTTCGCGATTTTAAATGGTGACGATTTAGCCTCCAAGTATTATGAACATATGACAAGTGCGCATATTATCACGTATGGTATTGATGCTGAATGTGACATCATGGCGAAAAATATTAAGATGAGTGCAACGGGCACAATGTTTACACTCGTTACTCCTGATGGGACGTACCCAGTACAAATGAAGCTCGTTGGTAAGTTTAATGTATATAATGTTCTTGCTGCGATTAGTGCGACACTTGTTTCAGGTATTTCAATTGAAACGATTTTAAAAGCTGTTCAATCGCTAGAAGGGGTGCGGGGAAGATTTGAACTCGTGAATGAAGGGCAAAATTTTACTGTTATTATTGATTATGCCCATACACCCGACAGCTTAGAAAATGTATTAAAAACAGTAAAACAGTTTGTCGATCATAAGATTTTTGTCGTGATTGGATGTGGTGGAGATCGCGATCCATCAAAACGTCCAAAAATGGCCCAAGTAGCTGTCAAATATGCTGATGTCCCTATTTTTACTTCGGATAATCCACGTAGTGAAGATCCGCTTGCTATTTTAAAAGATATGGAATCTGGAGTAGAAGGTGAATACTTTCACTCTATTGTCAATCGCGAGCAAGCCATTTATTTTGCGATAGCGAATGCCAAAAAAGGTGATTGTATTGTGATTGCCGGAAAAGGGCATGAAACGTACCAGCAAATTGGTAGCGAAACGTTTGAATTTGACGATAAAAAAGTGGCCGTACACGCTATACGAGAACTGCGTTCGAAGCATGGAAAAAATCAGGAAGGTAAGTGAATAGGAAGAGGAGATTATGAAATTGGATTGGTTTGATATGACAGCATATAAGGTAAAAATAGTAATATGTGTCCAAAAGCGTACACAAAAATCGGTGAAAGGAGGAGGCTTTGATGCTTGAGCAAGTCATTTTGCTTACTATATTGATGAGCTTTTTAATTACTGTATTACTTTCACCGATCATGATTCCATTTTTAAGACGACTAAAGTTTGGTCAAAGCATTCGCATAGAGGGGCCGAAATCACATCTGAAAAAATCAGGCACACCAACAATGGGCGGTGTTATGATCATTGTTTCGATCATTGTGACAACGATGATCATGACTAATAAATTTGCTGAGCCGAGTGTGGAAATGTATTTACTGTTATTCGTTACAATTGGCTACGGTTTGCTCGGGTTTTTAGATGATTTTATAAAAGTTGTGATGAAGCGAAATTTAGGGTTGACATCCAAGCAAAAATTAATAGGTCAAATGATGATCGCTGTTATTTTTTATTTCGTTTTTAACGAATATGGATTTTCGACAAATATTCGCTTTCCAGGTACGGAGTTTTCAATCGATTTAGGTTGGCTTTATGTATTGTTCATGATTTTTATGCTTGTCGGAGGATCGAATGCGGTAAATTTAACGGATGGTCTAGATGGACTTTTATCTGGTACTGCAGCCTTAGCATTTGGTGCTTATGCGGTATTAGCTTGGAATCAAGGGCAATATGATGTCTCCATTTTTTCAGTTGCCGTTGTAGGGGCAGTGCTTGGATTTTTAGTGTTTAATGCACATCCCGCTAAAGTATTTATGGGGGATACAGGTTCACTTGCCTTAGGAGGGGCAATTGTTACCGTTGCGATTTTAACGAAGCTTGAAATTTTACTAGTCCTGATTGGCGGTGTATTTGTCATTGAAACACTTTCGGTTATTATTCAAGTAATTTCTTTTAAAACAACGGGAAAAAGAGTATTTAAAATGAGTCCTCTCCATCATCACTATGAATTAATCGGATGGTCGGAATGGCGAGTTGTCGTAACTTTTTGGGTGATGGGACTATTATTTGCTATATTAGGAATCTATATTGAGGTGTGGTTGTAAATTGAAAAGCGTAAAAGAATTTAATGGGAGAAATGTTCTCGTACTAGGTTTAGCGAAAAGCGGTTTAGCAGCCGCTAAATTATTGCATCAATTGGAAGCAAATGTGATTGTTAATGACATAAAATCGATTGAAGAAAATGAAGCGGTTAAAGAGCTTGAGCAGTTAGGAATAACAGTTATTAGCGGAAAGCACCCGCTTGATCTCCTAGATGAGTATAAAATAGAAATGGTCGTCAAAAATCCTGGGATTCCATACAAAAATCCGATTATTACACAAGCCCTTCAAAAACAATTGCCCATTATAACAGAGGTTGAACTTGCCTATCGTATATCAGAAGCGGATATTATTGCCATTACTGGATCGAATGGAAAAACGACAACAACGACTTTAATTTTTGAAATTCTTAAAGCTGACGGACAAATGCCGTTGATTGCTGGAAATATAGGAAAGGTTGCCTGTGAGGTAGCCCAAAAAGCAAGTAAAGAAAATATAATCATCATGGAATTATCTTCCTTTCAACTGTTAGGAACCATTCATTTTAATCCGAAAATCGCTCTCATCTTAAATATTTTTGATGCTCATTTAGACTATCATGGAACGAAAGAAAAATATATGAAAGCGAAGCAACGGATTTTTCTGAACCAAAACCGAGATGATGTAGCCGTTGTGAATTTAGATGATGAACATGTGATTGAGCTTTCACATATTTCTAAAGCAGAAAAAGTTTATTTTTCGACAAAAGCTAACCTATCACAAGGTGCCTATATAAAAGATGAATATGTTTGGTATAACGATGAGGCTATTATGCCGATCAATGATATTGTTTTACCAGGAAAACATAATTTAGAAAATATATTAGCAGCTGTTGCCGTTGTAAAATCGAGAGGCGTTAAAAATGATGCAATACGTCAAGTTTTAACCTCGTTCTCGGGTGTAAGGCATCGCCTGCAATATGTAGATACTGTAAACGGCCGTCGTTTCTATAATGATTCGAAAGCGACAAATATTTTAGCAACGTCGAAGGCATTAGAGGCTTTCTCTACCCCTATTATTCTTTTAGCTGGCGGATTAGATCGCGGAAATGAATTTGATGAATTAAAACCTTTTTTAAGAAATGTTAAAGCGCTTGTCACTTTTGGACAAACTGCTCCGAAAATTGAACGCGTTGCAAAAGAAGCAGGAATAGAAAAAATCAAACGTGTCGATAATGTGGAACAAGCGGCTTTCGAAGCATATGAAATGTCTAACGAAAAAGATGTTATATTACTCTCCCCAGCCTGTGCGAGTTGGGATCAATATAAAACTTTTGAGGAACGAGGAGACATTTTCATAGACGCTGTGCATAAGCTTAAATAAGGGCTTGTACTTCTAAATACGCCCGAAAACAGAGTATTGGGGTGTTTAGGCGTTGACAACAAAAAAAACTACACCAGATTTTATTTTGCTTCTTACGACCCTTTTATTATTAACGTTCGGTTTAATTATGGTGTATTCCGCAAGTGCAATTTGGGCTTCTTATAAGTTTGATGATTCCTTTTTCTTTGCAAAGAGACAGCTCTTGTTTGCAGGTTTAGGTGTTTTATCGATGTTTTTTCTCATGAATGTCGATTATTGGACTTGGCGCACTTGGGCAAAGCTTTTATTAATTGTCTGTTTTATTTTATTAGTAGCGGTTCTAATACCTGGTGTCGGGATGGTTCGAAACGGTTCACGTAGCTGGATTGGTGTCGGTGCCTTTTCAATTCAGCCATCTGAATTTATGAAGCTTGCCATGATTGCTTTTTTAGCAAAGTTTTTGTCGGAAAATCAAAAAAAAATCACGTCATTAAAAAAAGGATTAGTACCAGCACTTAGTTTAGTATTTTTAGCTTTTGGTATCATTATGCTGCAGCCGGATCTTGGTACTGGGACTGTTATGGTTGGCACGTGTATTACGATGATATTTATTGCTGGTGCCAGGATCAGCCATTTTATTGGTTTAGGGTTAATTGGTCTAGCTGGTTTTGCGGCTTTAATTATTTCTGCTCCATATCGCATAAAACGAATCACATCCTTTTTAGACCCTTGGCAAGATCCGCTAGGAAGTGGATTTCAAATTATTCAGTCATTGTATGCGATCGGTCCAGGAGGATTATTTGGTCTCGGCCTTGGGCAAAGCAGGCAGAAATTTTTTTATTTGCCAGAACCGCAAACCGATTTTATTTTTGCTATACTTGCTGAGGAATTAGGGTTTATTGGAGGAACACTCATATTACTTCTGTTTAGCCTATTATTTTGGCGCGGCGTACGTGTTGCATTAGGGGCACCTGATTTATTTGGAAGCTTTTTAGCCTTAGGAATTATCGCCATGATTGCGATTCAGGTGATCATCAATATTGGGGTCGTTACAGGGTTAATGCCTGTAACTGGGATTACTTTACCATTTTTAAGCTATGGAGGTTCCTCCCTTACACTAATGTTGATGGCAATCGGCGTTTTATTAAACATAAGCCGCTATGCTAGGTATTAACAAATGTTTCATTTCGTAAAAAATAGTTTCTTATGACCTGGGGATAAAATGATAGTTTAGATGTGATACCCTGTTATATCAACAGGGTTATCTTGTTCAATATCGTACTGGGGGAAATGGATGATGAAAATTGTCGTTTCAGGTGGAGGAACAGGAGGGCATATTTATCCTGCTCTGGCATTCATTAAGGAAGTTCAAAAACATCATAAAAAGGTAGATTTTCTATACATAGGAACTAGTAATGGGTTAGAAAACAAGATTGTAAAAAGGGAAGGAATTCCTTTTAAAGAAATTGAAATAACTGGATTTAAACGCAGCCTATCATTCGATAATGTGAAAACCGTTATGAGGTTTTTAAAAGGGGTTTCGTTGTGTAAACGATATTTAAAGGATTTCAAAGCCGATGTTGTCATTGGTACGGGTGGGTATGTATGCGGACCAGTTGTATATGCGGCATCAAAACTACGAATTCCAACGATCATTCATGAACAAAACAGCTTGCCTGGGTTAACGAATAAATTTTTAGCTAAATATGTAGATAAAGTGGCGATCTGTTTTGAGGAAGCAGAAAAATATTTCCCACAAGATAAAGTCGTATTAACTGGGAATCCGCGAGCTTCTGAAGTGGTTGGCCATAATCCGAATAAAGGAAAAAAATCGTTAAATTTAGATGAAAAGCTTCGTACAGTTCTTATTTTTGGTGGGAGCCGTGGGGCACGACCTATTAATGATGCAGTAATTGGTGCATTAGAAAAATTTTCAAAAAAATCGTATCAAGTGATTTATGTAACAGGAGAAGTTCATTATGATTCGGTTATGAATAAAGCTAAGGAATTGAACTTAAAAAACAATGTCATCATCAAGCCGTTTATCCATAATATGCCAGAGGTGTTAGCGGCCGTTGATTTAGTTGTATCACGTGCTGGAGCGACCACAATAGCTGAAATTACAGCATTAGGGCTGCCAAGTATATTAATTCCAAGCCCTTATGTAACGGCAAACCACCAAGAAATGAATGCCCGTTCGCTGAGCAAGCATGAAGCTGCCATTCTTTTGTTAGAAAAAGAGATCAGCAGTGAACGGCTGCTGAAGCATATAGATGAAATATTATTAAATCCTGTTCAATTAGAGAGTATGAGAAAGGCTTCTAAAAAGTTTGGTATTCCAGATGCAGCACAACGATTATATATGGAAATGGAGAGGCTCGTGCAAAAATCGAATAGAGCTTAATGAAAGGATTTGCATAAGATGATCAATAAGTAAACATCTGATTGGAAACGGGGTGCGAACATGAAAGAAGTATTGGATCAACTTAGAATGGCTGATGTTGGGAAAGTACTTGAGAATGAACCATTGGCCAATCATACAACGATGAAAGTTGGCGGTCCAGCCGACATATTTGTAGAACCAAAAGATATTGAAAGCTTAAAGAAAACGATGGAAATTGTTAAACAAAATCGTATGAAATGGCGTGTCATTGGTCGCGGCTCCAATTTATTAGTTATGGATGAAGGGATAAGAGGAGTTGTTATAAAGCTTGGAAAAGGGATCGATCACCTTGAAGTAAATGGAGAGCAAATTAGAGTAGGTGGCGGTTATTCCCTCATAACACTTGCAACTGCCATGAGTCGAAAGGGGTTATCTGGATTAGAATTTGCAGGTGGTATTCCTGGTTCTGTTGGCGGGGCTGTGTTCATGAATGCAGGTGCGCACGGTTCTGATATTTCCAACATATTAGTAAAAGCCCATATTTTATTTGAGGATGGCACAATGGAATGGCTCACAAATGAAGAGATGGAATTTTCTTATCGAACATCAATTTTACAGCAAAAGCGGCCAGGATTATGTGTGGAAGCAATTTTTCAATTAAAAGCTTTAGATCGCCAAACAGTTGTAGAAACAATGCAAAAAAATAAAGATTATCGCAAAGAAACACAGCCATGGAATTATCCTTGTGCAGGAAGTATTTTTCGAAACCCGCTTCCTCATTATGCTGGACAATTAATTGAGAAAGCTGGTTTAAAAGGCTACCAAATAGGCGGCGCTAAAGTTTCGGAAATGCACGGTAATTTCATTGTCAACACCGGAAATGCAAAAGCAGAGGATGTCATCCATTTAATTCATTATATAAAGAAAACAATTTATGAAAAATTTCAAGTGCAATTAGAAACAGAGGTAGAAATTGTTGGGAATCATTTATAAAAACTTCTGCCGCTAAAATATATTCATATGGTATAATGTGCAATATAAATAAGGTTGAAATAAACGGCAATATATGCCGTTTATTTTCCGTTATTAGCTGTTATGTTCGGTAAAAATGAATCTTTTTTATATACTTTTTTCAATAAAATGAGGAATGAATACCTAGATCTGTTGTATCTAGGGTGGGGTGAACGTGTATTGGAAAATCAGAAAGTGATATCTTTAGAGGATCGAGTTCCAAAACTAAAGGAGAAAAGAAAAAGAAAAGCGAATCGTCAGCTCATTTTATTCATCATGATTTTTTTTACATTAATTCTTTTAATTATTTATTTACAAACGCCGTTAAGCAAAGTGAAAGTTATAAAGGTTGAGGGTGCCGTTAATATTACAGAAGAAACCATTGCAAAATTAAGTGGAATAACGACGAATACGAACTTTTGGAAAGTTGAAAAAGAAGAGGTTCGTGCAAATCTAAAAAAACATAAACTGATTAAGGATGTTCAAATTGAAAAAAAAATTCCTTATACTGTAATTATTAAGATTCAGGAATTTAAAAGAGTTGCCTACGTTTTTAAAAATTCATCTTATTATCCGATATTAGAGAATGGGGATTTATTGCCAAAACAATCGCAATTAATCTATCCAGATGCACCTTTATTAATGGAATGGGACGATTCCGAACTTATTCAGGATATGGCCCTTCAATTAAAGCAATTACCTTCTGGCATTACAAATGCTATATCTGAAATTCACCATACGCCAGTGAAAACGGACGATGAACAAATTACGGTCTATATGAATGATGGCTTTGAAGTCATCGCAACAATTCATACATTTGCCCAAAAAATGAAATCCTATCCGAACATCATTAGCCAGTTAGACCGAAATGTGAAAGGAATCATCCATCTAGAGGTCGGTTCTTATTTTGAAGCCTACAATAAGGAAGAAATGGAAAAACGAGATGAGGAGATTCAAAAAAATGAACAAGCTGAAAACTAGTTCTTTCATTCTTTTTATTATCATGCTTATTGTAGGAATTTTAATTTCCTATTCTTATCAAGTGACAAAAGAAACACAATCTCCTAATCATACTTCTTCGCAACAATGGGAAAAGGAATATGAAATTCGGAAGTTACTCATCGAACAAGAGAAGCAAAATCGTAAGCTTCAGCAACTATTATTTAAAAAACAACAGCAAGTGACAGAAATGGAAGAGAAATTAAAAGAAGAGAAGCAAATTTATTACAATCTTGTCGAGGATGTTGAAAAGCTAAGAATGTTTGTAGGAGAAGTTGGAGTGGTTGGACAAGGTATAGAAGTGACGTTAGAAGATGCATCCTATGTTCCAGAAGGAGGAAATGTCAACAACTACATCGTTCATGAAAGCCATCTTTTTAAAGTGATCAATGAATTGTTGATTTCAGGGGCCTCTGCCATATCCATAAATGGTCAACGGCTGTTTCACAACACCTATATTTATTGTAATGGTCCAGTTGTGACAGTGGATGGAAATCAATATCCTGCTCCGTTTGTCATTCGTGCGATTGGTGATCCTGAAGTATTGACACAGGCGTTAAATATTGCTGGAGGAGTGCTAGACCAGCTAGCTTATGACAATATTGTGGTCAAGGTAGAGAAGAAAAACGAAATCCGCATGGAACCATTAATTAAAAATCAAACGACAAACTAAATGAAAAGCACGGAATAGGTGATGGCATTTTGAAAAAAGAGTTTTGGAAAATTGGATTGCCCTTTTCCATGGTTACAGGCATTTTAGGATTTATGTTCGCAGTGCAATTTCAGTCCATAAAAGAGCCGATCGTTCGCGATACTCGTGATATGTGGGAGCTTCGTGAAGATTTAAAAAAAGAGCAAGAACTGCAGGTAGAATTGCTGAATAAAATAAGAAAATATGAAGAAATATACGAAAATTACCGCACGCAACATGATCAAAGTGCTGAAAATGCATTACGGGAAACGTTAGAGCAATTAAAATCAGAAGCAGGTCTAACAGAAGTGGTAGGACAAGGGGTTATTTTAACCGTTGAACCGCTTTTTACGACAAATTTAGCCGGTACATCTATTGAACAAGTTTCTCCAGAATTATTGAAACGAACAATTAATGAGTTGAATGCATACGGTGCAGAAGAAATTGCGATTAATGGCCATCGCATCATTAATTCAACCGTTATTCGCAATATTAATGGTATAACGAAAATTGATGGATACAATTTAAATCAATTTCCTATTACAATCCATGTCATCACAAGTGATGCGGAGAAGCTTTTTAATCGCATTAATGGTTCCACGTTAAAGGACGATTATGCCATTGATAATTTAAGTCTATCGATTTCCGATCCTCAGAGTAAAATTGTAGTACCGCCTTTTAAAGACACGATTCGAATTAAACATATGCAACCTTTAAATCGAGAAAAGGAAGGGAAATCTTAATATGTGGCTCCCTCTTATTGGATTATTATTAGGAATTTTATTAGGTTTATTAAGTGATGTAAAAATACCGGCAGCATATTCAAGCTATTTATCAATCGCCATTCTTGCTTCTTTAGATACGATATTTGGAGGTATTCGTGCTTATCTTCAAAAAATATATGATCATCTTGTATTTGTCACTGGATTCTTTTTTAATATAGTATTAGCTGCAAGTTTAGCTTTTCTAGGTGTTCATCTTGGTGTAGACTTGTATTTAGTAGCCGTTTTTGCATTTGGTGTTCGACTATTTCAAAACATCGCTGTTATTCGCCGTATTCTTATTTCTAATTGGAAAAATGCTAGAGAAAATGCGAAAAAAAAATGAATTTTAAAAAGGGAATGGCGAAAGTTTGTTGAATTTACAACATATACGCTCTTTTTATACATACTTTTTTTGATTATAGGACTGTAACATTTATTTAATACTAGTTTCATTGTATTGTTCTTCTGGAAATAATAGAATAGATATGATAAGTAAGGAGGTGCCATTAGAATGAACAGCAATGAAATATATGTGAGTCTGGACATCGGTACATCCAATGTAAAAGTGATGATTGGGGAAATGACAGATGAAACGTTAAACATTATCGGTGTCGGTAATGTAAAATCAAAAGGATTAAAAAAAGGTTCAATTGTTGACATAGATGAAACGGTTCATTCTATAAAAAAAGCAATTGAGCAGGCTGAAAGAATGGTTGGAATACCAATAAACAAGGTCGTTGTAGGAATTTCAGGAAATCATGTTCAGCTCCAAGATTGTCATGGAGTTGTAGCCGTTTCAAGTGAAAACAGAGAAATAACAAATGAAGATGTAAAGCGAGTGATTGAAGCGGCACAGGTGTTATCCATTCCGCCTGAACGTGAAATTATTGACTGCATTCCGAAGCAATTTATTGTAGATGGTTTAGATGGGATACAAGATCCGCGAGGAATGCTCGGTGTTCGTCTCGAAATGGAAGGTCTGTTAATTACTGGTTCCAAAACGATTCTACATAATGTATTACGATGTGTTGAACGAGCAGGCCTTGAAATTTCAGATATAGCCTTACAGCCGTTAGCTGCTGGAACCGTTGCTTTGTCGAAGGATGAAAAAAATTTAGGCGTTGCTTTAATTGAAATTGGTGGAGGATCAACAACCATTGCTGTATTTGAACAAGGACATTTAAAGGCCACCACTGTATTGCCTGTCGGTGGTGATCATATTACAAAAGATTTATCCATCGGTTTACGCACTTCAACAGAAGATGCAGAAAAAGTGAAAGTTAATCATGGATATGCCTTATATAATCATGCTTCTCAGGATGAAGTGTTTGAAGTATCCATTATTGGCAGTGATAAAAAACAGCAGTTTAATCAATTAGAGATAGCTGATATTATTGAAGCAAGAATCGAAGAGATTTTTCAACTCGTGAAAAATGAATTAAAGAAAATGGGAGTTCGTGATTTACCAGGTGGTTTTGTTTTAACAGGTGGAACGGTCAATATCCCTGGAATATTAGAGCTTGCCCAAACGGTGCTTGCCAGCAATGTTCGAATTGCAAGGCCGGATTATATAGGTGTTCGTGAACCTCAATATATGACAGGTGTTGGCCTTATTCAATTTGCATATAAAAATGCAAAAATTCAAGGTCGACGAATCGGCGCTAATGTTCAAATGGAGAAAATCCCGCATACGATACCGTCTGAAACCGTTCAGACACAACGGCAAGCACAAAAACCGAAACAAAAAAGTGAACCAAAGGTTAGTCGAGTGAAAAAGTTTTTTGGTTATTTTTTTGAATAACTTGCAGCAAATAGAAGCATTGATGGATTAGGAGGATTCACATGTTGGAGTTTGAAACGAATATCGACGGTTTTGCAACGATAAAGGTGATCGGTGTTGGTGGCGGCGGAAATAATGCCGTTAACCGCATGATCGAACATGGTGTTAAAGGTGTTGAATTTATTGCCGTTAATACGGATGCACAAGCATTAAATCTATCAAAAGCAGAAACGAAAATGCAAATTGGTGCTAAACTAACAAGAGGTTTAGGAGCTGGGGCAAACCCTGAAGTAGGAAAAAAAGCTGCTGAAGAAAGCAAAGAGCAGATCGAAGAGGCACTTAAAGGTGCTGATATGGTGTTTGTAACCGCTGGAATGGGCGGTGGAACAGGTACCGGTGCTGCTCCCGTCATTGCCCAAATCGCAAAAGATTTAGGTGCTTTAACTGTTGGTGTTGTAACAAGACCGTTTACCTTTGAGGGGCGTAAACGTGCGATGCAGGCAGCAGGTGGTATTACAGCCATGAAAGAATCTGTTGACACGTTAATTGTGATTCCAAATGATCGTCTTCTGGAAATTGTTGATAAAAATACACCAATGCTAGAAGCGTTTCGAGAAGCTGATAATGTCCTTCGTCAAGGTGTACAAGGAATATCCGATTTAATAGCGGTTCCGGGATTAATCAACCTTGACTTTGCAGATGTCAAAACCATTATGTCAAATAAAGGTTCAGCGCTAATGGGTATTGGGGTTGCAACAGGTGAAAATCGTGCAGCTGAGGCAGCGAAAAAAGCGATTTCCAGCCCTCTGCTTGAGACATCCATTGACGGTGCTCAAGGTGTGTTAATGAATATAACAGGTGGAACAAACTTAAGCTTATATGAAGTGCAAGAAGCTGCTGATATCGTGGCCTCCGCATCTGATCAAGATGTGAATATGATTTTTGGTTCAGTAATTAATGAAAATTTAAAAGATGAAATTGTTGTGACGGTCATTGCTACTGGTTTTTCAGAAGTTGAAGTCAATCCTGTCAAATCTTCTCGCCCTTTTGGAGGGAATGTGAAAACGAACGCTGCAACTAATAGAGAAGTGAAACGAGAAGATTCTCAACAAGAAATGACAAATCGTGCCGTACAACAAGCGGAAGATACATTAGATATCCCGACATTTTTACGTAATCGCAATAAACGACGCTCATAAAAAAGCTTGTCGACTTGTCGACAAGCTTTTTTTTTTTGAATTTTATCTATGAAAGTCAACGAAATGATGAAAGTCGTAATAAAGAGATCAATGAAAGAAATAAGTAGATCGTTTTCTGAATAATGTTTAAATGAAGGAATGAGCAGTCAAAGAAGCGGAGAGGCGTTTCGACGGAAGATGTCAAAAATTATGGAAATCTTTCGGCACTAAGTGACAGACATCCCTTTCTCTGTAAATTATACTTATGACAAACAAAGGTGCGTTCTGCTAGAAAAAGTGATAGGGGAAGGAAGAGAGGCTTGTCTATTTATTTAGATGTTATTTGGCTTTTGAACTTTTGCTTTGATCTTTTATTGATAGTATTAACAGCTATTATTTTAAAAAGGAGAATCAAATGGAGAAACGTTTTATTATCAGCATTAATTGGTTCCTTACTTGTGTTAATTTTTTTTACACCATTCGCAAATATTTCTAGCCACCCTCTAACGAAGTTTTTCGTTTCCTGTTTGATGATCATAACCGCCTTTGGGATGAAACGGCTTCGTTATATTTTACAAAATTTATTGATGTTTTATTTTGTTTCTTTTGTTATGGGGGGAGCTATGATCGGAACGTATTATTTTTTTGAAGTCAGCTTTTTATTCCATGATAACATGATCATGACAAATGCAGGGGGGTTTGGTGATCCGATCAGCTGGTTATTTATAATTATTGGCTTTCCAATTATTTGGTATTATTCTCGATCACAATTTGATCAAGTTGAAGAGACAAAAATTCAATATGAGCACATCGTAGTCGTAACGATTCGCTTCATGGATCGCACCATTTCTTTAAAAGGTCTCATTGATAGTGGCAACCAATTATATGATCCTATTACGAAAACACCAGTAATGATTGTTGAAATGGAAAAAATGAAAAGGATTTTACCGGAAGAAATGGTACAATTCATTTCCGAAAAGGACCCGCTATCATTATTCGAGGTCAATGAGCCATCATGGATCGATCATCTCAGAATCATTCCATATCGAGCTGTTGGATTTGACCATCAATTTTTATTTGCCATCAAACCACAAGAAATTTTTATCGAAAAAAATGACGAAAGGATCAAAGTTAAAAAGGCATTAGTGGGCATCAATAAAACGAATTTATCATGTGATGGTCATTATGAATGCATTCTTCATCCGAAGATGATTCAAAAAGGAAAAATTGAAAATGCTTCTTAACACGATGTAATACTATCATACTCATATTTTTGCAATTTAGAAGGGGGAGTACGAAATGAAAAAATTCCGTATTTATCTTACTTATTTATGGTATAAGCTTTTAATGAAATTAGGAATGAAAACCGATGAGATTTATTACATAGGTGGTAGTGAAGCCCTTCCACCACCGCTTTCAAAGGAAGAGGAAGAAGTCCTTTTAAAAAAATTACCTCAAGGGGATCAGGCAGCAAGATCGATATTAATTGAACGCAATTTACGTTTAGTTGTGTATATCGCACGAAAATTTGAAAATACGGGCATCAATATCGAAGACCTTATAAGCATCGGTACAATTGGTTTAATTAAAGCCGTCAATACTTTTAATCCTGAAAAGAAAATCAAATTAGCTACGTATGCATCTAGATGTATCGAAAATGAAATATTAATGTATTTACGTAGAAATAATAAAATTCGGTCCGAGATTTCATTTGATGAACCTCTTAATATCGATTGGGATGGGAACGAGCTTTTACTTTCAGATGTGTTAGGTACAGAGGATGACATTATTACAAAAGATTTAGAAGCAAATGTTGACCGCAAGCTATTGATGAAAGCATTACAGCAATTAAATGAACGAGAAAAACAAATTATGGAGTTAAGGTTTGGACTTCATGGAGGCGAGGAAAAAACACAAAAAGATGTTGCGGATATTCTTGGCATTTCACAGTCGTATATTTCGCGATTAGAAAAGAGGATTATTAAAAGGTTGAGAAAAGAGTTTAATAAAATGGTTTGAAGGAATTAGCAATATTTAGAAATATTCTACTATCAAACATACAAGGTTGCTTATGCATATTTTTCCCTTCATAGGAGATACTTAACGTTGTACAGCAAGAACTCCTATAGGGAGGGAAAAATGTGACAAGAAATAAGGTCGAAATTTGTGGTGTAGATACTTCAAAGCTCCCAGTATTGAAAAATGAAGAGATGAGAAAATTATTCAAACAGATGCAAAATGGTGATGTATCCGCACGTGAAAAATTAGTGAACGGCAACTTAAGGCTTGTCTTAAGCGTCATTCAACGATTTAACAACAGAGGAGAATATGTCGATGACCTTTTTCAAGTAGGCTGTATTGGACTTATGAAATCCATTGATAATTTTGACTTAAGTCAAAATGTGAAATTTTCAACGTATGCAGTGCCAATGATTATTGGTGAAATTAGGCGTTATTTACGTGACAACAACCCTATACGCGTATCGAGGTCCCTCCGTGATATTGCCTATAAAGCGTTGCAAGTACGTGAAAAAATAATGAGTGAAGCATCAAGAGAGCCAACAGCTGAAGAAATTTCAAAAGTATTAAATGTACCGCAAGAGGAAATTGTGTTTGCTTTAGATGCTATACAAGATCCTGTATCATTATTTGAACCGATCTATAATGACGGTGGTGATCCTATATATGTGATGGATCAATTAAGTGATGAAAGAAATCGAGATACTCATTGGATTGAAGAGATTGCCCTCAAAGAAGGAATGAGACGTCTAAACGACCGTGAAAAATTAATTTTGAAAAAGCGTTTTTTTCAAGGTAAAACACAAATGGAGGTAGCAGAAGAAATCGGAATTTCTCAAGCACAAGTTTCTAGGCTTGAAAAAGCAGCGATTAAACAAATGAATAAAAATATCCAACAATAGCACGAATTTTAGGGATCAGATCAAATGATAGATCTGATCCCTTTATCATGAAAAGAACTTCATTTTCATATGTATGAAAATAGGAAGCTGATGGAGGCGAGCGATCATGATGAATATTTCGGAATTTCAAACAAAAGACGTTATTAACGTCGCTGATGGAAAAAGACTTGGTAATATCGATGATATTGATATAAATGTAACAAATGGAAAAATACAAGCTATTATCATAACAAACCAAGGAAAAGTATTAGGTTTTTTTGGCAGGGGAGACGAGATCGTCATACCGTGGCGAAACATTGTCAAAGTTGGGGAGGATGTTATTTTAGTGAGAATTGACCATCAATTTGAACAGATCGAGCAACCAAGAAAATAAATATTTTCTTATTAAATGTTCATGACTAAATATGTTAATATTAGAATAGAAATGTCGAAAAAGGAAGGTATCCATGAAAAACGAGCCTTTTTTGAAAAAAGATGTATCAATTTTTTCCATTCCTGAATGGGAAAAAAGAAATCCAATTCTAATTGTCGGTTTTACGACAAAACGAGGCGGATTTTCCAAAGGTCCTTATCATTCCTTAAATGTAGGACTTCATGTCAAGGATGATCACGAAACAGTTGTTCAAAATAGGCGAGAAATTGCTCGAAAATTAAATTTTCCGCTCTCCAATTGGGTTTTTGCCGATCAAGTTCATGACTGCCATATTGAAAAGGTGACAAGTGAACATAAAGGGGCTGGAACGATCCATTATGATGACGCAATTAAAAAAACAGATGGGCTTTACACAAATGAACAAAATCTTCTTCTTTCACTCTGTTTTGCAGATTGTGTTCCTTTATATTTTTTCGCTCCAAAACATCACATGATCGGCTTAGCTCATGCAGGATGGAGAGGTACTGTTAAAAACATCGCTGGTGAAATGCTGCAAGTATGGATTAAAAAGGAGAAAGTACTGCCGAAAGATATATATGTTGCGATTGGGCCTTCAATCGGTCCTTGCTGCTACAAAGTCGACCGAAAAGTAATAGCGGAAGTTGAAAAGCTATTCGGCTTTGATGTGGGATTGTTTTATGAAGAAGTCGAAGAAGGCCAATTTCTTTTAAATTTACTGGAAATGAACAAGGCGATCTGTTTAAATGAAGGCATTCCAGAAAAAAATATTTTAACATCATCTTATTGTACGAGCTGTCAAGAAAACGATTTTTTTTCACACCGACGTGATCAAGGAAAGACGGGTCGGATGATGAGTTTTATTGGATTCAAGGAGGGGTTTTCATTTTGTCGGTGAAAGATAATCTTGTACACATCCAGAACAATATTACGAAAGCATGTAAAAAAGTCAATCGTCATCCTAATGAAATACAGATTGTAGCTGTTACAAAGTATGTTACTGTTGAACGAGCAATGGAAGCGATCGAGGCTGGTATTCAACATTTAGGAGAAAACCGTGATGAAGGGTTTTTAAAAAAATATGATGAAATTGGAAAACGTGCAACGTGGCATTTTATCGGTACGCTTCAATCTCGTAAAGTCAAACATATTATTGACTATGTTGATTACATTCATTCGTTAGATCGTCTTTCGTTAGCAAAAGAAATACAAAAACGAGCAAACCGTAAAATGAAATGCTTTGTTCAAGTGAATACATCAAAAGAAGAATCAAAGCACGGATTAGAAATAAGTGAATGTATAAACTTCATAAAAAAGCTCGAACCATTTGATCGAATTGAGGTTGTCGGCTTAATGACGATGGCACCTTTTACAGAAGACGAAGCATTGATCCGCCGATGCTTTCGTACATTAAAAGAGTTGCAAATGGAGGTACAAGCTTTACGATTACCATATGCTCCATGTCAAGAATTATCGATGGGAATGTCAAATGATTATGAAATAGCCGTAGAAGAAGGTGCGACGTTTATTCGTATTGGCTCGTCTTTAGTTGGCGAAAAAAATGAAAAAGTGGAGGTGTCAAACATTGAGTCTCAAAAATAAGTTTAAAAGCTTTTTTGCTTTAGATGATGAAGACTATGAGTATATGGAATCAGAGGAACCAGTTGATCCACAAGAGCAAGATTTAGCTTTTAAAAAAGGCTATGCGCATGAGGCGAATCATCATATGAACACAAAACAAAATGTTGTAAGTTTGCAAAGTGTCCAAAAATCCTCTAAAGTAATATTATGTGAACCTAGGTCGTACTCTGAGGCTCAAGAAATTGCCGATCATTTAAAAAGCCGTCGCTCTTGTATTGTTAATTTGCAACGAATCGAACGTGATCAAGCAAAACGGATCGTCGATTTTTTAAGTGGGACTGTTTATGCGATTGGTGGAGATATTCAACGGGTAGGAGTGAACATCTTTTTATGCACACCAGATAATGTAGATGTCTCAGGATCGATCTCTGATTATTTACCGAATGATGAAAGGCAAAGGTGGTAACAGACGAATGGACATACTATTTATTGTTTTAAGTCGACTTATTCAATTTTATTCATATGCCATTATTGTGTACATACTCATGTCTTGGTTTCCTAATGCACGGGGTACAGCGATTGGGCAATTTTTAGCGAAAATATGCGAACCATATTTAGAGCCGTTCCGCCGTTTTATTCCACCATTAGGCATGATTGATATTTCGCCAATTGTGGCGCTACTTGCACTGAACTTTGCCAACCACGGTCTATTTTTTCTTTATAATATGCTCGTTTAATGAATGGGGCTATAAACGCCCCCTTTTTTCATTCATATAAAGTTCACTTGGAGTTGTTGACAATTGGATGGAATTTACCAACATTTTCGAGAAGATGAACATACATTTATTGATCAAGTGATCGAATGGAAAGACTTTGTCGAAAGACAATATAGCCCGAAGTTAACCGATTTTTTAGACCCGCGTGAGCAATTTATTGCCAATAGTGTGATCGGATCCCATTCAGAAGTGCAAATCATGTTTTTTGGCGGGAATGTGTATACAGAAAGAAAACGGGCTTTATTATATCCTGAGTATTTTGTGCCAACGGAAGAGGATTTTCATTTAGCTGCATTTGAAATAGATTATCCAAAAAAGTTTATCACGCTTGAGCATCGTCATATTTTAGGCTCGTTAATGTCATTAGGGTTAAAGCGGACAAAATATGGAGACATTATCATTCAAAATCATCGAATTCAAATCATAGTTGCTAAAGAAATCGAACATTATGTGCAATTACATTTTAATGAAGTCGGAAAAACACCGGTTTCCTTGCGCCCTTTGTCATTACAAGATATCATCATTGCTGAGAAATCATACGAAACCGAGACAAAGACGATTTCTTCTTTACGATTAGATGCTGTCTGTTCGGCTATTTTAAAGCTCTCCCGACAAAAAACAAAGCCATTGATTCAAAATGGTTACGTAAAGGTTAATTGGAAAGTAATTGAAGACCCATCTTTTGAAATCATGGAGGGGGATATCATTTCCGTGCGCGGGTTTGGAAGAAGTAAAGTCATGTCCATAGAAGGAAAAACGAAAAAAGATAAGCTGAAAGTAACCATAGGTAAGCAAAAATAATTTTATAAAAAGAGAAGGAATTTTGTTCATTCTGTCGAAATATGCTATATAATTGAATGTGTAGAAGCCAATACATACGGAGGTGGCATTCGTGCCTTTAACGCCATTAGATATTCATAATAAGGAATTTACGAAAGGATTCCGCGGATATGATGAAGATGAAGTGAATGAATTTTTAGACCAAGTAATCAAGGATTACGAAATGATTATTCGTGAAAAAAAAGAGCTTGAACAAAAAGTTCAAGAATTAACGGAGAAATTAAGCCATTTTACGAATATAGAGGAAACCTTAAATAAATCGATTTTAGTTGCACAAGAAGCAGCTGAAGATGTCAAGAGAAATGCACAAAAAGAGGCTAAGCTTATTATAAAAGAGGCAGAGAAAAATGCTGACCGTATTATCAATGAAGCATTGGCAAAATCACGTAAAATTGCGATGGAAATCGAAGAATTAAAAAAACAGTCAAAAGTTTTCCGAACTCGCTTTCAAATGCTTATTGAAGCACAGCTTGATTTATTAAAAAATGACGACTGGGATCATTTAATGGAATATAATGTAGAGACAATTTTTGATGAGGAATTAGAAGAAGCGAAAAGGTAACTTGACTTTTTAAAGTTTGTTCGCATATAATACGAAAACAGAAAACCATATCGGAGAAAACGATGATAGGGACAGTAATTCTTTCAATTCCTTATATTAGCGAGTCTAGGATGGTGGAAGCTAGGCATAAGGAGAAGGAATGAAAATCACCCTGGAGTTCCTAGCTGAACGTTCAAGTAGGCTAAGGCGGGAAAAATTCTCGTTATGTGCATGGAGATGGATGTACTTTTTTGCTGTAGAGTGTACATCAATAAGGGTGGTACCGCGAGTTCAACCTTCTCGTCCCTTAGGGATGAGAAGGTTTTTTATTTTATGTAATTTATGGAATGTGGAGGAATGAAAATGGATTATAAAGAAACGTTGTTAATGCCGAAAACAGATTTTCCAATGCGCGGAAATCTTCCGAAGCGAGAGCCGGAAATTCAGGCAAAGTGGGAGAACATGAATATTTATCAAAAAGTGCAAGAGCGAACAAAAGGTCGGCCATTGTTTGTATTACATGATGGTCCGCCATATGCCAATGGTGATATCCATATGGGGCATGCTTTAAACAAAATTTTAAAAGATTTTATCGTCCGCTATAAATCCATGAGTGGTTATCATGCACCATATGTACCAGGATGGGATACACATGGACTGCCGATTGAAACAGCTTTAACGAAAAATAAAAAAGTCAACCGAAAGGAAATGAGCGTTGCCGAGTTCCGTAAACTTTGTGAAGAATATGCATGGGAACAAATTGATAGGCAGCGTGAACAATTCAAACGCCTAGGTGTACGAGGGGACTGGGAAAACCCTTACGTTACGTTAAAACCAGAATATGAAGCGCAACAAATTAAAGTGTTTGGTGAGATGGCGAAAAAAGGCTACATTTATAAAGGGTTAAAGCCAGTGTATTGGTCTCCATCAAGTGAATCTGCTCTTGCAGAAGCAGAAATTGAATATTACGATAAGCGCTCTCCATCTATTTATGTTGCTTTTGAAATTAAAGATGGCAAAAATGTTTTAACAAACGGTGAAAAAATTGTAATCTGGACAACAACTCCTTGGACAATTCCGGCAAACCTTGGTATAGCAGTGCATCCGAACCTAGACTATCATGTTGTAAAGGTTCATGAAAACCAATTTGTTATCGCAAAAGATTTATTACAATCTGTAGCAAAAGAATTAGGATGGGAAGCATATGAAGTTGTCAAAACGATTAAAGGACAAGAACTTGAATATATTGTGGCTAAACATCCTATTTATGATCGTGATTCCCTCGTTATGCTAGGAGAACACGTTACAACAGAAGCTGGTACAGGATGCGTTCATACAGCACCAGGTCATGGGGAAGACGACTTTTTGATTGGCCAAAAGTATGGATTAGATGTTCTATGTCCAGTTGATGAAAGAGGATATATGACTGAGGAAGCACCAGGATTTGAAGGATTATTTTATGATGAAGCAAATAAAGCGATTACGCAAAAGCTTGAAGAAGTTGGTGCACTTCTTAAATTATCCTTTATTACACACTCCTATCCGCATGATTGGCGTACAAAAAAACCAACGATTTTCCGGGCAACCGCTCAATGGTTTGCATCCATTAAAGATTTCCGTGATGATTTATTAAAGGCTGTTCAAGAAACGAAATGGATACCTGCTTGGGGAGAAACACGTTTATACAATATGATCCGTGACCGTAGTGATTGGTGTATTTCCCGCCAACGTGCATGGGGAGTACCAATTCCTGTATTTTATGGAGAAAACGGAGAGCCAATTATTACGGATGAAACGATTGAACATGTTTCAAACTTAATTCGTGAGCACGGATCAAACATATGGTTTGAGCGTGACGCAAAAGATTTACTTCCAAAAGGCTTCACACATCCTTCAAGTCCAAACGGTATCTTTACGAAAGAAACAGATATTATGGACGTTTGGTTTGACTCTGGTTCTTCCCATCAAGCCGTATTAGTCGAACGTGAAGAATTAGACAGACCAGCTGATTTATACCTCGAAGGTTCAGACCAATATCGCGGTTGGTTTAACTCTTCATTATCAACAGCCGTTGCCGTGACAGGAAAAGCACCATATAAAGGCGTGTTATCACACGGTTTTGCTTTAGATGGTGAAGGACGTAAAATGAGTAAATCACTCGGAAATGTCGTCGTCCCGGCCAAAGTTATGAATCAGCTTGGTGCCGATATTTTAAGACTTTGGGTTGCTTCTGTTGATTATCAAGCAGATGTACGTGTATCTGATGCCATTTTAAAACAAGTGGCAGAAGTGTATCGTAAAATTCGCAACACGTATCGTTTCTTATTAGGAAACCTATTTGACTTTGATCCGAAAAAAGATGCACTGTCATTGGAGCAATTACGAGAAGTTGACCGTTATATGCTCGTCAAACTAAATAAATTAATTGCAAAAGTGAAAAAAGCGTATGAGAATTATGAATATGCAACCATTTACCATGCGGTTCACAACTTCTGTACAATTGAGTTAAGCTCATTCTACTTAGACTTTGCAAAAGATGTTTTATATATTGAAGCAAAAGATAACAAAGAACGTCGTGCTATTCAAACGGTGCTATACGAATCATTGTTAACATTAGTAAAACTAATGGCTCCGATTTTACCACATACGACAGAAGAGGTTTGGAGTCATATTTCATCCGTTGAAGAAGAAAGTGTTCAGCTTGTTGATATGCCAGAACCAGTGGAAATAGATGGGGCTGACAAGTTGGAAGAAAAATGGGATTCCTTTATGGCACTTCGTGATGATGTATTAAAGGCGCTTGAAGTAGCTAGAAATGAAAAAGTCATCGGAAAATCATTAACAGCAGCTATTACGCTTTTCCCGGATCAAAAAGCAAGCGAATTATTAAATTCAATTGAAGAAAGCTTAAAACAATTATTCATTGTTTCTTCATTTGAAATTGGCGGCTCGATTGAAGAAGCACCAGAAGATGCTCAAAGTTTTGATCATGTGAAAATTGTTGTGAAGCTCGCAGAAGGAAAAACGTGTGAACGCTGCTGGGTCGTAACACCGGAAGTCGGATTAGATCAAGAATATGAAACATTATGTCCACGATGTGCCCATATCGTCAAGGAACACTATTCTGCCTAAAATTAAAACCGATGCATTTATGCAACGGTTCAGTGTGTAGACAAAGTCTTATGAAACGAATATTCAGACTGAATGAAAACGCTTGTCATTCGAGGCGCGAGCCCGATGAGAATCGGAGTTACCAAGTGCGGTTTTTTAGCATTCAAAGAGGGCGAAGTAACAAAAATTGCAAGCGTTTGGAGGCAGTCTGGCCGTTGCATTTATGCAACGGTTTTTTCATGAAATGAAGGAAAATGTTTTTAGGATTAAGTTGTTGTGTTCAAATGAAAACTAATGTTACACAACATAAATTCTGAACAACAAGGAGTTGTTCCGAATGATATCAACAGAAGAAATGAAACGAGAATTATTGCTGATGAAAGAAGAGCTAGAAACCCGTTTAGCTGAAAAGGATCAAAAGGTCAACCCGAAATTGGCTTTTTATATGAAAGAAGAATTAAAGGATGTCGAGTATGCTTTAAAGAAGCTTTCATTAGGTAAATACGGGATATGCGAAAAAACTTTTCAAGAAATACCGTTAGAAAAATTACAAATCATGCCTACTGCTAGAACGTTGGATGATTTTTCGATCCAAGCTTATTTTGAAAAAAGGATCGTTTTTAATCAATAAATGTCTTTTTTAGGCTCTTTTCTAAAAGATTGTTGCTTTTACTATACGATAGCTTTTCGACTGTCCAGGCAAGCGATACGCTTGCTATGTCACGCTAAAGCGTGACGTGAACCGAACAAAAGGCGATGGTCGGACAAATGTAATTGGACCGACCACGTGCTTTGTTCGGTTCATGGACAGTCGAAAAGCAACAAAGTTTACGAAAACAGCCTTTTTTTAAAGGAATGGATGGCTCTTTTTGTCGTATCTTGAGCGATTCCTTTTTTACAATTCATACATAAACAGATGTAGCCTTTGTTATCAAGCTTTACATTTTTAATCAAATTATGCTACTATTCAAAGGTAAACTAAGAGGGACAGGGTGAAAAACGTGTTCTATTACATAATTGCTTTATTTATTATTCTCCTTGATCAATGGACGAAGTGGATCATTGTACAAAACTTGAAGCTAGGTGAAAGCCTTCCAATTATTGATGGCTTTTTATATATTACGTCACATCGAAATAAAGGTGCAGCATGGGGAATTTTACAGGGGCAAATGGGCTTCTTTTATGTGATTACGATTATCGTTATTGTAGGAATAATCTATTATATGCAAAAATATGCTAAACGAGAACCTTTAATGGGAATAGCTCTCGCTTTTATGCTTGGAGGTGCCGTTGGCAATTTTATTGACCGCTTGTTCCGAAAAGAAGTCGTTGATTTTATAAACACCTTTATTTTTTCGTACGATTTTCCAATTTTTAATATAGCGGATGCAGCACTTACAATCGGTGTCTTGCTCCTCTTTATTTATATGATTTTCTTTGAAGGGAAGCTAAAAAAGGAGTAAATGAAGGTGGAGACATTAACCATTATCGTAAACGAACAATTTGTAAACGAACGCATTGATAAAATGTTATCTACTTACTATGAAGATTGGTCGAGAACACAAGTACAAGGTTGGATCAAAGATGGACTTGTATTAGTGAACAATCAAAAGGTAAAAGGAAACTATAAATGCCAGCTTCATGATGAAATCATCGTTTCAATTCCAGAGCCGGAAATTTTGGATGTAAAACCAGAAAAAATGGATTTAGATATTTATTATGAGGATCAAGATGTTCTCGTTGTAAATAAACCGCGTGGAATGGTCGTTCATCCAGCACCTGGGCATATGTATGGTACTCTTGTCAATGGATTAATGGCACATTGTCAAGATTTATCTGGTATTAACGGAGTTTTAAGACCGGGAATTGTACATCGAATCGATAAGGACACGTCAGGACTATTAATGGTTGCAAAAAATGACAAAGCCCATGAATCGCTTGTTCAGCAATTAGTAAACAAAACAGTTACAAGGAAATACTTGGCGATTGTCCATGGCGTTATTCCTCATGATGTCGGAACGATTGATGCCCCCATTGGGCGTGATCCGAAAGATCGCCAAAAGATGACCGTTACGGATGTAAATAGTAAAGAAGCGATTACCCACTTCCGTGTTTTAGAACGGTTTGACCATTATACGTTTATTGAATGTAAGCTTGAAACAGGGAGAACCCATCAAATTCGTGTCCATATGAAATATATCGGCTATCCTTTAGCGGGTGATCCAAAATATGGTCCGAAAAAAACATTGCCTATTGAAGGACAGGCGCTTCACGCAGGTGTATTAGGGTTCATTCACCCAAGAACCGGAGAATACATGGAATTTGAAGCACCGTTACCTCCTGAATTTGAGAATATCCTAAATTTATTAAAGAATAAACGTTGACAGCCCATTGAAGTTTTGTTATATTGAGTTCAAACGATTGAACCTTTAATACAGTCCCGTGAGGCTGAGAAGGATTGATGATATGCTATATCAATGCAAGGATTAGGTAAATCGTATATCCTCTCACCTCAGGTGAGAGGTTTTTTGTTCTCACGGTAAAAAAAGAGGTGATCATATGCAAAAGGCAAAAGTACTTGATGAAAAGGCCATTAATCGGGCCTTAACAAGGATTGCTCATGAAATTATTGAGCGGAACAAAGGGATCGATCATTGTGTGCTTGTAGGTATTAAAACTAGAGGGGTTTATCTTGCAAAAAGGCTAGCGGAAAGAATTGAAAAAATAGAAGACATCAACATTCCGGTTGGCGAATTAGATATCACCCTCTATCGTGATGACTTAACACAAAAAACGGAAGACAAAGAACCGCTTGTGAAAGGATCCAACATTCCAATCGATATTACAAACAAAAAAATTATTTTAGTAGATGATGTATTATATACTGGGAGAACGGTTCGTGCAGCTATGGATGCGATTGTAGATAACGGTCGCCCTGCGCAAATTCAACTAGCAGTATTAGTTGATCGCGGTCATCGCGAGCTTCCAATCCGTGCTGATTATGTTGGGAAAAATATTCCAACATCAAACTCTGAAAAGATTGTGGTAGAGTTGACAGAAGTTGATTCGTTAGACCAAGTAACGATTCATGAAAAAAATTCATAAAGCCCTTTTAAAGGCAGTCCCGTGAGGCTGCAAAGGGGGATGTAGATGAGAACAGGTAATGGAAATATTTCGTATCTGTTTTCCTTTCTAAACCTCTTTGCGCCAAATTGGGCAAAGAGGTTTTTTATTTTAAGGTTATGAAGGAGGAAGGACGATGAATCACTCGAAAACGATTTTGTTAGATGTTCAAGATAAACCGTCTGCGATCAATTGGGTCTTATTAAGCTTTCAGCATTTGTTTGCGATGTTTGGCGCAACGATTTTAGTCCCGTTCTTAGTTGGGATTGACCCAGCGGTCGCCTTAATTTCTAGCGGTGTAGGTACTCTAGCGTTTTTAATTGTTACGAAAGGGCAGGTTCCTGCATACTTAGGCTCTTCTTTCGCCTTTATTGCACCATTAATAGCAGCAAAAGCTCAAGGGGGACCTGGTGCAGCAATGGTTGGAGCCTTCCTAGCTGGGCTTGTATATGCTATTGTTTCACTATTTATTAAAGCCATCGGCTATAACTGGGTTATGAAGCTTTTGCCGCCTATTGTGGTAGGTCCGATCATTGTAGTTATTGGCTTAAGTCTTGCCAATACAGCTGTAACGATGGCGATGAATGATCCGGACGGAAAATACAGCACCTTACATTTTTCAGTGGCCTTTGTAACATTAATGATAACGATTATAAGTTCCGTATTCTTCAAAAGCTTCTTAAGCTTAATTCCTGTATTGATCGGGATCATCGGCGGATATCTTTATTCGATTGCGATCGGAATTGTAGATTTCACAAAAGTGTTAGAGGCAAAATGGTTTCAAGCACCGCAAATGATTATTCCATTCAAAGATTATACACCGACCCTTACAGTTGAAATAGTTTTTCTCATGGTGCCAGTCGCCCTTGTCACTTTAAGCGAGCATATCGGTCATCAAATGCTGCTTAGCCAAGTAATAAACCGAGACTTAATTCAGAAGCCAGGATTAGCCAGTTCGATTTTCGGAGACGGTTTAGCAACTATGGTTGCAGCATTAATTGGTGGTCCACCAAATACGACTTATGGAGAAAATATTGGTGTATTAGCGATTACAAGAGTATTTAGTGTATATGTCATCGCAGGAGCTGCCGTATTCGCCATCTTCTTCGGATTTATTGGGAAGATTTCTGCCCTTATCCAATCTATTCCAACGCCAGTTATGGGTGGGGTATCAATTCTTCTCTTTGGTATTATCGCATCCTCAGGATTACGAATGATGATTGATAGCCAAGTAAATTTAGGAGAAAAACGAAATTTAATCATTGCATCCGTCATTTTAGTCATCGGAATTGGAGGAGCGATCATTCATATTAGTGATCAATTTGAGCTTCATGGCATGGCACTAGCTGCGATCATTGGAGTTCTCTTAAATGTCATCTTGCCAAATGATGAAAAAAAAGAACGATTAACGAATAATACTGAAGATTCAGTTGCCTAGCAAAACACTTTTTAACAAAGTCCAGAGAGACTTTAAAGGGTGTAATCTTAACATGCCAATTATTTGTTGATTACACCCTGTCCTCTTATGGACAGGGTTTTTTATTGGATTGAAAGGAGAGATAGCGATGATGCATTTATTAACTATGACAGACCTTTCAAACGAAGATATATTGAATATTTTAAATGATGCGAAAAATTATAAAAAACAGCATGGATGGACAGCGGATCGAAAATTATTTGTTGCCAATTTATTTTTCGAACCGAGTACAAGAACGAAATGCAGCTTTGAGGTAGCGGAGAGAAAGCTTGGTCTTGAAGTTTTGCATGTTGATGAAGCAACTTCAAGTGTACAAAAAGGGGAAACGTTATATGATACCGTTCGCACGTTACAATCAATCGGAACAAATGCTGTTGTAATTCGTCACCCAAAGGATCAATACTTCAAAGAATTAGTTGGCAAAGTGAATATTCCGATCTTAAATGCAGGAGATGGCTGTGGGCATCATCCAACTCAAAGCTTACTTGATTTATTGACGATTCATGAAGAGTTCTGTAGATTTGAAGGGTTAACCATTTCTATTATCGGCGACATCCGCCATAGTCGTGTGGCGCGTTCAAACGCTGAAGTGTTAACTCGACTTGGTGCAAATGTATATTTTAGTGCACCTTCAGTCTGGCAAGATGAAAAAACACCTTACGGAATGTATATCGATATCGATGAAGCAATCGAAATATCTGATGTTGTCATGCTGCTTAGAATTCAACATGAACGACACATTTTTAAAACGGATACAACGGATTATTTAACGTCTTTCGGATTAACGAAAGAAAGAGAAAAAAGAATGAAGGCTCATGCTATTATTATGCATCCTGCACCAGTTAATCGCGGTGTTGAAATAGACGGTGAGCTAGTGGAATGTGAGCGATCGAGAATATTTCAGCAGATGGAAAATGGTGTTTTCGTGAGAATGGCAGTATTAAAAAGAGCTCTTTATAAAGAAAATGAAAGGGGTTAAAAAAATGGCCATCATACTTAAAAACGCAAACATATTAACAGAAGAAGGAAATTTAAAACAAGTGGATATGAAAATAGACGAAGGAAAAATTATTCAAATTGCCGAAAAGATTGATGAAGAAGCTGAACAATTCGATATTCAAGGTAAATTTGTTTCAGCAGGCTTTATTGATTTGCATGTTCATTTACGAGAGCCTGGAGGAGAACATAAGGAAACGATCGCAACGGGAACGTTGGCAGCGGCAAAAGGAGGCTTTACAACAGTTGCTGCAATGCCAAATACAATGCCAGTCCCTGATTCTGTTGAACGGATGGAAAATCTTCAAAAGAGAATTAATGAGACAGCCAATGTTCGTGTGCTGCCATATGCTTCAATTACAATTGGCCAAAAAGGGAAGGAATTAACAGATTTTGAGGGCTTGAAAAAGGCTGGGGCGTTTGCGTTTACAGATGATGGAGTTGGAGTCCAATCGGCTGGCATGATGTATGAAGCGATGAAGCTTGCAGCAAAAAATGGATATTCCATCGTCGCTCATTGTGAGGATAACTCGTTAGTATATAGCGGCTATGTTCATGATGGAGAGTTTGCAAAAAAGAACAGGTTAAAAGGAATACCTTCTGTTTCAGAGTCTGTCCATATTGCCCGTGACGTTTTGTTAGCTGAAGCTAGCGGCTGCCATTATCATGTTTGTCATATTAGTACGAAAGAATCTGTCCGTGTCGTAAGGGATGCAAAGCGTGCCGGAATCAATGTGACATGTGAAGTATCTCCACATCACTTATTGCTCTGTGATGAAGATATGAAGGCCATTGATTCAAATTACAAAATGAATCCACCTCTACGAAGTAAAGAAGATCGGGACGCTCTTATCGAAGGTTTGCTTGACGGTACAATCGACTTTATTGCAACTGATCACGCTCCACATACAGCGGAAGAGAAGAGTAAAGGCATAGAACTTGCTCCGTTTGGAATCGTTGGTTTAGAAACAGCCTTTCCTTTACTTTATACAAATTTTGTCGAAAAAAATGTTTGTTCATTAAAACAACTTATTGAATGGTTAACCATTAAACCTTCAAAAATATTTAAACTAAATCTAGGTCAGTTAAAAGAAGGGGCTATAGCGGATCTAACAGTCATTGATTTACATCACGAAGAAGAAATCAATCCGGAAACATTTGTTTCAAAAGGAAAAAATACACCATTTTCAGGATGGAAATGTAAAGGATGGCCTGTTCTAACAATAGCAGGCGGCCAAATTGTATGGAAAAAGGGAGAGGGACAATCATGAAACGGCAATTAGTATTAGAAAATGGGACTTATTGGATTGGAGAAGGATTTGGAAGTGAACAAGATATTGTTGGGGAAGTCGTTTTTACAACAGGAATGACTGGATACCAAGAAACACTTTCTGACCCATCCTATTGCGGACAAATTGTTATCTTTACCTATCCGCTTATTGGAAATTATGGCGTCAATCGCGATGATTTCGAATCTATCCATCCTTCAATACATGGAATTATCGTAAAAGAGGCCTGTCCATATCCGTCCAATTTTCGCTGTGAAATGACGTTTGATGAATTTTTAAAAGCGAAAAAAATTCCATGCATTAGCGGAGTGGATACGAGAAGCTTAACGAAAATGATTCGCCAGTACGGAACATTAAAAGGTGCCATTTGTTCGATTGATCAAGATCCCCATCAAATGGCTGAATACTTAAAAAATACGGAACTTCCGCGAGATCAAGTGGCAAAAGTTTCAACGAAAAAACCTTATCCATCTCCTGGAAGAGGCAATCGAGTCGTTCTCATCGATTTCGGTATGAAGCATGGTATTTTAAGAGAATTAAATAAACGTGATTGTGACGTTGTCGTTGTTCCGTATAACACCTCTGCAGAAGAAATTTTATTATTAAAACCTGATGGTGTTATGCTGAGCAACGGCCCCGGGGATCCGAAAGATGTACCTTGCGCGATTGAAATGATTAAACAAATCATAGGAAAAATACCAATCTTCGGCATTTGCTTAGGCCACCAATTGTTTGCACTTGCTAATGGAGCGGAAACAGAAAAAATGAAATTTGGTCATCGCGGCTCAAATCATCCTGTGAAGGAGTTGGCAACGAACAAAGTTTCCATTACATCTCAAAATCATAGCTACACAGTAAAAATTGATTCATTAGTCCATACAGATTTGGAAGTAACACATGTTGCACTGAACGACGGAACGGTAGAAGGACTAAAGCATAAATATTTTCCAGCATTCACTGTACAATATCATCCTGAAGCATCACCTGGTCCTGAAGATGCTAATTCACTATTTGACCAATTTATAGCCTTGATGGATGAATATAAAGAGAAAGCAGGGGATGAACCATGCCTAAACGTGTAGATATCCAAAAAATATTAGTCATTGGATCTGGCCCTATTATTATCGGCCAAGCGGCAGAATTCGACTACTCAGGAACACAAGCATGTATGGCATTAAAAGAAGAAGGATATGAAGTGATTTTAGTCAACTCAAATCCAGCTACGATTATGACAGATACGGAAATGGCCGATAAAGTTTATATTGAGCCATTAACAGCTGATTTTGTCATAAGCATTATTCGGAAAGAGCGTCCTGATGCGATCTTACCAACACTTGGGGGACAAACTGGGTTAAACTTGGCCGTAGAATTACATGAGCGTGGGGTATTGCAGGAATGCGGTGTTGAAATATTAGGAACAAATCTTTCCGCCATCCAAAAGGCAGAGGATCGCGACTTGTTCCGTTCCCTTATGAAAGAATTGAATGAGCCAGTCCCTGAAAGTGAAATCGTTCATGAGCTTAATGAAGCAAAAGATTTTGTCAAAAAAGTTGGCTACCCTGTCATCGTTCGTCCTGCTTATACGTTAGGTGGAACAGGGGGAGGAATTTGCACAAATGAAGAGGAGCTAATAGAGATTGTTACAAATGGATTAAAACTAAGTCCTGTCAATCAATGTCTACTTGAGAAGAGCATTGCCGGCTTTAAAGAAATCGAGTATGAAGTAATGCGTGATTCAAAGGACAATGCCATCGTTGTCTGTAATATGGAAAATATTGACCCAGTTGGGATTCATACAGGTGATTCCATTGTTGTGGCTCCTAGTCAAACATTATCGGATCGTGAATATCAATTGCTTCGTAATGTATCCTTAAAAATTATCCGTGCGCTTGAAATTGAAGGAGGCTGTAACGTACAGCTTGCCCTAGATCCAAACAGCTTTCAATACTATGTGATTGAAGTAAATCCACGTGTAAGCCGTTCTTCTGCATTAGCATCAAAGGCAACAGGTTATCCAATTGCAAAGCTTGCCGCAAAAATTGCGGTCGGATTAACACTTGATGAAATGATGAATCCTGTAACCGGTAAAACATATGCTTGCTTTGAGCCGGCCCTTGATTATGTTGTCACGAAAATTCCGCGCTGGCCGTTTGATAAATTTGAATCAGCCAACCGCCACTTAGGGACGCAAATGAAGGCAACTGGAGAAGTGATGGCGATCGGACGCACCTTTGAAGAATCGATATTAAAAGCGGTTCGTTCCTTAGAAGCGGGTGTTTATCATCTTACGTTAAAAGATTACGAACAAATTTCAGACGAAATCATCGAGAAACGAATTCAAAAAGCAGGAGATGAACGACTATTTTATATTGCTGAAGCAATGCGTAGAGGCATTTCCATCGAAAATATTCATGAATGGAGTGCGATTGATCGGATCTTTTTAAGCAAACTCCAAAATATCGTAAACTTTGAGCAAGTGATTAATGAACATCGCTTTGATGTAAATGTGTTACAAAAGGCGAAAGAAATGGGCTTTTCCGATCACTTTATTGCATCAAAATGGGGTGTATCAGAGAGAGAAGTGTATCAATTTAGAAAAGAAAACGGCATTACTCCAGTATATAAAATGGTCGACACATGCGCGGCGGAATTTGAATCAGAAACACCTTACTTTTATGGGACTTATGAACAGGAAAATGAATCGATCGTAACAGACCGCAAAAGTGTAATCGTATTAGGTTCTGGTCCAATTCGAATTGGTCAAGGAATTGAATTTGACTACGCAACGGTACATTCCGTTTGGGCGATCCGTGAAGCCGGATACGAAGCTATTATCATCAATAATAACCCTGAAACAGTATCAACAGATTTTAGTATTTCCGATAAGTTATACTTTGAGCCACTTACAGTTGAAGATGTGATGCACATTGTCGACCTAGAAAAGCCTTTAGGAGTTGTTGTTCAGTTTGGTGGGCAAACAGCAATTAATTTAGCAAGTGAGCTAGAAGCGCGAGGTGTGAAAATATTAGGTACTAGTTTAGAAGATTTAGACCGTGCTGAGGACCGGGATAAGTTTGAACAAGCCTTAACGGAATTAAATATTCCACAGCCAGTTGGGAAAACGGCAACATCAGTGGAAGAAGCGGTACAAATTGCTGAGCAAATTGGCTATCCTGTATTAGTTCGACCTTCGTACGTACTTGGTGGACGAGCGATGGAAATTGTTTATCGAAAAGAAGAGCTTCTTCACTACATGGATCATGCCGTGAAAATCAATCCACAGCATCCCGTTTTAATTGATCAAT
Source organism: Bacillus alveayuensis (assembly GCA_030812955.1). Lineage (GTDB taxonomy): Bacteria > Bacillota > Bacilli > Bacillales > Aeribacillaceae > Bacillus_CB > Bacillus_CB alveayuensis. Next base: position 726,431 of record JAUSTR010000001.1, read on the forward strand.
ATTTAACGGGAGTGGAAGTGGAAGTCGATGCGATTTCCGATGGCGAAACGGTTGTGATTCCAGGCATTATGGAGCATATTGAAAGAGCTGGTGTTCATTCTGGTGACTCTATTGCTGTCTATCCGCCACAAACTTTGTCGGAAGAAATCAAGCGAAAGCTTGTCGATTATACGATTCGTTTAGCAAGAGGATTAAATATCATTGGACTTCTAAATATTCAATTTGTAATTGCAAATCAAAAACCATATGTATTAGAAGTCAATCCTAGATCAAGCCGAACAGTTCCATTTTTAAGCAAAATTACCGGGATCCCGATGGCGAATGTAGCAACAAAAGTGATTCTTGGACAAACATTAAATAGGTTAGGGTATGAAACGGGATTATTTAATGAAAAAAATGAAGTTTTTGTGAAGGTTCCTGTCTTTTCATTTGCGAAGCTACGACGCGTAGATATCACACTAGGACCTGAAATGAAATCAACAGGTGAAGTGATGGGGAAAGATTATACGTTAGAAAAAGCACTTTATAAAGGTTTAGTGGCTGCTGGGATGAACATTAAACAGCATGGCTCGATTTTATTAACCATTGCTGATAAGGATAAACAAGAAGGATTAGAAATCGCGAAACGCTTTTACGAAATCGGCTATCAATTACTGGCGACAGAAGGTACGGCAAATTACTTGAAAGAACATGGTGTTTATGCGAAGGTCGTTAAAAAAATTGGTACAGAGGGAGATACAATATTAGATGTTATTCGAAATGGGGAAGCCCAATTTGTAATCAATACTTTGACGAAAGGAAAACAACCGCAACGTGACGGGTTTAGAATACGCCGAGAATCCGTAGAAAATGGCATTCCTTGTTTAACGTCGCTCGATACCGCAAAGGCTATTTTACGTGTATTAGAAGCGATGACGTTTACGACAGAAGCGATGCCGAAGCATCAAAAGCACCATGGGGTGGGAGTGCAATGAAAAAAGAGCTAATGAAAATTTGTCGTCACGAAAAGCTCGCATTCAATATATTCGAGATGGAGCTTGAAGGAGACTTAGTGCATCTAATTGAAAAGCCAGGTCAATTTGTTCATATAAAAGTGGACGATCGTTTCGATGTATTGCTAAGAAGACCGATCAGTATTGCCGAATTTCAAAAAGAAGACCGAAAAATGAAGCTTATTTATCGTGCAGAAGGTGTTGGAACAAAGCGTTTATCTACGAAAAAAGCAGGGGATACGCTTGATGTTTTAGGTCCTCTTGGAAATGGATTTTCTATTGAGGAAATGAATCGTGGAAATAAAGCGTTAATTGTCGGTGGGGGAATTGGAGTTCCCCCTTTATATGAATTGTCCAAACAGCTTGTCCGAAAAGGGGTATTCGTCACACATGTGTTGGGATTTCAATCAAAAGATGTTGTCTTTTATGAGCAAGAGTTTGAACAATTAGGAAAAACTTTTATTACAACGGCAGATGGATCCTATGGCATCAAGGGATTTGTAACAGATGTCATTAGAGAAGAGCAGTTCAAATTTGACACATTGTACAGTTGTGGACCAACCCCGATGCTTGCGGCTATTGAAAAAATGTTTCCAGACAAAAATGTTTACATCTCTTTAGAGGAGAGAATGGGATGTGGAATCGGCGCTTGTTTTGCATGTGTATGTCCTGTAAAAGAAGACGAAACAGGTCTAGCGTATAAAAAGATTTGTACAGACGGACCGGTATTTCGTGCCGGAGAGGTGGTCTATTCATGTTAGAAATCAAACTTCCTGGGTTACATTTAAAAAATCCCATTATGCCAGCGTCAGGCTGCTTTGGATTTGGTAGAGAATTTAGTAGGTTATATGATTTGTCGCAATTAGGGGCGATTATGATTAAAGCGACTACGGCCGAGCCGCGATTTGGAAACCCTACACCTAGAGTTGCGGAAACGCCATCTGGAATGTTAAACGCCATTGGACTTCAAAATCCTGGATTAGATCAAGTGATGACCGAAGAATTACCATGGCTTGAACAATTTGATGTTCCGATCATCGCCAATATTGCTGGAACATCCGTAGAGGACTATGTTGTTGTAGCGGAAAAAATAAGTGAAGCCAAAAATGTAAAGGCTCTAGAATTAAATATATCATGTCCTAATGTCAAAAAAGGAGGCATCACTTTTGGGACTGACCCAGACGTTGCGAGTCATTTAACAAAACAAGTGAAACGCGTTTCAAAAGTTCCTGTTTATGTGAAATTATCACCGAATGTGACGGATATCGTGGAAATGGCAAAAGCGGTTGAACAAGCAGGAGCAGATGGAATAACATTGATTAATACCCTTTTAGGAATGAGATTAGACCTAAAAACAGGCAAGCCCATTATAGCGAATCAAACAGGAGGATTATCAGGTCCTGCTATTAAGCCAATCGCCATCCGTATGGTATTTCAAGTGAGTCAAGCTGTGAGCATTCCAATTATTGGAATGGGTGGAATTATGTCAGTCGATGATGTCATTGAATTTTTGCTCGCTGGTGCTTCGGCTGTTGCAATCGGGACAGCAAACTTCGTCAACCCTTATATTTGTCCTGAAATAATCGAAGCATTACCAGAAAGGTTAGTACAATTAGGCTATCAACATGTAACGGAATGTATTGGAAGGAGCTGGAATTATCGTGGAACGACCTCTCATTGTGGCACTTGATTTTGAAAGTAAAGAAAAAGTTCAAACATTTTTGTGTCCATTTCAAGAGCCTCTATATGTAAAGGTGGGGATGGAGCTTTTTTTTGGGGAAGGTCCATCCATTATTTCGTACTTAAAGGAAGAAGGACATCGAATTTTTTTAGATTTAAAGCTTCACGATATACCAAATACAGTGAAGCAAGCGATGAGAACACTTGCACGTTTGGAGATTGATTTAGTCAATGTTCATGCTGCAGGTGGTATCAACATGATGGAAGCGGCTTTAGAAGGATTAGATATGGGGACATCTTCAGGTAGGAAGCGCCCGAACATCATTGCGGTTACCCAATTAACGAGTACTTCAGAACGTATGCTGAAAGAGGAAATTCTCATTGAAACCCCACTTTTAAAAACCGTATTACACTATGCAAAGTTAGCAAAAGAAAGTGGATTAGATGGCGTAGTTTGTTCTCCTAATGAAGTTGAAAGCATACGTGAAGCTTGCGGAGAATCATTTATGACGATCACACCTGGTATACGTATGCAAGATGATCCTCATCATGACCAAGTGAGAGTCGCTACCCCACGCTTAGCAAGGGAAAAAGGAGCGACAGGGATTGTTGTGGGAAGAAGTATTACGAAAGCAGATGATCCTGTGGAAGCTTATATGAGAGTAAAAAAAGACTGGGAGTGTGAAATCAATGCATAAAACGATAGCGAAAGACTTACTGTCGATCGGAGCGGTGATGCTAAAACCAAACAAACCTTTTACATGGTCTAGTGGCATAAAATCACCTATTTATTGTGATAATCGAATGACATTATCATATCCAGATATTCGAAAAAAAATTTATAAAGGGCTTTCTAAACTTATCGAAACAAATTTTTCAGCTGTAAATATGATTGCAGGTACCGCCACGGCAGGAATTCCGCATGCAGCTCTAGTTGCTGAAGAACTCGGTTTGCCGATGTGCTATGTGAGAAGCAAACGGAAAGAGCATGGAAAAGGGAATCAAATTGAAGGAAAAGTTGAAAAAGGACAAAAAGTCGTCGTTATTGAAGATTTAATTTCAACAGGTCTAAGTGCTATTCATGTTGTAGATGCTTTACGGGAAGCAGGGTGTGAAGTATTAGGGGTTGTATCCATTTTTACATACCAATTAAAAATAGCAGATGAGCATTTTCAACAAAAACAATTGCCAGTCTATTCGTTATGCAACTACGAAACACTTGTCGAACTGGCGATCGCAGAAAAGTTTATTTCAGAAGATGATGCCAGGAAGCTTGCATCATGGCGAGAAAATCCTGAAAGCGATGCATGGATGAATAGTTAAGAAAAAGGGGCAGCAAAAGCTCCTTTTCTCATTTGTAATCAAAGTTTCGTAAAGCGAATAAGTTCAGGTGTCAAAAATAATAATTCCTATCAAAAAACTCGGGTTGACATTTGTGAATTTTATGATAAAATTTGAAATCAATAGCAATATTATAAAGTAATCGCCTTGAATGAAAAATTTTATACGCATTAATCCTACTTTACCGCTATGAATTAATGGTTTTTGTTATAAGGGGGAAGTCATTTGAACCGACAGGAAGAATTGGAAGTCGTTTTTGAACATGTTAAAGACATGTTAAAGGAACTGAAATTTGGATCTATTACCCTAGTTGTTCAAAATAGTAAAGTGATTCAACTTGAAAAAAATGAAAAAGTGAGACTAGTTTAGGACAAAAGACTCGCTGACTAGATAAACTAGAGGCGGTTTTAGCTTTGTGGACATCCATAAGGTTAAAACTGCTTTTTCGTTTTAAGCAAAGGAGGCTATTTTTCAATAGATGGATATATTTTGAAAGAGGGGGATTTAGGTGATAACCTTCGAAAATTGGCAGACGCCGATATTAACATTTGACGAGAATTCTGAAACAAAAGGAGCCTTAGAAGTACTGAAGTGGGCTTATTCTAATTATAAAGATGATGAAATTGTGTATGCATGCAGCTTCGGAATAGAGGGAATTGTCCTAATTGACTTAATTGACAAAGTGAATCCAATGGCGAAAATTGTGTTTCTTGATACGGAATTACATTTTAAAGAAACATATGATGTGATTGAAAAAGTCCAAAAACGTTATCCGCTCTTAAACATACAATTAAAAAAGCCTTCTCTTACGCTTAAGCAGCAAGAAGAAAAATATGGGGCAAAATTATGGGAAACAAATCCTAATCTATGCTGCCATTTAAGAAAGGTTGTACCATTGCAAGAAACGCTGAAAGATGTGAAAGCTTGGATATCGGGATTACGTAGAGAACAATCACCATCTAGACAGCATGTACAATATATTAATCAAGATCAAAAATTTCAAAAAATAAAAATTTGTCCACTTATTCATTGGACATGGAAAGAAATTTGGAGATATGCTCATAAGTATAATTTAGCTTATAATGAGCTGCATGATAAAGGATATCCAAGCATTGGTTGTGAACCTTGTACTGATCCGGTCTTTAATGAAGAAGATTTACGCGCTGGCAGATGGGCTGGTACGAATAAATTGGAATGTGGGTTACATGTTGATACGAAAGGAACATAACGATGGAATGGATGGCATTTTTCGTCAGCTGCATCTTTGCCATTAATATTGGGGCTAGCGGAGCAGCTGCTACGATGGGAGTAGCGTATGGTTCAGGCGCCATCAAAAAAATGCATGTTGCACTCATATTGTGTTCAGTTGGAATATTTCTTGGAGCCGTTATTGGTGGTGGCGAGGTTATTAAAACAATCGGATCCGGATTAATTGATCAACAGCTTTTAACGGTTCAAATTGTCATCATCATTTTAGCGTCAGCGACACTTTCGTTATTTTTTGCCAATATATTAGGGATTCCTTTATCAACAAGTGAAGTGACAGTTGGTTCTGTGATTGGTGTTGGAATTGCTTACCAATCTGTTTATTTTCATCAATTGCTTTGGATTGTCGCATTATGGATTATCGTGCCGGTGATTGCTTTTATCATTACAGTCACCATCCAAAAAATCACCCAATATTTTTTTGTTCATAAAATGAAAAAATTCTCAAAAATTTTCACGATTCTCCTTATTATAACAGGTTTTTTTGAAGCATTTTCAGCAGGTATGAATAATATTGCCAATGCTGTTGGACCACTAGTTGGGGCAGGAATGTTAAGTGAAATGGAAGGAAAGTTGCTTGGCGGCTTATTTGTAGCACTAGGTGCCATGATGTTAGGAAGAAAAGTGGTAGAAACAAACGGAAAACGAATTACAAAATTTACAAAAATTGAAGGATTGACTATTTCGGCAACTGGTGCTTCGTTAGTCATTTTAGCCTCTTTATTCGGCATCCCGATTCCGATGACGCAAATTACAACATCTTCCATATTAGGAATTGGCTTTGTTCAGGAAGGAAAACGAGTGTTTCAAAAAGAGGTCGTGCAAAGATTGATCAAAATTTGGGTGGTATCTCCTCTCGTTTCCTTAATTATTTCTTATTCCTTGATCCAAGCGATTGTTTTTTCGAATTGGTATTCTTTTTTCATGGTGGTCATTGTATTTATCACGACGATTGTTTTTCTTAATTTAACAAATTCGATCTTAAAACAGAGTAAACAAATAAAATTAAGGAGGAATGAACAATGACAATTTTGCCACATGGAGGGACTTTGATAAATCGTTTTCATCCAAAAATGGATGTAACTACTATCCAACATACAATTGAGCTCGATTCCATGGCGCTGCGTGATTTAGAGTTAATTGGGATTGGTGCTTATAGTCCGTTAACTGGATTCTTAAATGAACACGACTATCATCATGTTGTGGAAAATATGAGACTTGCAAATGGCACGGTATGGAGTATCCCGATTACATTACCAGTGCAAGAATCGATTGCCTCCCAGTTAGACATTGGCGACAAAGCGAAGCTAACATTTAAAGGTGTCGTTTACGGAACGATCACCATTCAATCCATTTACCATCCAGATAAGCATAAAGAAGCAGAGCTTGTCTATCAAACAACGGATTTGGAGCATCCGGGAGTTCAAAAACTATTTGAACGCCCACCTATTTATGTAGGCGGGGAAATCGTTTTAACGAAAAAGCTTGAAAAAACTTTTCCAAATGAGACATATGAACCGGCTGAATCAAGAGAACAATTTACGAAGCTAGGCTGGAATACAGTTGTCGGATTTCAAACGAGAAATCCTGTTCATCGCGCACATGAATATATACAAAAAACCGCTTTAGAAACGGTAGATGGGCTATTTTTACAGCCGCTAGTCGGAGATACAAAAAAAGATGATATTCCAGCAGATATTCGCATGAAAAGCTACCGTGTCCTTCTTGACAATTATTATCCAAAGGAACGCGTTTTATTAGGCGTCTTCCCAGCAGCAATGCGTTATGCGGGTCCAAGAGAAGCCATTTTTCATGCAATTGTACGAAAAAATTATGGGTGCACGCATTTTATTGTTGGACGCGATCATGCAGGCGTTGGGAACTATTATGGTACTTATGATGCTCAAAAGATTTTCTTGCAATTTTCAAAAGAGGAGATTGGAATTACGCCGATGTTTTTTGAGCATAGCTTTTACTGCTATAAATGTGATGGCATGGCTTCCTTAAAAACATGTCCGCATAGTGCGGAAGACCGTCTCATATTATCTGGCACGAAAGTACGAACAATGTTAAGAAATGGAGAGCCATTACCGAAAACCTTTAGTCGCCCAGAGGTTGTAGAAGTACTTGTAGAAGGAATGAGCATAAGAAATTAAGGGGAGTGAAGGAATTTTGTCCAACAATATCACATGGCATGAAACGTCCATTACGAAATTTGAACGCCGTCAAAAAAACGGCTATCATAGCTTTGTCATTTGGCTTACAGGCCTTTCAGGGTCTGGCAAATCAACAATCGCCAATGCGTTAGCAAGAAAGCTTTTCGATGAAAATATTCATTCCTATGTGTTAGACGGTGATAACGTACGTCACGGTTTAAATAAGGACTTAGGCTTTTCCGAAGAAGATCGCAATGAAAATATTCGCCGAATTGGCGAGGTAGCAAAGCTTTTTGTCGACAGCGGTCAAGTTGTGTTGACAGCATTTATTTCACCATTTCGCAAAGATCGAGAAGTTGTGCGAAATTTACTAGAAGAGAATGAGTTTATTGAAGTGTATGTCAAATGCTCACTCAAGTCTTGTGAAAAGCGTGATCCAAAAGGATTATATAAAAAAGCTAGGAAAGGAGAAATTAAGCAATTTACTGGGATTGATTCGCCATATGAAGAGCCTTTAAACCCAGAAATTGTAGTAGATACTGAAGCCCTTTCTGTTGAGGAAAGTGTTGAAGAAATTTACCGCTATTTGAAAGAAAATCATTATATTCATTGAGGAGGGAACGTGATGGCGTACAGAAAAATTTGGAAAAACAATGAAAATTTAAATAAAACAGAGTTGAAAAAGTTAGAGAAGGATGGCTTGGAAATTTTTCAAGATATTGAGGAATTCGCTCAAAAGGGATTTGAATCCATTCCGAAAGATGATTGGGATTTATTAAAATGGGCTGGGCTTTACTTGCAGCGCCCTAAAAGCGACGGCTATTTTATGATGAGGGTAAAGGTTCCATCCGGCATGCTAAATTACGACCAAGTCGTTACACTTGCTTCCATTAGTAAAGATTATGGACGAGGTGTATTTGATATTACGACGCGCCAAGCCATCCAATTTCATTGGTTAACCATTGAACAAATTCCAGATATTTTCAAGCGGCTTGAGAAAGTGGGGTTATCTACTGCAGGGGCGTGCGGAGATATTACGCGTAATATTGTCGGAAATCCGCTTGCTGGCATCGATCCACATGAGCTATTAGACACAGAACCAATCGTTCGTGAAGTAAATGATTATTTTCATATGAATGAGGATTTTTCCAACTTGCCGAGAAAATATAAAATGTCGATCAATGGAAGCATTTATAATTCCTCAAATGCTGAAATTAATGATGTTGCATTTACGCCAGCCACAAAGGTAATAGATGGAGAAGAGAAAGTAGGCTTCCATGTAAAAGTTGGCGGAGGACTTTCATCTAAACCTTACTTAGCTCAGGAGCTAGACTTGTTTATCTTGCCTGAACAAGTAAAAGATGTGGCTATTGCGATTACAACCATTTTCCGTGATTACGGCTACCGGGAAAAACGTCATCGTGCCCGACTTAAGTTTTTAGTGGCTGATTGGGGGGCAGAAAAATTTAAAGAAAAAGTACTTGAGTATACGGGCCCTCTTCCGACGAAAGGAAAAGATGCAACAAAAGGGTGGAACGCTGGATTTATCTATGGTGTTCATCCGCAAAAGCAGGAAGGGTTAAGCTATATTGGGTTTAATGTACCGGTTGGAAGATTGTCGGCTGACGAGGTATTTGAAATTGCGGAAGTTTCAAAAAAATATGGAAATGGTGAAATCAGAACATGTAACTCACAAAACTTCATTATTCCAAATGTGCCAAATGAAAAGGTAGAAGACTTATTGAAAGAACCTATTTTCCAAGGGCGTATTTCTGCTAAGCCAAATTCATTTACGGCCTATGCTGTATCTTGTACGGGAACGGAATATTGTAATTTAGCACTCGTTGAAACGAAAGAGCGCATGAAAAATGTGGCTCAGTTTTTAGATCGTGAACTTTCGTTAGATGTTCCAGTCCGCATTCATATGGTAGGCTGCCCGAACTCTTGTGGTCAACGACAAATAGCTGATATCGGTCTTCAAGGTGTGTTAATGAAAACAAAAGACAAAAAAATGGTCCAAGCTTATGAGTTTTATGTCGGTGGAACGCTTATCAATGGCGGAAAATTTAATGATAAATTAAAGGGGAAAGTAGAAGCAGAGAAATTACCTTATGTTTTAAAAGATCTTTTAATCTATTTTAAAGAAAATAAACAAGCTGGTGAGTCATTTTTAGATTTTTACGAACGAGTCGGAATCGAGCGACTGCAAGAACGATTAGACGGAATATTAGAAACGATTAACGCATAATTGGAGGTTTATATGAATTTATATCGCTTCATCGTTCAAACAAATGAACGAATGATTCCGGTCATTGTAGCTGCCAATCATGACGAAAAAGCATTTGAACAAGTTGAAATCGAACTAGAAAAGCATTTTTTAAAAATGCCAAAAATCGAAAATATTACTTTGCATGAAAAGAAAAAATTTCAAAACCGAGCAGGATTTGTGATCGATATTCAAGATTTGTAGGAATTAGGGAGGGGGAGCAAATGGGAAAAGTTTTTATTGTCGGTGCGGGCCCCGGAGATCCAGAATTGATCACGTTAAAAGCGATCAAATGCATCCAGCAAGCTGATGTCATTATGTATGATCGGCTGATTAATAAAGAATTATTACAATACGCCAAAAAGGATGCTGATTTACTTTATTGTGGGAAACTGCCTAACTATCATACAATGAAGCAAGAAACGATTAACAAGTTTTTAGTCAAATTTGCGAAGGCAGGAAAAGTTGTTACGAGGTTAAAAGGTGGGGACCCCTTCTTATTTGGGCGTGGTGGCGAAGAGGTGGAATATTTAGTTCGTCATCAAATTCCATTTGAAATCGTTCCTGGGATCACCGCTGCAATGGCAGCCTCCTCTTACGCTGGAATACCACTAACCTTTCGAAATGTCAGTGCTAGCTGTGCCTTTATCACTGGTCATCGTGCTGAAGATAATAAGAGTCAAAGTGAAGAAATCCATTTAATGAAATCTGTCGATACATTGGCAATCTATATGGGAGTGTCTAATTTACCGACTATACAAAAGAAATTACAGCTAGCAGGCTGCGATATTCAAACACCTGTCGCTTTTATTGAATGGGCATCAACGAATAAGCAGAGAACGATCATTAGTACAATCAAAGAGATGGTAAACGATGCGGCGAAGCATCAAGTTAAAAATCCGTGTCTAATGATCGTTGGTGAGGTTGTGAAGTTCCATCAATCTTTCAATTGGTTTGAAAACGAGCCAGAAAACTTATCTCTCAATGCAGGTGTTACAATATGAAAAAAGCGATTTTGTACATTTTTCATGGTTCGCGCTTAAAACAATCATCGAGTGAGGCGAAATTATTTTTTGAATCATGCCGAAAGCTTTTGCCTTACTTGGTCCAACACTATTCGTTTCTTGAATTCGCATCTCCAACGATTGAAGAAGCCTTTTCAAAATGTGTAAAAAGTGGTGCAACCGATATTGCGGTTGTACCTGTTTTACTCTTTTCGGCTGGACATGCCAAACAAGATATTCCGAATATTTTACGTCGTTTGCAAAGGCAGTATCGAGATGTGAATATTTATTATGGCGAAACGTTAGGATTTCATGATTATATGATAGATGTGATCGCTGAAAGAGTTCAAAGAGCCTTAAAAACAATAAGTGGAAATACCAGTAATTGTAAAATTGTGGTGATCGGGCGGGGAAGTCAAGATATAGAAATGCAGAAAAATTTTCGGATGTTGGTGAGTCGTGTAGAAAACCAGCTGCAAATTCAAACAGACTACTGCTTTTTAACGGCTGCTAGGCCGTTATTTGAACATGTATTAGCAAACTTGTCTGAAACCAATAAACAAACAATTGTCTTCGTACCATATTTTCTTTTTACTGGTTTGCTTTTAAAAGGAATTAAGCGGGATTTAATCAAGATGTCCACAAACACATCCAATCAATTTATATTAACGGAGCATATTGGGCTAGATGAAAAAGTTCAATCATTAGTTGCTAAAAGAGCACACGAAGCTTTTTTGCTAGATTCGCTTCATAAAAAGGTCATGGGTTAAAAAGGTGGGAATAAAGGATCCCACCTTAAATTTTTTCATTTTTTTCTCATTTGAAGTACCTTTTCTTCATCTGGGGTTACATATATCGTTTGTTGATGTGTGTAAATGACAAAGCCAGGCTTTGATCCGTTCGGCTTTTTGACATATTTAATTTTTGTATAGTCAACAGGGACGGAGCTTGATTGTCTAGCTTTGCTAAAATAGGCTGCTAATTGAGCAGCTTCAATCAACGTTTCGTGAGAAGGATCACTGTGTCGAATCACAACATGAGAGCCAGGACTATCTTTCGTATGCAACCATATATCCTCTTTTCGCGCCAATTTCATCGTCAAATATTCATTTTGTTTATTATTTTTTCCAACTAATATTTCTGTACCATCACTTGATACGTACTTTTCCAGTATTGGTTTTAATGGTTTTTTTCTTTGTGAATTTGCAGCTCTTTTTTTCTTGATGTAGCCACCTTCATAAAGCTCTTCTCGAATTTCTTCGAGATCTTTTGGGGACGCTGTTTCTAATTGCTGTAAAAGCCGATCAAAATAATCGATTTCATCTTTTGTTTTTTCTAATTGTTCTTGGACGTATACAACTGAACTTTTTGCTTTTTGATATTTTTGATAATAGCTTTGGGCATTTTCTGATGGAGTTTTTTTCGGATCTAGCGGAATGGTTATGAGACGATTTTTTTCATCATAATAATTAGACACCTTTGCCTCTTTATCCCCTTTTTGAATGGCATACATATTTGCTGTTATCAGTTCCCCAAAAAGTTTATATTGTTCGGCTTTTTCAGCCTCTTTTAACGTTGTTTTAAATTTGTTCATTTTATTTACGTTTTTCTTTCGCTCATTGATCATAAACTTTTCCAAATCATGTCCAAGTTGTTTTACTCGATCTCTTCCCGCTTTTCCAAAATAATATCGATCTAGCAGCATGCTAAGTGATGGGAATTTTTGTGATTTACCGTTAAGATGGGTCAGTGGAAGTAAATAAAAGTATTCCTTCTGCCCTGTCCTCATGATTTGTGGTTCAATATGACCATTTTCGATCTTTCGCATGACGTCGAGAAATGTTTTCGGAATGGTTGAACGGTTAGCTAAACCAGCCCGGTGAACAATTTCTTTTGCGAGTAATGGTGAAATGCCAGAAAACTGTTCAACAAGCTGTTGATGAATTTTCCCAGCATGAAAATCAAGCTTTTTTAATACGGTTTCTTCATTTGCTTGAAATGGATTTTGTTTATTTTGTGCTGGTGGTAGCACATATGGATGTCCTGGTAGTACTGTACGGTGTCGATTCATAGCAGGTGGTATATGCTTAATGCTATCAAGAATGATTTCCCGCTCTTTGTCAATGAAAATGATATTGCTATGTCTTCCCATGATCTCAATGATTAATTGCTTATATGATAAATCTCCAAGTTCATTACGAGTTTTCATTTCAAATACAATCATTCGCTCCATATCGATTTGAGAAATATTTTCAACAATACTGCCTTCTAAATGTTTACGTAGGAGCATGCAAAACATTGGCGGTTCACTAGGGTTTTCGTACAATTCTTCCGTTATATGGACGCGGGCATAGTTCGGGTGTGCCGATAATAACACACGATGATTTTTTCCGTTTGCACGAATTTGTAATATGAGCTCATGTTTAAATGGTTGATATATTTTCGTGATACGCCCGCCAACGAGCTGCTGCCGTAATTCTTTTTGCATACAATATGTAAACATGCCGTCAAATGACATTTCCAACACCTACTCCTATTCTTTCTTTTTGTAAGGATGTTTTCGAAACTTTGTTGCTTATCAACTGTCTATGAACCGAACAACGCACGTGGTCGGATAAATCACATTTGTTCGACAATCGATTGTTGTTCGGTTCACATCACGCTCTAGCATGACATAGCAAGCGTGTCGCTTGCCTATGACAGTCGAAAAGCTATAGTCAAGTAACAATCTTTTGAAAAGAGCCTTTTATTAACACCTTATGACAGTTCGTTCGATAAATTATATCATTTTTTCCAATAAGACTGAATAAGTTGATTTAAGAGACAGGCTATCATCCTTTCTTACATATGACATGAGAAGATCGTTAAAATGTTAACGTCATTTCAAGATGGAATAGGGGGGATGAAAATTTTTTAGACAAAAGCATCACTTTATGACATAAAAGTAGGGGGTGTTTTTACTTTTTATGAATTGGTATGAGATGACAGTAGCCGATGTTGTTCAAAATACGAAAACAGATCCATCATCTGGGTTATCAACCTTTGAAGTGAATAAGCGAAGAAAAAAATACGGCTTAAATGAAATGAAGGAACGAGAGCGTCCTTCAGCCATCCAGCTATTTATTCGTCAATTTAAAGACTTCATGGTGCTCGTGTTATTAGCTGCAACGTTGATTTCTGGTTTGTTAGGGGAATATATGGATGCCATAGCCATTATGGCCATTGTCTTTTTAAATGGAATACTAGGGTTTATTCAAGAAAATCGTGCGGAAAAGTCGTTAGAAGCATTAAAGGAGTTATCCGCTCCACACGTTACTGTATTACGGGAAGGAGAATGGATGAAAATTCCTTCTAAAGAGCTAGTCATTGGTGATATTGTCAAAATAACAAACGGAGATCGAATCGCAGCTGACTTAAGAATCATCAAAGCAAATAGTTTAGAAATAGAAGAATCAGCACTAACAGGGGAATCTATACCTGTTTTGAAAACAAGTGATCGAATCGAGCAAAAAAATATTGGGATAGGCGATCAAACGAATATGGCGTTTATGGGAACGGTCGTTACAAGAGGTTCAGGTGTAGGCATCGTAGTTCAGACAGGTATGAAAACAGCAATGGGGCAAATTGCGAATCTCATTCAAACAGCTGAAACGCTTGCTACTCCTTTGCAGCGAAAATTAGAGCAGCTAGGCAAAATTCTCATTTTGGTAGCATTGCTCTTAACGATTTTAGTTGTTGTCATCGGAGTGTTGCAAGGGCATCAAGTATATCAAATGTTTTTAGCTGGAGTATCATTGGCTGTTGCAGCTATTCCAGAAGGTCTACCAGCTATTGTTACGGTTGCTCTGTCACTTGGTGTGCAAAGAATGATTAAGAAAAAAGCGATTGTTCGTAAGCTTCCAGCAGTAGAAACGTTAGGCTGTGCCTCCGTTATTTGCTCTGACAAGACGGGAACGATGACACAAAATAAAATGACCGTCACTCATATTTGGGTTGGAGGAAAAACGTGGCAAGTTTCAGGGACAGGTTACGAGCCACATGGTGAGTTTACAGATGGATATAAACAGGTGAATCCACATGAAATTAAATCATTAAAGCAAATTTTGACTTTTAGTATGCTTGCAAGTAATGCCGAGATTAAAGAAAAAGATGGACGCTATATATTAGATGGAGATCCGACAGAAGGGGCGCTGATGACAGCAGGGAGGAAGGCTGGATTTACGAAATCATCGTTATTGAAACAGTTTCAAATTCAAAAAGAATTTCCTTTTGACTCGACGAGAAAAATGATGAGTGTAGTCGTAAAAGATCGAAATGGCAAGCATTATGTCATTACAAAAGGGGCTCCAGATTTATTATTAAATAATTGTCAATCCGTTCTTTGGAATGAAAAACAAGTGCCTTTATCGCCATCTTTCAAACAAAATATCCATCAAGCCATTGATGGCCTTGCTAGCAAAGCCCTTCGAACGATTGCCATTGCCTTTAAACCAATCACAAATGAAAATGTTTCGACATTATCGGCATTTGAAGCAGAAAGTAACTTAACATTTATTGGGCTAGCAGGAATGATCGATCCGCCGCGTCCAGAGGTAAAACAAGCTATAAAAGAATGTCACGATGCTGGAATTAAAACTGTCATGATTACTGGAGATCACGTGATTACGGCAGAAGCGATCGCAAAGGAGTTAAAAATATTACCTGAAAATGGAAAAATCATCGATGGTCAAACATTATCACAGCTTTCGATTGAGGAGTTAGAGGATATGATTGATCATATATATGTATTTGCTCGTGTTTCTCCTGAAGATAAATTGAAAATCGTGAAAGCATTTCAAAATCGCGGCCATGTGGTGGCGATGACGGGTGATGGAGTCAATGATGCACCTGCGATTAAAGCGAGTGATATTGGAATCTCAATGGGAATGACAGGGACAGATGTTGCAAAGGAAGCTTCTTCACTTATATTAGTTGACGATAATTTTGCAACCATTCAAGCGGCGATTAAAGAGGGGCGAAACATTTATGAAAACATTCGGAAGTTTATTCGTTATTTACTAGCTTCTAATGTTGGGGAAATATTAGTGATGCTCTTTGCGATGATATTAGCTTTACCATTGCCACTAGTTCCAATCCAAATATTATGGGTTAATTTAGTAACGGATGGTCTACCTGCTATGGCGCTTGGACTTGATCCACCTGAAGGAAATGTCATGAAACAAAAGCCCCGAAATCCTCAAGAAGGAGTATTTGCTAGAAAGCTAGGATGGAAAATCTTATCACGAGGATTTTTAATTGGTGTGATGACGTTATTAGCTTTTATCATTCTGTATCAGCGTGATCCCGAAAATTTAGTCTATGCTCAAACTGCGGCATTTAGTACACTAGTATTGTCGCAATTAATATTAGTATTTGATTGCCGCAGTGAAACATCGATATTTGACCGAAACCCATTTGAAAATGTTTATTTAATGTTAGCTGTGCTATCGTCTCTGTTATTAATGCTTGCGGTGATCTATTACCCGCCGCTTCAACCAATATTCCACACTGTACCGATTCAGTTAAGAGACTGGCTGTTAATAGGAACGTTATCGGCGATCCCAACTTTTTTATTAGCAGGATCATTCATAACAAGAAAAGCAAATGAAAATATGTTATAATGCATGAAGGTGATAGATGAATGGCTCTATGACCTTTCTTTTTTGCTTTTGTATAATTTTTTTAAACGCTCAATAAAGAAACGGAAGTGATGGAATGGTACATAGCATGACAGGGTTTGGGCGTTCAATGATGAAAAGGGATGACTATGAAGTAACCGTTGAGATAAGGTCTGTCAACCATCGTTTTTCCGAGATCAGTATACGGTTGCCTCGTCAACTTTTAAGCAGTGAAGAAAAGATAAAGAAAATAGTTCAGCGATACATAAATAGGGGTCGCGTCGAGCTTTACATAACCGTTAAAGGGGAACCGTTCTTTGAAAGATCATTGCTTGTCGATTGGCCATTAGTTGAGCAATATATTCAAGCTCTCAACAAAATAAAGCAGCAGTTTGAGATAAAGGATTCTATTAAAATTGACCATATCATTCAACAGCATGATCTATTTGACATTCAAGAGGAACATTGTGAAAATAGTGAACTTGAGCAACTTATTTTTGAAGCAGTAACAGATGCGACGTTAAAATTGTTGGAAATGCGCAAATTAGAAGGTGAAGAACTAAAACAAGATGTATTGTCACGATTAAAGGAATTGACGGTACTGATCGCTCAAATTGAAGAGCATGCACCACTTGTTGCGAAATCTTTTCAAGAAAAAATTTCTAAGCGTATATCCGAATTTTTATCTGGAAATATTGATGAAAATAGAATCTTAACAGAAGCAGCTATATTTGCTGATAAAGTTGATATATCTGAAGAATTGACAAGATTAAAAAGTCATATCCGCCAATTTGAAGAAACCCTTAAAAAAAACGAACCGATAGGTCGGAAGCTTGATTTTATCGTTCAAGAGATGAATAGGGAAGCAAATACCATTGGGGCAAAAGGGAATGATCAAAACATTGCGAAATATGTCGTAGACTTAAAAAGTATTATTGAAAAAATAAAAGAACAAGTTCAAAATATTGAATAGATGATCATGAATAAAGGCCATGTCGAAAAGTACAACATAAACACTTGCTAATATTACGTGTGGTAAAGGTAATTAGCACGAGATGATGCCTTTCATTCAATAAGCTCGACCAAATTATAGCGGAAGGTTTTCAAATAGGAAGCAAGGTGGTTACGATAGAAAATGTAGGGGGACTCATTTATGGGAATAAAATTAATCAATATTGGATTTGGAAATATTGTTTCGGCAGATCGGATTATTTCAATTGTTAGTCCGGAGTCAGCTCCAATTAAACGGATTATTCAAGATGCACGTGATCGTGGCATGCTTATTGATGCTACATATGGAAGAAGAACTAGAGCGGTTGTAATAATGGATAGTGACCATATCATCCTCTCAGCTGTACAGCCGGAGACCGTCGCTCAAAGACTTACAAATAAAGATGAGCTAACAGAAGAAGGGTAGGGATGTAAGAGAGATGATCAAACGCGAAAAAGGATTATTAATTGTTTTATCAGGTCCTTCTGGTGTCGGAAAAGGAACGGTTCGAAAAGCATTATTTGCACAAGAGGATGTCGATTTTCAGTATTCCATTTCAATGACAACTCGCAAACCGCGCGAAGGTGAAGTGGATGGAGTGGATTATTTCTTTAAAACACGTGAAGAATTTGAACAGCTTATTCGTGAAAATAAATTACTTGAATGGGCAGAATATGTTGGAAATTACTATGGAACCCCTATTGATTACGTTGAGAAAACGTTAAATGAGGGAAAGGATGTTTTTTTAGAGATTGAGGTGCAAGGAGCCATTCAAGTGAGAAAGGCTTTCCCAGAAGGATTATTTATCTTTTTAATGCCGCCTAGCTTAGATGAATTAAAAAATCGAATTGTGACTAGAGGCACTGAATCAGAAGATTTAATTCAAAATCGAATGAAGGTGGCAAAAGAAGAAATTGAAATGATGCATGAATACGATTATATTGTCGTTAATGATCAAGTCAATTTAGCATGCGAACGAATAAAAGCTATTGTGATGGCTGAGCATTGCCGCCGCGAACGTGTCGAGCATCAATATAAAAAAATGTTGGAGGTTGAATAGTCATGCTTTATCCATCTATCGATTCATTATTAAAAAAAATAAATTCAAAGTATACATTAGTATCAGTTGCTGCTAAACGCGCACGTGAAATGCAGCAAAACAACGATCAGCAAATTGAAAAAACAAAATCAGTAAAATTTGTTGGAAAAGCACTTGAGGAAATTGATGCCAATTTGCTTTACTATGAAAAGAGTGATGCGAAGTAAAAAAGCCTTGGACATGACTTCGTACAACGATTTGCGCTTATTAAATGGGTTGTGGTGTTAAGAAACGTATCATGTTCGAACCAAAACTTTTTACGACAAAATAAGTAACAACCTTTCCATAGGTTGTTATTTTTTTCAGTTTTTTAAAATGAGTGATGATCAAGGACATGTTTTTACTTAGGGGGATGAAGATGAAAAATAAACATATTTTACTATGTGTAACGGGTGGTATTGCAGTATATAAAGCAGCCGCATTAACGAGCAAATTAGTCCAAAAAGGAGCAAATGTTAAAGTCATCATGACGGAATCGGCATCTAAATTCGTATCCCCGTTAACATTTCAAGCCTTGTCACGAAACGAAGTTTTTATGGATACATTTGATGAAAAAAACCCAAAAGTCATTGCACATATTGATTTAGCAGATTGGGCAGATTTAGTCATTGTCGCCCCTGCAACAGCGAATATCATTGGAAAAATAGCAAACGGTATTGCTGATGATATGGTTACAACTACACTATTAGCAACATCTGCCCCTGTTTGGATTGCACCTGCCATGAATGTACATATGTATGAGCATCCGGCTGTAAAACGCAATATGGAAACTTTAGCAAGGGATGGATATCAATTGATTGAGCCATCAGAAGGTTTTTTAGCATGTGGATATGTGGGAAAAGGCCGTTTAGAGGAACCGGAAAATATTGTTACTCTCATTGAGCATTATTTCGCACACCCATTACAGCCGTCACCTCTTAAAGATAAAACGATTATGGTTACAGCAGGCCCTACGAGAGAGAAAATCGATCCTGTCCGTTTTCTTACGAATCATTCTACCGGAAAGATGGGCTATGCCATTGCAAAAGAAGCGGCCCACTTAGGAGCAAACGTCATTTTAATATCAGGGCCGACTTCGCTTACGCCACCTAATCATGTCACCTTTATTTCGGTTGAAAGTGCTCATGAGATGTACGAAAAAGTCATGCATTTTTATAAATCTTCTGATATTGTCATTAAATCAGCTGCCGTTGCTGACTATAAGCCCAAAAACGTTTATGAGCAAAAAATGAAAAAGAAAAACGGAGATTTAATCATCGAGCTCGAACGTACAACGGATATTTTAAAAGAATTAGGGAAGGCAAAAGAAAAGCAAATATTAATTGGTTTTGCAGCTGAAACGAATGATGTAGAAAAATATGCCCGCAAAAAGCTCGAAACGAAAAATTTGGACATGATTGTAGCGAATAATGTGTCACAAAACGGTGCTGGCTTCGCTACTGATACAAATATCGTAACAATTTTCCATAAAAATGGTGAATCCATCAAATACCCGCAGATGAGTAAAAAGGAAGTTGCTAAAGTGATTCTTAAGGAAATTGAAAAGATTGTAGAAGGAGTAAAATGAAATGCGGTATGCAAGCGTCATTGTTGATTTGAAAGTATCGCAAACGGATCGGAGCTTTGATTACGAAATTCCCCATGAATGGCGCGGGATCATAAAACCAGGCATGCGCGTTGTCGTTCCGTTTGGTTCCCGTAAACTGCAAGGATTTGTTGTCGAAGTAAAAGATGAATCAGCAGTTAAAAAAGTAAAAGCGATTGACGAACTGTTAGATCCAACTCCAGTGTTAAATGAAGAACTGTTAAAGCTTGGGGAATGGTTAACAGAATCGACATTATGCTTTAAAATCACGGCATTTCAAGCAATGCTTCCTTCAGCTTTAAAAGCGAATTATCAAAAGGAGCTTTTGATCCATAAAGATCGTTCCTATGAACATCTTCATCCTGACATTCAAACACTTTTTCAAAAAAATAAAAAATTAGATTTGAACAAAGCGTGTAAAAGTCCATATTTTCACGTAATTCAAAAAGAAATTGAAGCAGGAAATCTTGAAGTTCAATATGTTGTCAAACAAAAAACGAATAAACGAACCATTAAACAAATAAAGGCGATCGCATCAAAAAAGGAATTGCAAGCATTCCTATCTAAACTACCTAAACAAGCAAACAAACAAAAAAGGATTCTTCAATTTTTTATCGAGAACGATGATCCCATTCCATTAAAGAAACTATTAGAAGAAGTCCAATGCACCGTTTCGTCCGTTAAAACGTTGATCGATAAAAAAATGTTATTAGAAGAAGAAGTAGAAGTTTATCGAGATCCTTATGAAAAAGAACATTTTGAAAAGACAAATCCATTGCCGCTAACAAATGAACAAACAAAAGCGATTCAACCAATTTTAGCATCACTGGAAAAAGAACAGCATGATGTTTTTTTAATGTATGGTGTAACAGGCAGCGGAAAAACAGAAATATATTTACAAGCGATTGAAGAAGTTTTAAAAAAAGGAAAAGAAGCAATCGTTTTAGTACCAGAGATATCTTTAACGCCTCAAATGGTACAGCGCTTTAAAGGAAGATTTGGATCGAAAGTAGCGGTGTTACATAGCGGCTTATCAACAGGTGAAAAATATGATGAATGGCGCAAAATTGACCGTGGTGAAGTAAAACTCGTCGTAGGTGCAAGATCTGCCATTTTTGCACCATTTCAAAATATTGGTATTATTATTATTGATGAAGAACATGAAACGAGTTATAAGCAGGAGGAAAACCCTCGTTACCATGCAAGAGAAGTGGCAATTTATCGTGGAAAATACCACAGTTGTCCAGTTGTATTAGGAAGTGCTACACCGACATTGGAATCGTATGCACGGGCTCAAAAAGGCGTATACAACCTTCTCACTTTAACGGAACGAGTAAACAAACGACCATTGCCTACTGTAGAGATTGTCGATATGCGAGAGGAGCTTCGCAAAGGAAACAGAACGATGTTTTCAGAAAGCCTCTATACAAAG
This sequence comes from Bacillus alveayuensis, assembly GCA_030812955.1. Classification (GTDB taxonomy): domain Bacteria; phylum Bacillota; class Bacilli; order Bacillales; family Aeribacillaceae; genus Bacillus_CB; species Bacillus_CB alveayuensis. The sequence continues at coordinate 747,900 of JAUSTR010000001.1, forward strand.
TTGAAAAATCGACTAGAAAATGGTGAACAAGCCGTCTTATTTCTCAATAAACGGGGATATTCTTCTTTTGTTATGTGTCGTGATTGCGGTTTTGTCATCTCCTGTCCACATTGTGATATTTCGTTAACTTATCACCGCTTTGATGAAAAACTAAAATGTCATTATTGTGGCTATGAAGAGATGATGCCTCCACATTGTCCTGATTGCAAAAGCAAGTATATCCGCTTTTTTGGTACAGGGACTCAAAGGGTAGAAGAAGAAATCGCTAAAGTGCTGCCTGAAGCGAGAGTGATTCGAATGGACAACGATACGACGAGTCGGAAAGGAGCTCACGAAAAGCTTCTTAAATCATTTGGACGGAAAGAAGCTGATATTTTACTTGGGACACAAATGATTGCGAAAGGGCTTGATTTTCAAGATGTAACGTTAGTTGGCGTTTTAACAGCCGATACGATGCTTCATCTACCGGATTTTCGTGCTAGTGAAAAAACATTCCAATTATTAACACAAGTAAGTGGGAGAGCGGGGAGACATACGTTGCCTGGTGAGGTAGTCATTCAAACGTATGTTCCAGAACATTACAGTATTCAGCTTGCGCAAAGGCATGATTATGCTCTTTTTTTTCAAAAAGAAATGTATATTCGTAAACTCCACCATTACCCTCCATATTACTATCTTGTGTTAATTACCGTATCACATCAAGAGGTCACAAAGGCGCTTTCGACTGCCGAACATATTTCACTATTTATGAAGAAACGATTATCTGACAAAGCGCAAATTTTAGGTCCTGTGAGCTCACCTATTCCTAGAATCAATGATAGATATCGCTATCAATGCATGATAAAATACAAGCGGGAATCATCCTTATATGAATCATTAAAAGCTATTCTTAAGCATTATCAACAAGAAATGAACCAAACGGATTTAACAATTTCCATTGATTTAAATCCATTGATGTTAATGTAAGTCTGAAATGATGAAATATCGTGAACAATAGAGAAAAGTGAAAAGCTTTCGTATCGTCTCCTAAAAAACATATGCGAAAAACCCATTATTCGAAGTAAACGGATCATCTTTTTTTATTTGTTCGAAAACATATGTTAGTTGAAGTTAGAAGGGTGATGTAGAAATGGTAAAAGTCGTCTTTATGGGGACACCGGATTTTGCGGTACCTATATTCGAACAATTATTAGAGGACAAATATCATGTAGTGGCAGTTGTCACTCAGCCAGACAGGCCTAAAGGGAGAAAAAAAGTTTTAACACCGCCACCAATGAAAGTGGCGGCACAAAAGCATCAAATACCGGTATTACAGCCGGAAAAAATTCAGGAAAAAGAGGAAATTGACAGAGTTTTATCTTTTGAGCCAGACTTGATTGTTACGGCTGCATTTGGACAAATATTGCCAAAAGAGCTTCTAGAGGAGCCCCCATTTGGGTGTATTAACGTTCATGCTTCACTTCTTCCCGAATTAAGAGGAGGAGCTCCCATTCATTACGCAATATTAGAAGGAAAGAAAAAAACAGGTGTGACGATTATGTATATGGTTGAAAAGCTTGACGCAGGAGATATTCTTTCGCAAATTGAAGTTCCGATTGCTGAAAACGATCATGTTGGTTCCTTGCATGATAAGCTAAGTAAAGCAGGAGCTCGATTACTTTCCGACACGATGCCAAAACTGCTAAAGGGTGAGTTAAAGCCGATTCCACAAGATGAATCGAAAGCAACTTTTGCATATAACATTAAGAGGGAGCAAGAAAAAATTGATTGGTCGAAAACAGGAGAGGAAATTTATAATCATATCCGCGGCTTAAATCCTTGGCCAGTTGCGTATACAACGTTATCTGGAAAAGTGTTGAAAATATGGTGGGGAGAAAAAGTTCATGAAAATAAACCATTTTCTCCTGGGACGGTTATTCGAGTGGAACGAGATGGTATTGTTGTGGCAACAGGGAATGAGATTGCAATTAAAATCACTGAAATTCAACCATCTGGTAAAAAAAGAATGAGCGGTGAGGAATTTGTTAGAGGTGCACAAATTAAAGCAGGGATGACGTTTGAATGAAAAAGTTGAAAAATGTTCGAACAGCGGCGTTGGATGGGCTGTTAGCCATTGAAAAAAATCAAGCATATAGTCATTTATTGCTGCATTCGCTCATTGAAAAAAATGATATTCGACCAAAAGATATCGGATTATTAACAGAACTTGTATATGGAACACTGCAGCGTAAGCTAACACTTGATTTCTATTTATCTCCATTTTTAAAAGAAAAGAAAAAAATAGAAGATTGGGTTCGGCTGCTATTATGGATGTCTTTATATCAGATGGTTTATTTAGATCGTGTTCCCGACCGTGCCGTTTTGTTTGAAGCAGTTGAAATTGCCAAATCTCGTGGACATAAAGGGATTGCCTCATTTGTCAATGGAATTTTAAGAAATATACAAAGAGAGGGTCTTCCATCTATTGAGGATATTGAAGATGATTTTGAAAGAATTTCCATTCAATCAAGCACACCGATTTGGCTCGTTCGCCGATTTGCCGAACAATATGGACTAGAAACGGCAGAAAAAATTTGTATGTCGCAGCTTCTGCCTCCAAATCAAACGGCTCGCGTTAACTTGAACAAAACAAATGTACATGAGCTGATCAATAGGTTAAAAATAGAAGGAATTGAGGCAACGGCAGGTGAATTAGCCCCTGAAGCGATTAAAGTGTTAAAAGGAAATGTAGCAAAAAGTGAAAGCTTTCAAAAAGGTTATATGACCATTCAGGATGAAAGCTCCATGTTAGTGGCCAAAGCTCTTGATATTCAAGAAAACGAACATGTTTTAGATAGTTGTGCAGCTCCAGGAGGGAAATCAACTCATATCGCAGAAATGTTATCTAATACAGGAAAAGTTGTGTCTTTAGATTTGCATGAGCATAAAGTAAAATTAATTGAAGGACAAGCAAAGCGGCTCGGATTGCCGAATATCGAAACGAAAACATTAGATAGCCGCCATGTGGCCAACCATTTTCCAGTCCATTCATTTGATAAAATTTTAGTCGATGCTCCATGTACGGGGTTCGGAGTCATTAGAAGAAAGCCTGAAATTAAATATACAAAAACGGAACGTGACATCAAAGCCTTATCCAACATTCAGAAAGAAATTTTAGATGCTGTAGCGCCGCTGTTAAAGCCTGGAGGAATATTAGTTTATAGTACATGTACGATCGATCAAGAAGAAAATTCCGAAGTCATCAAAAGCTTTTTAGCCAAACATCAAGAATTTACTCACGATGAAAAATTAGTGGATCGCCTGCCGAAAAAAGTAAAAGACTACATTTCTTTCGGTCAAATTCAAATATTACCACACTATTTTGGAACAGATGGATTTTATATTTCAGCGTTAAGAAAGAAGGTGTGACAACATGGAAAAAACAACACGTAAACAGAAAATCTTTGCACCCAAAGCGAGTAAACCATCCATTTATTCTTTAGAGCTATCTTCCTTAAAGAACTGGTTAACGGAAAATGGAGAAAAAACGTTTCGAGCAGCGCAAATGTTTGATTGGCTCTATAAAAAACGTGTCACGTCTTTTGACGAGATGACGAATTTATCGAAGGAGCTACGAATGAAATTAGCTGAACATTTTACGATAACAACGTTAAAACCGATTGTACAGCAAACATCAAAAGATGGTACGATGAAATTTTTATTTGAACTGGCTGACGGCTATTCGATTGAAACGGTTTTAATGCGGCATGATTACGGCAATTCTGTTTGTGTTACAACACAAGTTGGCTGTCGAATCGGCTGTACGTTTTGTGCTTCAACGCTAGGAGGATTAAAAAGGAATTTAGAAGCAGGAGAAATTGTTGCTCAAGTTGTACGAGTGCAAAAAGCACTGGATGAAATGGATGAAAGAGTTAGTCATGTTGTCATTATGGGAATTGGTGAACCGTTTGATAATTATGATGAAATGCTATCATTTTTACGCATTATTAATGATCACAAAGGATTAAATATTGGGGCAAGGCACATTACGGTATCAACGAGCGGAATCATCCCAAAAATTTATCGATTTGCTGATGAAAATATGCAAATCAATTTTGCTATTTCATTACATGCTCCAAATATGGAATTAAGATCCAAATTGATGCCCATAAATAAAGCATACCGGCTTCCTGACTTAATGGACGCTGTTCGATATTATATTGAAAAGACAGGAAGACGTGTGACTTTTGAATATGGGCTATTCGGTGGTGTGAATGATCAAGTAGAGCATGCGAAAGAGTTAGCAAGTTTAATAAAAGGATTAAAATGCCACGTTAATTTAATTCCTGTTAACTATGTACCGGAACGTAACTATGTAAGAACACCAAGAGATCAAATTTTTCGATTTGAACGGACATTAAAAAAAGAAGGGATTCATGTCACGATTCGACGGGAGCACGGGCATGATATTGATGCGGCTTGTGGTCAATTGCGGGCAAAGGAGCGAAAAGAGGAGACGAGGTGAACACATGAAAGCAATTTATTTAACCGATAAAGGAAGAGTTCGTCCCCATAATGAAGATTCTGTTGGTGTCATACGAAATCCTCATGGACAGCTGCTTGCAATTGTTGCTGACGGAATGGGAGGGCATCTTGCTGGGGATGTTGCAAGTCAGTTGACGATACAGCATTTTAAAAAACGGTGGAATGAAGCGGAGAAAATGACTTCTGCAAAGATGGCAGAAACATGGTTTAAGGAAAGTATAGAAGCAGTGAATAGCAGTTTGTTTGATCATGCCAACAAAAATCCGGAATGTAAAGGGATGGGTACGACATTTGTTGGAGCGATTTGCACGGAACATTATGCAACAATCAGCCACATCGGTGATAGCCGCTGCTATATTTTTAATAAGAGCGGCTTTCAGCAAATTACCGAAGATCATTCATTAGTAAATGAGCTTGTAAAATCAGGGCAAATTAGCAAAGAAGATGCAAAAGAGCACCCAAGGAAAAATATTTTATTAAGAGCTTTAGGCACAGAACAAACAGTAAGTGCAGATATTAAAACAATTGGGTTAGAACATAACGACATCGTGATGCTTTGCTCAGATGGTCTATCCAATAAAGTTCAAGAAAAAGAAATGATAGACATATTACAATCAGATCGGTCACTAAAAGATAAAGCGGAACAACTCATCCATCGGGCTAATGAAAATGGTGGAGAAGACAACATATCCATCGTATTATATCAACATGATTCAAGAGAAGAGAGTGATCACTGTTGTTAATAGGTAAGCGAATTAGTGGCCGATATAAAATATTAGAAGTTATTGGCGGCGGAGGAATGGCTAATGTATATTTAGCAAGAGATATTATTTTAGAACGAAATGTTGCGATTAAAATTTTACGATTTGACTTTGTGAATGATGAAGAGTTTATACGTAGATTTCGTCGTGAAGCCCAATCCGCTACAAGCTTAGACCATCCAAATATTGTTAGTATTTATGACGTGGGTGAAGAAGATAACATTTATTACATTGTGATGGAATATGTTGCTGGACAAACGTTGAAGCAATACATACAAAGGAACGCACCGCTAAATCCTCGCGAAGCCTTAAACATTATGGATCAAATCGTTTCGGCGATTGCTCATGCTCATGAAAATCATATCGTTCATCGAGACATAAAGCCTCACAATATATTAATTGATCATAATGGTAATGTGAAGGTTACCGATTTTGGTATTGCCATGGCCATAACTTCAACGACCATTACTCATACGAATTCGATTTTAGGCTCTGTTCACTATTTATCTCCTGAACAGGCTAGAGGCGGCTTGGCAACGAAAAAGTCCGATATTTATTCATTAGGAGTCGTCTTGTATGAAATGTTAGCAGGACGCTTGCCTTTTGACGGGGAGTCTGCCGTTTCTATTGCACTCAAACACCTACAATCAGAGGCTCCCTCTCCAAAAAGATGGAATCCTGCCATTCCGCAAAGTGTAGAAAATATTATTTTAAAAGCAATGGCAAAAGATCCTATACACCGATATAACTCTGTTGAAGAGATGCAGCAAGATATTTTGACGGCTTTTCATGCTGATCGAAGAAATGAAAAGAGATATACTATTCCTGAATCTAATGAAGAAGTGACAAAAGCGATTCCTATTATTCAAGATAAACCATTTGAAAAGCTGAATGAAAATACAATCGTGCATTCATCTAAAGATGAAAAACATTCCGATGGATCAAATGAAAAATCATCTGATCGAAAGCCGAGAAAGAAAAAACGACGCTGGCTAAAGTTTTTTATCATCTCCATCGTTGTGCTTATAATGGCAGCTGTTTTAGCTTTAACGGTATTACCTTCTCTTCTTTTGCCAAAAGATGTGAAAGTTCCAGACGTATCACGCATGAAATATGAAGAAGCCGTGAATCTTCTTGTTTCAAATGGATTTCATATAGATGATCCGATTATTTTAGAGAACGATGAAATTGAAGAAGGATATGTTATCAAAACGAGTCCAGAAGCAGGTGAAATGGTGAAAGAAGGAAGTTCTATTACCATTTATAAAAGTGCTGGGAAGAAAAAAGTTGCGATTGACAATTTTGTAGGAGAAGATATTGATCGTGTCCGTACGATTTTGGAAAAGAAAGGATTTTCCAATATAAACGTTGAAGAAGTTTATCACAAAGAAAACCCTGGGACTATTATTGAACAGTCGCCGGAGGAAGGTGCAGAAATCATTCCGTCTGAAGATGAGTTGAATTTTATCGTCAGCAAAGGACCACAAAAAATAAAATTAGCCGATTTAACAGGCTATACAAGGGAAGCGGTCGAAAATTATGCGAAGGATCAAAACTTAAAATTAATCGCTAAAGAGGAGCATTCCGATCAAATTCCTGAAGGTGAAGTCATTTCTCAAGCACCCAAAGCTGGTAAGGAGCTTTTGCCTGGCGAATCGATTGAAGTTGTTTTTTCATTAGGACCTGAAGAGAAACCAGTCAAAAAGGTGAAGATTGAAGTTCAGATACCGTATGAGTCAGAAGATCCAAAAGAAGAGGCAGAGGTTGAAATTTTTGTGAACGACGCTAAACATTCCTTCGATCAACCATATGAAACGTTTAAAATAACAGAACCATCAACAAAAACGATTGAACTAACAATTGAACCAGGTCAGAGCGCTTATTATCAAATTTTAGTCGATCATCGAGTCATTCTTTCCGAAACAGTACCTTATCCCGAAGATTAAAAACAGATCGAGGAGGTTACGTATGCCACAAGGCAAAATCATGAAAGCGTTAAGTGGTTTTTATTACGTTTCAGATGGAGAGAAACTCATACAATGCCGTAGCAGAGGAGTTTTTAGAAAGCATAAAATTACACCATTAGTCGGTGATAATGTTGAATATCAAGCTGAAAATGAAAAAGAAGGCTATATTTTAGAAATTTTTGAGCGAAAAAACGAATTGATTCGACCGCCAATTGCAAACATTGATTTAGCCATTTTAGTATTTTCAGCTGTAGAGCCTGAATTCAGCCCTGCTTTACTTGATCGTTTTTTAGTTTTGATCGAGGCACACGATATTACCCCTATTATTTGTATAAGCAAAATCGATTTACTCAATGATGAGGAAGAAAAAAAGCACATAGACCAATATGTTGAAAATTACCGAAAAATTGGCTATGATGTTTTTCTTATTTCATCAAAAAAACCGGAAACTGTTCATGCGTTATTCCCGGTGTTAAAAAATAAAATTTCTGTTGTCGCAGGTCAATCTGGAGTGGGGAAGTCATCTTTATTAAACTGCTTAAAACCAGATTTAAAATTAAAAACAAGCCATATATCACCGCATCTTGGGAGAGGTAAGCATACGACTCGCCATGTAGAACTAATTGAAATTGCTGGGGGGCTCGTTGCTGATACTCCTGGTTTTAGTTCCCTTGAATTCATTAATATCGAAGCAACGGAGTTATCACAATATTTTCCTGAAATGAGAGAGCTAAGTCCTAATTGTAAATTTAGAGGATGCACTCATATTAAAGAGCCTAAATGTGCCGTGAAAATGGCTCTTGAAGGAGGAAAAATTCCGGATTTCCGTTATGAACATTATTTGCATTTTTTTGAAGAAATAAAAGATAGAAAGCCGAGGTATTAAAAAAATGATCAAAATTGCACCTTCCATTTTATCTGCTGATTTCGCCAACTTAGCTGCGGAAATAAAAGATGTTGAAGCAGCTGGTGCTGATTATATTCATGTTGATGTTATGGATGGTCATTTCGTTCCAAATATTACAATTGGTCCATTAATTGTTGAGGCTATCCGTCCAGTTACAAATCTACCGTTAGATGTCCATTTAATGATTGAAAATCCAGATTTATATATTCGATCATTTAGCAAAGCAGGTGCTGATATGATATCCGTTCATGTCGAAGCTTGTACACATCTTCATCGAACTATTCAAATGATTAAATCGGAGGATAAGAAAGCTGGTGTTGTTTTGAATCCACACACTCCAGCAGCAATGATTGAACATGTCATTGAGGATGTTGATTATGTCCTGCTCATGACTGTCAATCCCGGTTTTGGTGGACAAGCGTTTATTTCTAATGTATTGCCAAAAATTAACCAAGTGGCAAAGCTCGTTCAAGAAAAAAAGGTGCAAGTAGATATTGAAGTAGATGGGGGGATTAATGCAGAAACTGCTAAAAAATGTATGGAAGCAGGTGCTAACATACTTGTTGCCGGATCTGCTATTTTTAAAGAAAAAGATCGAAAAAAGGCCATATCAGCTTTAAGAAATCATCCATAAAACAGAAGGCTGTCCCATAAGTGTTAAACTCTTAATTTGCTTAAGATTAACCACTGATTGGGCAGCTTCTTTTTTACACATTTAATCATCTTGAAGGAAAGTCTATTGACAAAGTTATAAAGTTTACAATTATAAACCATAATATAATTATGTAAACTAACAAAAGGAAATACGTTAACTCAAGTGTTTCTGTTCATTGGAAGCATGTAATTATAAGGCTTTTTTTGTAAACTTTGTTGCTTTTCGACTGTCTATGAACCAAACAAAGCACGTGTTCGGACAAATTACATTTGTCCGAACATTAGCTCTTGTTCGGTTCACGTCTCGCTACACGCGTGACATAGCAAGCGTACATCTTGCCTGACAGTCGAAAAGCTATAGTATAGTAAAGCACAACCTTTTTGAAAAGAGCTATTCATAAACATCTTTTGTCAAAGAGAACGGATGACACATGATAGTGGCCGGTAAAAAACGAGCAATGATAGTCATATTCATCTTTTTTCTACATAATGTATAAATAACGAACTTATTCATTCATTGGTACTTTTTTATTTATAAATGGCATATGATGGATGGTAAGAAGCTGTGATAGAGATGGATCCTCGTTCAACAGTATCTAAATGGAAAAGGTCGAATAATATAGTGACTAAACAGTGATTATTTTTCGAGGAGGGAAACTATGAGATTTTACACCATTAAACTTCCTAAATTTTTAGGCGGGATTATACGAGCAATGCTCGGTTCCTTTAAAAAAGAGTGAAAAACGAAAAAATTTGCTTCTATTTTAAATGTATGGGATTTTTTAGAAAAAAGCACCTTTTCTAGGTGCTTTTTTGTTATTAAACGCGCTCAACTTTACCTGATTTAAGTGCACGTGCAGAAACATACACACGTTTAGGTTTTCCGTTCACTAAAATGCGAACTTTTTGAAGGTTCGCTCCCCATTTGCGTTTAGTAGCGTTCATAGCGTGTGAGCGAGCGTTTCCGAAGCTTGCCTTTTTACCCGTAATCACGCATTTACGTGCCATATGAAAAACCTCCTTATCATCAACGAAAATCATCTAACATTAGAGCTATTAATTCAAGATACTTTAATAATTTAACATAAGGATTTGACAAATGCAATCATTTTTGCCGACACTTTCAAGAAACTATACTTGACATGAATTTGGTTTCATGCTCTATTATATTAGGAGACTTGCGGACATTGATATCCTTTCCATCCTTAGTTTATTATAGTAAAATGATTTTAGCCATAAACGTCAATGTCGAAAAGGAGGATATCTTATGTCCATTGAATTAAAAACGAATTACGGTCAAATTGATATTTCTAACGAAGTGATTGCTCAAGTTGCTGGAGGAGCTGCTGTCGATTGTTATGGGATCGTTGGAATGGCATCAAAAAATCAAATTAAAGATGGCATTTCAGAAATTTTACGGCGAGAAAATTTTAGCCGCGGCGTGATAGTCCGACAAGAAAACGATGAAATACATATCGATATGTATATTATCGTTAGTTATGGCACAAAAATTTCTGAAATTGCTCATAATGTGCAAACGAAAGTTAAATACACGTTAAATCAGATGCTAGGATTATCTGTTGATTCGATTAATATTTATGTTCAAGGAGTTCGAGTAACGACACCTTAGATAAGAGGAGGAAGAGTTTGTGTCAATAACATTATTAGATGGAAAACGTTTTGCACAAATGGTCAACCAAGGAGCTATCTACCTTTCGAACAATGCGAAAATGGTTGATGCATTAAACGTTTTTCCAGTTCCAGATGGCGATACAGGAACAAACATGAATTTATCGATTACTTCTGGAGCAAAAGAAGTTCAAAAAAATGTTGTCGACGAAATTGGCAAAGTGGCGGAAGCATTTTCTAAAGGTTTATTAATGGGAGCACGTGGAAACTCTGGAGTGATTTTATCACAACTATTTAGAGGGTTTGCGAAAGCGGTAGCAGGGAAAACCTCGATTGATTCCAAACAATTTGCTGACGCCCTGCAGTCTGGAGTTAATACAGCCTATAAGGCCGTTATGAAACCAGTGGAAGGAACGATTTTAACAGTTGCAAAAGATGCAGCAAAAAAAGCTGTTCAAGTAGCAAAACATGAGGACGATCTTGTAGTGGTTATGGAAGAAGTCGTCAAAGAAGCGAAGGAGTCGTTAAATCGCACCCCGCAATTTTTACCTATTCTTAAGGAAGTTGGCGTTGTTGATAGCGGTGGACAAGGACTCGTATTCATTTATGAAGGATTTTTGGCAGAGCTAAAAGGAGAAAAGGCGCCGGGTATGGCGAAAACGATGCCATCGATGACGGAACTCGTCAATGCAGAGCACCATAAAAGTGCGCAAAGCCATATGAATACGGAAGATATTGAATTCGGCTATTGTACGGAATTTATGGTGAAATTTGAAGAAGGTAAAAAACGATTTGATGAAGAACAGTTTCGCAACGATTTAAGCCAATTTGGAGATTCATTACTTGTCATTGCAGATGACGAATTAGCGAAGGTCCACATTCATTCAGAGCAGCCAGGAGAAGTACTTTCTTATGGGCAACAATATGGCAGTTTAATCAATATGAAAATTGAGAATATGCGAGAGCAGCATAGCAGTATTGTAGCTGGGGAATCGACAACCTCTAGCATCAAAGAAGAGAAGAAGCATGAAAAAGAAAAATACGGTATTGTAACAGTTGCAATGGGGTCAGGAATTTCGGAGTTATTTCAATCACTCGGTGCCCACCGAGTTATTGAAGGTGGACAAACGATGAATCCAAGTACTGAAGATATCGTCCGTGCGATTCAAGAAGTAAATGCCGAAAATGTGATTATTTTACCGAATAACTCCAATATTATTATGTCAGCTGAACAAGCAGCCTCCGTCGCTAAGGAAAACGTCATTGTGATTCCATCGAAAACAGTACCTCAAGGAATGTCAGCATTAATTGCCTTTAATCCAGAAGCAACGCTTGAAGAAAATGGTAAAGCAATGGAAGAGGCAATGCAACACGTTAAAACTGGGCAAGTAACATTTGCTGTTCGCGATTCAAATATAGATGGAATAGAGCTAAAAACTGGCGATTTCATGGGTATTTATGACAAAAAAATTGTGACAAAAGATCAAGATCAGATTGAAGCTGCGAAAAAGCTTTTGCAGAAAATGATTACCAATGAGGATGAAATCTTGACAATTCTTCAAGGTGAGGATGCTTCTGATCAAGAACTTGAATGCTTATTAGAATTTGTTTCCGAAACATTTGCTGATGTGGAAGTAGAGGTTCATAAAGGAAATCAACCGTTATATGCATATATATTTGCTGTAGAGTAAAGGGATTTTATGTATCAATCTTATATTGGCTTCTTTTGAGAATTGTATGTAGCTAATGCTCTCGAGTGTTTTTTAGAAACAACGCATATTTTCCTTTGCGGGAATGATATGCGTTGTTTATTTTTTTCTATTGGCTGTTTTTGTAAACTTTGTTGCTTTTCAACTGTCCATCAACCAAACAAAGCACGTGGTCGGACAAATTACATTTGTCCGTCCATCGCCTTTTGTTCGGTTCACGTCATGATTGTAAGTGACATAGAAAGCGTATTTCTTGCCTGACAGTTGAAAAGCTAGAGTATAGTAAAGCAACAATGTTTTAGATTAAAGCCTTTAAAATTTGTAAAAAATAATAAGAACTTCTAAACCTCTAATAACTGTTACCCATTACATCTTGTTATGTTTTCTGATAAACTAAAATCGGGTAAATGGATGAAGATTGTGGGGGATTTTAATGAAATATAGAAGCGTGTTTGATATTATTGGACCGATAATGATCGGTCCTTCAAGTTCACATACAGCGGGTGCAGCACGGATCGGTCGTGTTGCGAGAAGCTTATTCGAAAGAGAGCCTAAATGGGCCTCCATTTCTTTTTATGGTTCTTTTGCTAAAACTTATAAAGGTCACGGAACAGATGTAGCGATTGTAGGTGGTCTTTTAGATTTTGATACATTTGATGAAAACATAAAATCATCACTTAAGATTGCCAAAAATAAGGGAATGAACATTACCTTCATTGAGGAAGATGCGGTGGCGGATCATCCGAATACTGCTCGAGTCATAATTGGTGATGAAAAAGGCCAGCTCGAGCTTGTCGGTATTTCCATAGGAGGAGGAAAAATTGAAATTATTGAATTAAATGGTTTTCAACTAAAGCTATCGGGAAATCACCCTGCCGTATTAATCGCTCATAATGATCGCTACGGAGCCATTGCGGCTGTTGCTAATATTTTTGCGAAATATCAAATCAATATCGGACATATGGAAGTTTCCCGAAAAGAAAAAGGAAAGTTAGCCTTAATGACGATCGAAGTGGATCAAAATATACACGATAAAGTGTTAGAAGAGCTGAAAGCATTGCCAAATATTTTACAAGTTATGAAAATTGTTGAATAGCTGTATGCACATCAAGGGAGGAGCATGTATGTTTCGAAATGTTGCCGAATTAGTTGAATTAGCAGAAAGTAAGCAAATGAAAATTTCGGAAGTTATGATCCAGCAGGAAATGGAGCAATCTGGAAAAACAAGAAAAGAAGTTTTTGAATTGATGGAAAAGAACTTATCCGTGATGGAACTGGCTGTCGAAAAAGGATTGAAAGGGGTCAAATCACATTCAGGATTGACTGGCGGCGATGCTGTTCGCATTCAAAAATATATACAAAACGGTTCTTTTCTTTCTGGAAGAACGATTTTAGATGCGGTCAGTAAAGCGGTAGCAACAAATGAAGTGAACGCTGCGATGGGGACCATTTGCGCAACACCAACAGCTGGATCGGCAGGTGTTGTGCCAGGAACTCTGTTTGCAGTTAAAGAAGTGTTAAACCCAACAAGAGAACAAATGGTTGAATATTTATTTACGGCAGGTGCTTTTGGCTTTGTTATCGCAAACAATGCCTCTATTTCTGGTGCAAGTGGTGGATGTCAAGCGGAAGTAGGATCTGCAAGCGGGATGTCAGCTGCTGCAATCGTCGAAATGGCAGGCGGCACACCGAGTCAAGCGGCAGAGGCGATGGCCATTACATTAAAAAACATGCTCGGACTCGTATGCGACCCTGTTGCTGGATTAGTGGAGGTACCGTGTGTGAAACGGAATGCAATGGGGGCTGCCAACGCAATGGTTGCCGCAGATTTAGCTTTAGCAGGGGTAAAAAGTCGCATTCCATGTGATGAAGTGATTGAGGCGATGTTTAATATTGGCCAGTCAATGCCTGTAGCTTTACGAGAAACTGCACAAGGAGGTCTTGCGGCTACTCCAACAGGTCGAGAGCTTGAAGCGAAGATCTTTGGAATACCGCTCGAAAATGAAAGAAAATAAGTTGTTCCAACCAGTTTCTGTCATAAAAGGAATCGGTGAAGAAACTCAAAGTTTACTAAATAATATTGGAGTTGAATCTGTCGGCGATTTACTTGAATATTTTCCTTATCGCTATGAAGATTATCGCCTAAGAGATTTAGCGGATGTCAAGCATGAAGAAAAAGTGACGGTGGAAGGGAAGGTTTATTCAGAACCTTCTCTTACCTATTACGACCGCAAAAAATCAAGATTAACCTTTAGGCTTATAGTAGGACGTTACTTAATTAACATTGTTTGTTTTAATCGACCTTATTTAAAAAAGAAGATTTCCATTCATTTAACGGTTACCGTAACGGGAAAATGGGACCTGCATCGTCAAACGATTACAGTACAAGAATTATTTTTCGGTTCACAGCAAAAAAATGAAATCGAGCCCGTTTATTCCGTACGAGGAAATCTTACCGTAAAAGCAATGAGGCGATTTGTTCAATCGGCTTTACAAGAATACATAAATGATGTTGAGGAAACTCTTCCAGAAAATTTGCGTAAGAAATATAAGCTATTAACGAAACAAGATGCATTAAAAGGCATTCATTTTCCGAAAAATCATGATCATTTAAAGCAAGCAAGAAGAAGATTTGTATATGAAGAGTTCTTGTTATTTCAATTAAAAATGCAGGCTCTTCGAAAATTTACTCGTGAACACTCAAAAGGAATCAAGCATAAAAAACATGAAGAGTTATTGCAAAAATTTATAAGTGACTTACCGTTTCCATTAACAGGAGCACAAAAGCGAGTCGTGCAAGAAATATTGTCAGATTTATATTCGCCATACAGAATGAATCGACTATTGCAAGGGGATGTTGGGTCAGGGAAAACAGTCGTTGCCGCCATTGTCATGTATGCAGCTGTCTTATCTGGCTATCAAGCAGCATTAATGGTTCCTACGGAAATTTTAGCTGAGCAACACGCTGACTCCTTATCTAGCTTATTTGCTAAATTGCCCGTTGAAGTTGCTCTATTAACGAGCTCTATAAAAGGAAAAAAACGAACACAATTATTACAACGATTAGAAAAAGGAGAAGTTCACATCATTGTTGGGACACACGCACTCATCCAAGATGATGTCCATTTTCATCAGCTCGGTTTAGTCATTACGGATGAACAACACCGATTCGGTGTCGAACAGCGCAGGGTTTTAAGAGAGAAAGGGGAATATCCTGATGTATTATTTATGACGGCAACCCCAATTCCAAGAACATTAGCGATTACGACATTTGGTGAAATGGATGTTTCAGTCATTGATGAAATGCCTGTAGGTCGAAAAAAAGTCGAAACGTATTGGGTTAAACCAAATCATCTTGAACGGATTTTGGAATTTATCGAAAAAGAAGTTCGAAAAGGAAGACAAGCCTATGTCATTTGTCCGTTAATCGAAGAATCGGATCAGTTGGATGTTCAAAATGCTATCGACGTTCATAGTATGTTAACTCACTATTATAAAGGCAGATTCCAAATCGGTTTAATGCACGGGAGACTATCCTCGGATGAAAAAGAAGAGGTGATGAGGGCATTTACGGAAAATAAAGTTCAAGTTCTCGTTTCCACAACCGTTGTTGAAGTAGGAGTCAATGTCCCGAATGCAACGGTAATGGTCATTTATGATGCCGAAAGATTTGGCCTTAGCCAGCTCCATCAGTTGCGTGGACGCGTTGGCCGTGGAAATGAGCAGTCATATTGTATTTTACTTGCTGATCCTAAATCGGAAACTGGAAAAGAACGAATGAAAATTATGACGGAAACAAACGATGGGTTTGTTTTATCGGAAAAGGATTTAGAGCTTCGCGGACCAGGAGACTTCTTCGGAAAAAAACAAAGCGGAATGCCTGAATTCAAAATTGCCGACGTAGTTCATGATTATCGTGCATTAGAGGTAGCAAGAAGTGATGCCGCCATACTTGTGAACTCTCCTTCCTTTTGGAAAAATGATGAATATAAACCTCTTCGTGAGTATTTACGAAATACTGGTATATTAAATGGTGACAAGCTAGATTAATTTTCAGTATGAACTGAAAGTAAATGGTTGCAATCTCTTTATTATAATTATATACTACTATTAGTACCTAGTCTTAAAAGTTGTGTCGGACGGTGTCAAAAATGAAGCGAAATAAAAAAGAGCGTCAACGGTTATTAAAGAAGACGATTGCACAAAATCCGTTTGTTACAGATGAAGAGTTGGCAGAGAAATTTCAAGTCAGTATTCAAACCATTCGCCTTGATCGGTTAGAGCTATCGATTCCGGAACTTCGTGAACGGATAAAAAATGTGGCGGTGCGAAATTTAAAAGATGAAGTACGTTCTTTACCAATAGATGAAGTGATTGGAGACATTATTGACCTTGAGCTTGACCATTCTGCCATTTCCATTTTTGACGTAAAAAAGGAGCACGTTTTTAGTCGAAATCAAATTGCACGCGGCCATCATTTATTCGCACAAGCTAACTCATTAGCCGTGGCTGTTATTGACGACGAACTCGCTTTGACGAAAACGGCCACGATTCGTTTTACAAGGCAAGTAAAAGAAAATGAACGTGTTGTGGCAAAAGCGAAAGTCATAAAAATTGAACGAGAAAAAGGCCTTACCTTTGTTGAAGTAAAAAGTTATGTAGGGCAAGAACTAGTCTTTTCTGGAGAATTTGAAATGTTTCGCACTAAGAATTATGAAAAAAAGGAAGGTTCAACGAATGAAACTAGCAATTGACGCCATGGGAGGAGATCATGCTCCATATGCCATCGTAAAAGGAGTACTAAATGCATTGGATTTCTTCCAAGATATAGAAATTGAATTAATAGGGAATGAACAAGAAATCATTCCTTTGTTAAATGGAGAAAATCGTAAAAATCTCTCGATTTTACATACGGAAGAAAAAATTGATGCAACGGATGAACCTGTTCGTGCTGTTCGCCGCAAAAAGAATGCTTCAATGGTTTTAATGGCCAATCAAGTGAAAGAGAAAAAGGCAGATGCGTGTATTTCTGCTGGGAATACAGGTGCTTTAATGGCAGCAGGACTTTTCATCGTCGGACGAATTGATGGAATTGAACGACCTGCATTAGCGCCAACATTACCGACAATGGATGGAAAAGGCTTTATCATGCTTGATGTTGGCGCAAATGCTGAGGCAAAACCGAACCATCTTTATCAATACGCTCTGATGGGCTCCATTTATTCTCAAAGGGTTAGACATATTCAAAACCCGAAAGTCGGTTTGCTAAATGTCGGCACAGAAGAAAAAAAAGGAAATGAATTAACAAAACAAGCTTTTCATTTACTTTCTCAGTCCTCATTAAACTTTATTGGGAATGTTGAAGCGAGGGATTTATTAGAAGGGGTTTGTGATGTAGTGGTCACAGATGGCTTTACTGGAAATGTTGCCTTAAAGTCAATTGAAGGAACAGCGCTGTCTGTCTTTTCGATGTTAAAAAAGACGTTAACAAGTTCCTTTTCTTCTAAGCTTGCCGCTGCCTTATTAAAGCCAAAACTCATAGAGCTAAAGAAGCAGATGGACTATTCCGAATATGGCGGAGCCTGTTTATTTGGATTAAAGGCACCTGTGATTAAGGCGCATGGCTCTTCTGACGAACATGCGGTGTTTAATGCCATTCGCCAGGCAAGA
The DNA here is from genome assembly GCA_030812955.1 of Bacillus alveayuensis. Classification (GTDB taxonomy): domain Bacteria; phylum Bacillota; class Bacilli; order Bacillales; family Aeribacillaceae; genus Bacillus_CB; species Bacillus_CB alveayuensis. The sequence goes on from JAUSTR010000001.1 coordinate 765,721, forward strand.
GAAATGGTATTAAATCAAGTATCACTTACCATTTGCGAAGCTATTTTGAATGATGTCGATCGATGAAGGATGGAAAGGAGAACGAAAATGGGGAAAACGGCATTTCTTTTTCCGGGCCAAGGCTCGCAGCAAGTTGGGATGGGGAAAGATTTATATGAGCAAATAGATGTAAGTAAAAAAATAATGGATCAAGCTAACGAAACGCTAGGAATCGACTTAACCTCGATCATGTTTAACGGCCCTCAAGAAACATTAACATTGACATATCATGCCCAGCCAGCCCTTTTAACCGTAAGTACGGCTCTTTTGACAAAATTTAAAGAGTTTGGCATTGAAGCTGATTTTGTTGCTGGACATAGTTTAGGAGAATACAGTGCTCTTGTTGCCGCAAATGTCATGTCCTTTCAAGAGGCGGTGTATGCTGTCAGAAGACGTGGTGAATTAATGGAAGAGGCAGTCCCTGCTGGAAAAGGTGCCATGGCAGCAATTCTTGGAATGGAAAAGGAATTATTAACAGAAGTGACGAATCAAGTAACGGAGGAAGGCGATCTTGTCCAACTGGCCAACTTAAATTCTCCTTCCCAAATCGTGATTTCTGGTACGCGGGAAGGGGTTGAAAAAGCCTCTATACTGGCGAAAGAAAAAGGGGCAAAACGGGTGATTCCGCTTGAAGTAAGCGGACCATTTCACTCGGATCTCATGAAGCCGGCCGCTGAAGAGCTTAAGCATGTATTAGATGGTCTTGACATTCAAAATGCCTCCATTCCGGTTATTACAAACGTGACAGCAAAACCGATTAAAAATGGCAAGGAATTGAAAGAAAAGCTTGTAGAACAGTTATATTCACCCGTAAGATGGGAAGAATCTGTACAAACGATGATAGATTTAGGTGTCACGACATTTATTGAAATAGGTCCTGGCAAAGTGCTTTCTGGACTAGTGAAAAAAGTTAACCGCCGCGTTAAAACTTACAATATTTTTGATATAGAATCCATGACTGCTACTGTAGCAGCTTTAAAGGAGGAAAACTAATGCTTTCTGGAAAGGTCGCCCTTGTGACAGGTGCTTCACGTGGTATTGGCCGAGCTATTGCCTTTGATTTAGCTAAACATGGAGCCAATGTCGTAGTTAATTATGCTGGAAATGAAGCGATGGCAAATGAAGTGGTTGAACAAATAAAAGCACTTGGACGTGATGCATTTGCCATTAAAGCAGATGTTTCTGATTATGAAGAAGTGGCAGAAATGATTCAAGAGGTCTTAAATCGCTACAATCAATTGGATATCCTAGTCAATAATGCGGGAATTACGAAAGATAACTTGCTCATGCGAATGAAAGAAGCCGAGTGGGATGATGTGATGAACATTAATTTAAAAGGTGTTTTCCATTGCACGAAGGCTGTTACACGTCAAATGATGAAGCAGCGCTCTGGGCGGATTATTAATGTTGCCTCTATTGTCGGTGTATGCGGAAATGCTGGACAAGCGAATTATGTTGCAGCTAAAGCGGGCGTCATCGGGTTAACGAAAACAACTGCTAAGGAGCTAGCAAGCCGTAATATTACCGTTAATGCTGTCGCACCAGGCTTTATTACAACTGATATGACCGATCAATTAACGGATGCGGTGAAAGAGGAAATGTTAAAGCAAATTCCTCTAAATCGATTCGGTCGTCCTAAAGATGTCGCAAACGTTGTAACCTTTTTAGCTTCTGAAAAAAGTCAATATATCACTGGACAAACGATTCACATTGATGGTGGCATGGTTATGTAAACCTTTAAAAAATGAAGTTTTTGTAGTCATTTTTTTATAAATCCTCTATAATACTTGAGGGGAGGTGAAGACTTATGGCAGATGTATTAGAGCGTGTAACGAAGATCATCGTTGACCGCCTTGGAGTTGATGAGTCCGAAGTGACGCTTGAATCTTCTTTCAAAGATGATCTCGGTGCAGATTCCCTAGATGTTGTTGAACTTGTAATGGAATTAGAAGATGAGTTTGACATGGAAATTTCTGATGAAGAAGCAGAAAAAATTGTAACAGTAGGAGACGCTGTAAACTACATAAAAAGCCAATTGTAAAATTTGTTTAAACTAAAGTCCCGTTTCATAAACGGGGCTTCAGTTTGTAGAAAAATCCTAAATGAATCGAATGTTCAGGCTGTATGAAAAATGGGTGAATTGTACATATAGATGGAGGATGACGTATGCCAAGCAAAATGAACCCAAAACCAAAAAAATTATATATGAAAAAGGTGCAGGAATTTCGAGAATTTCAACAAAAAATTGGCATCACGTTCACGAACGAAAAGCTTCTTCATCAGGCTTTTACACATTCATCTTATGTGAATGAGCATCGTAGGAAACCTTATGAAGATAACGAACGGTTAGAATTTTTAGGAGATGCTGTCCTCGAGTTAACGATCTCTCAATTTTTGTATGAAACTTACCCTACCATGAGTGAAGGTGATTTAACGAAGCTGCGCGCTGCCATCGTATGTGAGCCGTCTCTCGTCACCTTTGCGAATGAATTATCGTTTGGCAAACTTATTCTTCTTGGAAAGGGTGAAGAATTAACAGGCGGAAGAGAGCGCCCAGCACTCTTAGCTGATGTATTTGAAGCCTTTATTGGAGCCCTTTATTTAGATAAAGGATTACATACCGTCGTTCAATTTTTGGAAAAAATCGTTTTTCCAAAGATAAAAGAAGGTGCTTTTTCTCATGTGATGGATTTTAAAAGCAAGTTGCAGGAGCTTATTCAGCGTGACGGCAAGGGGAGTTTAGTATATCAAATATTAGAGGAAAAAGGGCCTGCCCATAATCGCGAATTTGTTGCGACTGTTTCCTTAAATGATGAACTGTTAGGTACAGGAATTGGCAGATCGAAAAAAGAGGCAGAACAGCACGCTGCTGAACAGGCCTTGCAAAAACTAAAACCTAAAAAGGAGAAATAATTCAGCCATTTCCGGATGAACCGGAGATGGCTGAATTTTTCGCATGACTATAATAGACGATTTATTGATATGGATGAAATATTTGAACATGACAAAACATTTTTTGATTATGATAAAATAGGTTAGACTTTAAACATATTAAGGGGGATCATGATGTTCCTCAAACGTCTAGACATCGTAGGATTTAAATCATTTGCCGATCGTGTGACGATTGATTTTTCCGGTGGCGTAACCGCCGTTGTTGGACCAAACGGGAGCGGAAAAAGCAATATTACAGATGCCATCCGTTGGGTATTAGGCGAACAGTCTGTGAAATCGCTACGTGGAGCGAAAATGGAGGATATCATTTTTGCTGGTAGTGATTCAAGAAAAAGTTTAAATATGGCGGAAGTAACGTTAACGCTTGATAATGAGGATCATTTTTTGCCGATCGATTATCAAGAAGTAAGTGTAACAAGAAGGGTTTACCGATCAGGTGAAAGTGAATTTTTGATCAATAAACAGCCGTGCCGGTTAAAAGATATCGTTGATTTATTTTTAGATTCAGGACTAGGAAGAGATTCTTTTTCGATAATAAGTCAAGGAAAAGTAGAAGAAATTTTGAGCAGTAAAGCAGAGGAAAGAAGAAATATTTTTGAAGAGGCGGCAGGCGTCTTAAAATACAAGATGCGAAAAAAGAAAGCCGAAATAAAGCTTGCAGAAACAGAAGAAAACTTAAATCGTGTTGAAGATATTTTGCATGAATTAGAAAGACAAATAGAACCGTTAAAAATGCAGGCTTCTATAGCAAAAGAGTATTTAGAGAAAAAAGAAGAATTAGAGCAAATTGAGGTTGCATTAATTGTTTATGAAATCGAAGAACTTCATAAAAAATGGGAATTGTTAACAGAACGAGTCGAAAGTTTAAAAGATCGCGAAATGGAGATGTCGACATCGATTCAAAAGAAGGAAGCTCTTGTTGCAGAAATGCGTGATCAACTAACAGCCTTAGATGAATCCATTAATGATTTGCAGCAAGTTTTACTTCTTGCTAGTGAAGAGCTTGAAAAATTAGAAGGTCGAAAAGAAGTTTTAAAAGAACGAAAAAAAAATAGTGCGCAAAATAAAACTCAATTAGAAAGTACCATTCAACAATTAACGTCCCTTGTAGAGCAATTAAAAAATGACAAGGAAATTCGCCAACTTCAGCTAAACGAATACGAAAAATCTGTTCAAGAATTAAAAACGAAACTTTTACAAAAACAAAATGAAATGAATAATATGAAGGAAAATATTGAAGAAGAAATTGAAAGTTTAAAAAGTGAATATTTTGATTTATTAAATGAACAAGCCTCTGCTCGTAATGAAATTCAATATATTGAGGAACAGCTGCATCAGCAGCAAATAAAAAGGAAGCGGCTTGAAAATGCGAATGTCAAATATATTGAAGAGAGAGAGGAAATTTATGAAACAAAACAAAAGCTTCAAGCAAAACTTTCATTAGTTGAGCGAGATTTAAATCAGCATGTTGTTCATTACCGAAATACACAAACAAGCTTTGAACAAGTAAAAAATCAATATCAAAAGAAAGAATCATTACTTTATCAAGCCTACCAATACTTACAGCAAACAAAATCACGAAAAGAAATGCTTGAAGCGATGCAGGAGGATTATTCGGGCTTTTTTCAAGGAGTACGAGAAATTTTAAAGGCTCGAAATAAGTTGACAGGAATTCATGGAGCTATTGCGGAATTAATGACGATGAAAAGGGAATATGAAACAGCCATCGAAATTGCGCTTGGTTCATCTTTGCAGCATATTGTCGTTGATGATGAACAATGTGCAAGAAAGGCGATTCAATTTTTAAAGCAACATTCATATGGAAGAGCAACCTTCTTGCCTTTATCCATTATCAAAGGTCGGACCCTTACCCCTTCTGATCGTTTGCTGGTTGATTCTCACCCTTCCTTTATTGGAATTGCAGCAGAACTTGTTTCATATGAGGAAAAATATCGGCCGATCATCGAGAGTTTGCTTGGTACGGTCATTGTCACAAAGGATCTAAAGGGAGCGAATGAATTAGCGAAACGGTTACGATACCGCTTTCGTTTCGTTACCCTTGATGGGGATGTTGTTCATTCCGGTGGATCTATGACTGGAGGAGCTGTCAAATCGAAAGGAAGCTCCTTGTTAAGTAGAAAGGGAGAACTGGAAACGATCCAAGAAAAATTGGGAGAGATGGAGCGGAAGACAGAGCAATTAGAACAACAAGTGAAGGAATTGAAAGGAAAAATTCAAGATTATGAAAAGGAATTAGAAGAGCTTCGTGAAAACGGGGCCAATCTTCGGATTCAAGAACAATCGATTCGAGGTCAACTACGTGAGATTGAAGTAAAAGAGAGCAATATTAATGACCAACTTTCGATATACGATGATGAAATGCAATCTTTTATGCAAGAACAGGAAAAAATGAATAGACGCAAAGCTGAGCTTCAAGAAAAGGTTGAACATATTGATGTAAAATTAAAACAATTAGACGAAGAAATGAAACAGCTTATGGAGCAAAAAACGAAACATCAGGCTTCGAAAAATGAACTTCAAGAGCAAATGACAGAATTAAAAGTGATGTTGGCAAGTAAAGAAGAAGCGTATAAAAATGAAAAAGAAATCGTTGATCGGATAGGACATGAATTAGCACTTAATGAAAAAAAACTTAAAGAAGCAAAGGAAGACTTAAAAATTTTAACAAATGAAATGTCACATAATGTTTCCGGAGTTGAACAATTAGAAGAAGCTGCAAAACGCAAGCTTCAAGATAAAAATAAGACGATTGAATTAATCCATGTACGGAGAGAGCAGCGGCTAAAAATGCAGGAAAAACTAGAAGCGGAAGAATTAGATTTAAAAGAATTAAAACGGATCCATAAGCAAACGAATGAATACTTAAAGGATGAAGAAGTGCAATTAAATCGCTTGGATGTGGAACTAGATAACCGCTTGAATCAATTACGAGAAGAATACATGCTTACATTTGAGGCAGCAAAAGAAAAATACCCTTTATCCCTTGAAATGGAAGAAGCACGGAAAAAAGTGAAGCTCATCAAGCTATCGATCGAAGAGCTCGGGACAGTCAATTTAGGAGCAATTGACGAATATGAACGCATCTCAGAGCGATACTCGTTTTTACAAGAACAACGAAATGATTTAAAAGAAGCAAAAGGAACTTTGTATCAAGTGATACAAGAAATGGATGAAGAAATGAAAAAACGTTTCCAATCTACTTTTAAGCAAATTCGTTCTCAATTTGAATCCGTTTTTCAAGTGCTGTTCGGTGGTGGACGAGCTGATCTTCGTTTAACAGACCCGAATGATTTATTAAACACAGGTGTTGAAATTGTCGCACAGCCTCCAGGGAAAAAACTGCAAAATTTAGGGCTACTATCTGGCGGGGAACGTGCATTAACAGCAATTGCTTTATTATTTTCGATATTAAAGGTAAGACCAGTACCGTTTTGTGTTTTAGACGAAGTCGAAGCGGCATTAGATGAAGCGAATGTTCATCGTTTTGCCCAGTATTTAAAACGTTTTAGTCAAGATACACAGTTTATTGTTATTACCCATCGGAAAGGTACGATGGAAGAAGCCAACGTTTTATATGGTGTTACCATGCAAGAATCCGGTGTATCTAAATTAGTTTCAGTAAAGCTTGAAGAAACGAAAGAGTTTGTGAAATCATCATGAAAGGGATGAATGAATATGAGTTTCTTTAAAAAATTAAAAGAAAAAATTTCACAACAGACGGATTCAGTCACACAAAAATTTAAAGAAGGCTTAACGAAAACGAGAAACTCTTTTTCAGAACGCGTCAATGACATTGTAGCTCGCTATCGAAAGGTTGATGAGGAATTTTTTGAAGAGCTTGAAGAAGTTTTAATAACGGCTGATGTAGGCGTTACAACGGTGATGGAGTTAATTGATGAATTGAAAATGGAGGTGAAACGCCGTAATATCCAAGATCCAAAAGAAGTTCGTGCTGTGATTTCTGAAAAGCTTGTCGAAATCTATCAAGGTGATGAAGAAGGGCCTAGCAATCTAAATATCGAAGAAGGCCGTTTAAATGTCATTTTGTTCGTTGGCGTGAACGGCGTAGGTAAAACAACCACGATTGGAAAACTGGCTCATAAGCTAAAAACAGAAGGTAAATCCGTTTTATTAGCTGCGGGAGATACGTTTCGAGCAGGAGCGATCGAGCAGTTAGAAGTTTGGGGTGAGCGTGTAGGAGTAGATGTCATTAAGCAATCAGCCGGAAGCGATCCTGCCGCTGTCATGTATGATGCAATTCAAGCTGCGCGTGCACGAAATGTGGATGTACTTTTATGTGATACTGCTGGTCGGCTGCAAAATAAAGTGAATTTGATGAAGGAACTGGAAAAAGTAAAGCGGGTGATAGAGCGTGAAATCCCAGGGGCACCGCATGAAGTGCTGCTCGTTTTAGATGCCACGACAGGACAGAACGCTATGAGCCAAGCGAAACAATTTTCTGAAGCTACAAATGTAACGGGAATTGCTTTAACAAAATTGGATGGAACGGCTAAGGGCGGCATTGTTTTAGCGATCCGCAACGAATTAAACATTCCTGTTAAATTAGTAGGTCTAGGTGAGAAGATGGATGATCTGCAACCGTTTGATACGGAGCAATATGTATATGGATTATTTGCCAACTTAGTAGAAGAAGCATAAAAGCTTCTTCTTTTTTTATATTGGCTCTTTTCTAAAAGATTGTTGCTTTACCATAGCTTTTCGACTGTGCAAGCGAGCGAATTTCAATGATAATGACAATGAAATATAATAAAGCTTAATTTTAAAAAACAAAGAACAACATGTTAAGGATAAAACTTGACATTGATAAATCATTTCGCTACACTAATATTTTGTAAAGGCATTTCACTTAACATAGGGAGGAAACAGTGATGATGCTCGAAAAAACAACGAGAATGAATTATTTATTTGATTTTTATCAATCGTTGTTAACCCCAAAACAGAAAAGCTATATGTCATTATATTATCTTGACGATTTCTCCCTAGGTGAAATTGCTGAAGAGTTTGAAGTGAGTCGACAGGCAGTTTATGACAATATTAAAAGAACAGAAGTAATGCTTGAAGAGTATGAGGATAAACTTGGCTTGTTACAGAAATTTCAAGAGCGGAAAAAAATTATTGAAAAGCTAAAAGAACTGGCTAAAGAAACGAAACATCAAGAAGAAATCATGAGCCTTTTGACAGCTCTTGAAAAATTGGATTAGGAGGCGGCATTAGTATGGCTTTTGAAGGATTAGCCGACCGACTGCAAGGCACGATTGCCAAAATTCGCGGAAAAGGGAAAGTGACGGAATCTGATGTTAAGGAAATGATGAGGGAAGTCCGTCTTGCTTTACTCGAAGCGGATGTGAACTTTAAAGTAGTGAAAGATTTTATAAAAAAAGTTAGTGAACGTGCTGTAGGTCAAGAAGTAATGAAAAGCTTGACGCCTGGCCAGCAAGTGATTAAAGTCGTCAAAGAAGAACTGACCGAGCTGATGGGCGGAGAGCAAAGTCAAATTGTGGTTAGTACGCGGCCGCCAACCGTTATTATGATGGTCGGCTTACAAGGAGCCGGTAAAACGACGACAACGGGTAAGCTTGCAAATCTTTTGCGAAAAAAATATAATCGCAATCCGCTTTTAGTGGCAGCAGATATTTATCGTCCAGCGGCGATCAAACAGTTAGAAACGTTAGGGAAACAGCTGAACATGCCTGTTTTTTCATTAGGTGATGAAGTAAGTCCTGTGGAAATTGCGGAACAGGCGATCGAACAGGCGAAAAAAGAACATCATGACTACGTGCTTATTGATACTGCAGGTCGCCTTCACATTGACGAACATTTAATGGATGAATTAAAACAAGTAAAAGAAGTGGCAAATCCAGATGAAATCTTTCTTGTTGTGGATGCGATGACAGGACAAGATGCGGTCAATGTGGCACAAAGCTTTCAAGATCAGCTTGGTTTAACAGGTGTGATTTTAACAAAATTGGATGGTGATACCCGTGGAGGGGCAGCGCTTTCGATACGGGCTGTCACTGGAACTCCGATTAAATTTGCTGGTATGGGTGAAAAGCTTGATGCATTAGAACCATTTCATCCAGAGAGAATGGCTTCTCGGATCCTCGGAATGGGAGATGTGCTGACATTAATCGAAAAAGCTCAAGCTTCTGTTGACCAAGAGAAGGCTAAGGAACTCGAAGAAAAAATGCGGACAATGTCCTTCACTTTTGATGACTTTCTTGAACAATTAGGACAAGTTCGCAAAATGGGGCCTCTTGATGAACTCATTTCCATGCTTCCAGGTGCAAATAAAATAAAAGGACTTAAAAATATCCAAGTGGATGAAAAGCAAATTAGTCATGTGGAAGCGATTATTCGCTCGATGACAAAAGAAGAAAAACGGCATCCAGAAATCATTAACGCAAGCCGTAAAAAACGAATTGCCAAAGGAAGTGGAACATCTGTTCAAGAAGTGAACAGACTGTTAAAGCAGTTTGAAGATATGAAAAAAATGATGAAGCAAATGACAAATATGACAAAGGGTAAAAGAAAAGGCTTTAAATTCCCATTTATGTAAACAAAAAATCTGTTAAGAAAAAAAGCTTTACAAACGTTTTTAAGACTGATAATATACTATCTTGTGAAAATATTTCGGAGGTGCTTTAATTATGGCAGTAAAAATTCGTTTAAAACGTATGGGAGCTAAAAAATCTCCATTCTATCGTATCGTTGTAGCTGATTCTCGTTCTCCGCGTGATGGACGTTTTATTGAAACAGTTGGAACGTATAATCCAGTAGCAGAACCAGCTGAAGTAAAAATTGATGAAGAATTAGCTCTTAAATGGCTCAAAAACGGTGCGAAACCATCTGATACAGTTCGTAACCTTTTCTCTAAACAAGGAATTATGGAAAAATTCCATAATGCCAAAAACAACAAATAATGAATGTGATGTAAATGGAAGAATTGATATCAACCATTGCCAAAGCTCTTGTCGATCATCCTAATGAAGTGCGTGTCGATAAAAATGAAAAACACGATGAAATCTATTACACCTTAAATGTGCACAAGGATGATGTAGGTAAGGTCATTGGAAAACAAGGAAAAATTGCCAAGGCGATTCGTACGGTTGTCTATGCTGCAGGAAATCAATCAGCAAAGCGTATTTTTTTAGAATTTAATGATTAAAAGGTGAGGGTATGTAACCTCGCCTTTTTTTACAATTTAAACGGTTATTACGATAAAATGAAAGAAAATGCTTAAAATATTAGAGGGAGGGAAAAGATGAAAATTCTTCGCCATGTGGCGGTTAAACAAATATTAACGAAAAAAAGCAAAGATACCCTCATTGAGAAGTTTCGCCAACAAAAAAAGCAGTTAGAGAAAGAATATGATCAACTTTATTTTCAATTAAAGAAATTGGAGAAAGCGAAATCGAATTCCTCATTAATATCCCAATATAAAAAAGAAATGGAAAAACGGAAAGAAAAGATCAACATAACGGATTTCCAGCTTGAACAAATTCAAATTCTTCCCCTAGGTAGTGAATTAAAAGAAACGGAAATCATGGGAATGATCGATGTGAAAGAAGGGGACAACTGGGAAGAAATCATGAAAGAAAAAACGATCGTTATTAAAGATGGAATCGTCACAGAAATCCGTTGAGGTGATGAAAATGACTGAACAGTGGTTTAATGTAGGAAAAATTGTTAATACACATGGAATAAAAGGAGAAGTTCGCGTCATATCGAAAACAGATTTTCCTGAAGAACGGTATAAAATCGGCAATAATCTATACATTTTTCAAGATGGAAAAGAGCCGATCGAAGTGATCGTAAAGTCTCATCGTCGCCATAAAAATTTTGACTTACTTTTATTTCAAGGATATGAATCGATCTCTGATGTTGAACCATTTAAAGGTTCTCTATTAAAAGTTCCTAAAAGCCAATTGCAAAGCTTAGATGATGGCGAATACTATTTTCATGAGATTATCGGCTGTACGGTTTGGACGGATCAAGGAAAAGAACTTGGTGTCGTGAAAGAAATTTTAACACCTGGAGCGAACGATGTTTGGGTTGTCAGACGAAAAGGCCAAAAGGATGTACTCATTCCATATATTGATGAAGTGGTAAAGGAAATCGATGTAGAACGGAAAAAAATCACGATTTCACCTATGGAAGGACTAATAGAATGATGAAAATTGATGTTTTAACATTATTTCCAGAAATGTTTCATGGTGTGTTCAATGAATCCATTTTAAAAAAGGCGCAAGAAAAAGATGCTGTATCCATTAATGTTATCAACTTTCGCTCCTTTTCCAAAAACAAGCATCAAACTGTTGACGACTATCCATATGGTGGAGGAGCAGGGATGGTTTTAACACCACAACCTATTTATGACGCAGTAGATACGTTAACACAAAAAAGCCCAGCGACTAGACGAAGAATCATCCTAGTTTGCCCCCAAGGTGAACAATATAATCAAGAAAAAGCACAACAGCTTTCGAAAGAAGAGCATCTTATTTTTATTTGTGGCCATTATGAAGGTTATGATGAGCGAATTCGTTATCTCGCAACGGATGAAATATCGATTGGGGACTTTGTATTAACAGGTGGAGAATTAGCGGCAATGGTCATTATTGATAGTGTTGTACGTTTGTTGCCTGGTGTTCTTGGCAAAGCGGAATCGTATCAACAAGACTCGTTTTCAACGGGTTTACTTGAACATCCTCATTACACGAGACCGCGAGAATTTAGAGGGATGAAAGTTCCTGATGTATTATTAAGCGGCAACCATCAAAAAATCACCGAATGGCGTGAAAAAGAATCATTGCGGCGAACTCTTTTAAGGAGACCGGATTTACTAGAAAAATTCCCATTATCCGAAAGGCAGCAAAAATGGTTAGAAGAGTTGAAAAACAATAATTAAATCTTGAATCCCCTTTTCTGATATGGTATGATTCATTTTGTGGCTAAGACGTTGCGTCTTAGTAGAAAACGATGTTCCGCTGCAAAAACATATGTGCATGAGCATCTGTTGGAAGGAGTTGAAAACGATGCATAAATTAATCCAAGAAATTACAAAAGATCAACTACGCACGGACTTACCTGATTTCCGTCCTGGTGATACAGTACGTGTACACGTGAAAGTTGTCGAAGGTTCTCGTGAACGTATTCAGGTATTTGAAGGCGTTGTGATTAAGCGTCGTGGCGGAGGAATTAGCGAGACATTTACCGTCCGTAAAATTTCTTACGGTGTAGGTGTTGAGCGTACATTCCCATTACACACACCAAAAATTGCTAAACTTGAAGTTGTTCGCCGTGGTAAGGTTCGTCGTGCTAAGCTTTATTATTTACGTAACTTACGCGGAAAAGCAGCTCGAATCAAAGAAAGATAATTCAGTTAAACAAAGGAGCTTGTTCGCTGTAACAGGCTCCTTTTTCCATACTTGTTCAGAAGGTCTCTTTTGTTTCATTTTATATTGTATTAAAATGACCTTATAGAAATTAACTGGAAACGTTGAACGATAGCAGAGCGTAATTAGAAAAGGTGTGTGAAAGACGTGACGAAAAAAAATGAAGTTCTTGAATGGTTGAAAGCATTAGTGATAGCCGTTGTGTTAGCCGTTGTGATTCGAACATTTTTCTTTGCCCCTATCGTTGTTGATGGACAGTCGATGATGCCGACTTTAAATGATCAAGATCGTATGATTGTCAATAAAATCAGCACGAAAATAGGTGACATCAAGCGATTTGATATTGTCGTATTCCATGCTACAGAAGATAAAGATTATATTAAACGAGTTATCGGCCTGCCTGGCGATCACATCGAATATAAAAATGATACTCTTTACATCAATGGAAAACCTTATGAGGAGCCTTATTTAGAAAAATTTAAAAATGAGGTTATAGATGGTCCTTTGACAGAGCCATTTAAGCTAGAAGACATTATCGGCCGGAAAACAGTTCCTGAAGGAGAAATTTTCGTTATGGGAGATAACCGTAGATATAGTAAAGATTCACGCCATATAGGTACCGTTTCACTTGAAAAAGTAATCGGGAAAACAAATCTCGTCTATTGGCCATTATCTGATTTTGGTTTTGTACAATAAGATAAAGTAGGTGATATTGTTGACAATTCAATGGTACCCGGGTCATATGGCTAAGGCCAGAAGAGAAGTGACAGAAAAACTAAAATTAATTGATATTGTCTATGAACTTGTAGATGCAAGAATTCCGGTATCATCCCGAAACCCGATGATCGATGAAATCATTTCCAATAAGCCACGTATTGTCATATTAAACAAAGCCGATATGGCGGATGAAAAGGTGACAAAAAAGTGGCTGCAATATTTTCATGAACAAGGCCTGCAAGCTGTTGCCATCGATTCCCAAAAGGGGATTGGCTTAGATCGAATCATGGATTTATCAAAAGAACGGCTGCATGATTTATTTTCGAAAATGCAAGCAAAAGGAATTAAGCCACGTGCTATTCGCGCCTTAATTGTCGGGATACCTAACGTAGGGAAATCGACATTGATTAATCGATTAGCCAAAAGAAATATTGCCAAAACGGGTGACAGACCTGGAATTACAAAGGCACAGAGCTGGATTAAAGTAGGGAAAGAATTAGAGTTATTGGATACACCTGGAATATTATGGCCGAAATTTGAAGACGAAGAAGTGGGGCTAAAGCTTGCGGCTACAGGTGCGATTAAAGATGAAATCTTGAATTTACAAGATGTCGCTGTTTTTGCTTTACGATATTTAATTCAGCATTACCCGGAAAGATTAAAGAGTCGATATCAATTTGAATCATTTTCAGATCATGTCGTGGAGATCTTTGATCATATCGGAAAAAAACGAGGCTGTCTAATGTCCGGAGGCCTTATTGATTATGATAAAACAGCTGAATTGATTATTCGGGATTTAAGAACAATGAAACTCGGCCGAATTAGCTTTGAAGAGCCGGATGGAAAAGAGTAGTGGTGCTAAAACTCGATTTCAATTCGAACACGGTCAATGACGAATAGACTCGTTTTTTAAAGCGCGTCTATATTTTTCTTAGGGAATGACATTACTGATAAATATATGACGTTTACATTAACCATTTCATCTTTCGCTTTAGCTTTTGAGAGAGGAGAAACGAAAAAAGAGATGCAGAAATTAACGGTAAAAGAAATAGAAGCAAAATTGTTGCATGTCAAAGATCGTCATGATCCATTTCTTAAAAACTGCGAACAAGATGAGCGCAAAACCGTTCAAGCATTAGTGAAAAAATGGCTGAAACAATATCAAGATGTCCAAGCTCTCAAAAAAGAGTTTGAAAGAATGAAAACATATGAGAAACAGTTGAAAGAAAAAGGTTATCAATGGATCGCTGGCATTGATGAAGTGGGGAGAGGACCATTGGCTGGTCCTGTTGTTGCAGCAGCTGTTATTTTACCTGATGATTTTTATGTTTTAGGCTTGACAGATTCCAAAAAATTGTCTGAAAAGAAGAGAGAAGAATATTATCAAAAAATTATGGACAAGGCGTTAGATGTGGGGGTCGGCATTGTACAGGCTAGAGACATTGATAAGTTTAACATTTATGAAGCAACAAAGATCGCGATGCAAAAAGCGATTCATAACTTAAAAGTACATAAACCCGACTATTTGCTGATTGATGCCATGAAACTTCCTGTCAACATTCCACAAACCTCCATTGTTAAAGGAGATGCAAAAAGTATTTCGATTGCCGCAAGTTCTATTGTAGCGAAAGTAACAAGAGACCGTTATATGAGACAACTAGCTGAAAAATACCCTCAATATGGTTTTGAGCATCACATGGGCTATGGGACAAAACAACATCTTGAAGCACTCAAGCATTTTGGAGCAACGAAAGAGCATCGCCTAACATTTGCTCCAGTCAAAACGTATATTAAAAGGTGATTACATGGACCCACTTTCATTCATTCGCAGTGAGTCGTTTTTTCAAGGAAAACAAGTCAAATCTGATATTCCGAAATTCATGGATGGTGAGCTTATTACCGGGAAAATATTACGCCTTTTACCGAATGATACAGCTCTTTTGCAAATCGGACAAAGAACGTTAACAGCAAGGCTGGAAACGCCTGTTCATGCTTTAGGTGAATATTGGTTTCAAACAATTGTATCGACTCAAGGAATAAAATTAAAAGTGTTGCCTAGGCAAGAAAAGGCCAATACAAGTTTGCTAGAGCAAATCATCTCTTTATATCGTTTGCCTCCAGGTAAACATACCGAAGCACTTGTGCAAACGTTAATGAAGGAAAATATTCCGTTTACAAAAGAGCAGATCATTGAGGCCGCAACATGGTTTAATCACTATGTTCGAAATGTTCGATTGCCTGATTCTCTCGAAGCCGTACAACATTCAATCGTTTTAGCGATCAAGCGGAAATGGCCTTTGTCAGGTGGTGTTTTACGTACTTTATTGGCCATCTATCAAAACACTTCATTCAAAGAGGAGCTTAAGCAGCTGTTAAACGAATTACAATCTCGTCAGCAATTACAGCCTGCAGCATTACAATTAAAAAATGTGTTAATGAACTTATTAACAGAGCAAAACGCTCTAATTAAACATGACAGCACTGCTTTTAACCTTGAACAAGGAACTATAGGGTTTTCTTCACCAAGTGGAGAAAAAGGGGATCAGAGCTATTTAAGGATAACAGATAATATAATCACTTTTTTAAAACAAATTCCTTTAATGTTAGGTCTTCGATTTGAAAGGCTTTTCATTCATCGTGACATCCAGCAATTAAAAGAACTGAGTAAGTTTGCCCTAAAGCCGCTGCTGCTTGCTTCCTATCATGAAGTACAAGATTCCGTATTAAAAGAAAAAATCGGTGAAGTTCTTTTTCGTCTTCAGGCTCAAACGATCGCTGCCCACGAACAAGGGCTAGTCGGACAATATTTTTTTGAATGGCCGCTCCGAATGGATCATTATTTAACAGATTTTTCACTGAATATTTACGGAAAAAAAAGAGAAGATGGTCAAATTGATCCAAAATATTGCCGAATTGTGTTCGATCTTCGATTACCGAATTTAAAAGATACAATCGTCGATATTTGGATTCAAAATAAAGTAATGAAAGTAAATATTTATAATGATGCTTTAGCGGAAAAAAATATCAATCCCCACATCCAAATGTTAAAAGAACGACTCAATCAAGACGAGTATTATTTATCGAGTGTATCTGTAAAACCGTTCCAACAGCAAAAAATCATGCAAAATATTCAAGAAATGATCGAACAAACATCTTACCAAAGGGTGGATCTTAAAATATGAATGAACAAAAGAAGAAAAAGGCAGTAGCATTAAAATATGATCAACAAAAAGATGAAGCCCCAATAGTAGCAGCAAAAGGAAGCGGAAGGATTGCAGAAGAAATCATACAATTAGCTGAAGAACACAAGATCCCGGTCCAAAAAGATGAAGCCCTTCTCGAATTACTTAGCGAAGTGGACGTGAATGAAAAAATTCCTGAGGAACTTTATAAAGTTGTCGCTGAATTGTTCGCTTTTATATATCGACTTGATCGTGATGTCAAATCACCATAAAAGGAATGAAATATTATTTTACAAAAATTCATCAAAAATGATGGCTGTTTTTTGGTAGAATGGTAGACAATATCCGAACTATTTTATAAAATGAAAGCGCAGTCTATTTTTTCTACCAACTTTTTGGTCAGAAAACTTTAATTTTTCGTACATATGATAGGAGGATGGGATATGAATATCCATGAGTACCAAGGAAAAGAAATCCTCAGAAAATATGGGGTAACGGTTCCAAATGGGAAGGTTGCTTTTACTGTAGATGAAGCTGTAGAAGCAGCAAAGGAACTCGGAACTGACGTGGTAGTTGTCAAAGCACAAATTCACGCTGGTGGGCGTGGAAAAGCTGGTGGAGTAAAAGTAGCTAAAAGCTTAGATGAAGTTCAAGAGTATGCGAGCGAGCTGTTAGGAAAAACTTTAGTTACACATCAAACTGGCCCAGAAGGCAAAGAAGTAAAACGTCTCCTTATTGAAGAAGGCTGCGACATTAAAAAAGAATATTATGTCGGTTTAGTATTAGATCGTGCCACATCACGCGTCGTGTTAATGGCGTCTGAAGAAGGCGGAACAGAAATCGAAGAGGTGGCAGCGAAGACACCTGAAAAGATCTTTAAAGAATATATTGACCCTGCTGTAGGATTACAAGTCTTCCAAGCACGTCGTATTGCCTTTAATATTAATATTCCAAAAGAACTAGTTGGACAAGCCGTTAAGTTTATGATGGGACTTTATAACGTTTTTGTAGAAAAAGATTGCTCTATTGCAGAAATCAATCCTCTTGTTGTGACAGGGGACGGTAAAGTTATGGCCCTTGATGCGAAATTAAATTTTGATGCAAACGCTTTATTCCGTCAAAAAGATATTCTAGAATATCGTGATTTAGATGAAGAAGATCCAAAAGAAATCGAAGCATCAAAATATGATTTAAGCTATATTGCTCTTGATGGCAACATCGGTTGTATGGTTAATGGTGCTGGTCTTGCCATGGCAACAATGGACATCATTAAATACTACGGGGGAGAACCTGCCAACTTCTTAGATGTAGGCGGCGGTGCTACTGCTGAAAAAGTAACAGAAGCTTTTAAAATTATTTTATCTGATGAAAACGTAAAAGGGATTTTTGTTAACATCTTTGGCGGAATCATGAAATGTGATGTGATTGCTCAAGGTGTTGTAGAAGCGACAAAACAAGTCGGATTACAAATTCCTCTCGTTGTTCGTTTAGAAGGAACAAATGTTGAATTAGGCAAGAAGATTTTAGAAGAATCTGGTCTGAACATTACTTCTGCAGAATCGATGGCAGACGGCGCACAAAAAATCGTTTCATTAGTAAAGTAAGAAAGGCAGGGGACAAACATGAGTGTATTTATTAATAAAGATACAAAAGTAATTGTTCAAGGAATTACTGGTTCAACAGCATTATTTCATACGAAACAAATGCTAGAGTACGGAACAAAAATTGTAGGCGGTACTTCACCTGGTAAAGGTGGTACAGAAGTGGAAGGGGTTCCTGTTTTTAATACAGTTGAAGATGCTGTAAAAGAAACAGGAGCTAACGCATCTGTCATTTATGTACCTGCACCATTTGCAGCTGATGCGATTATGGAAGCGGTCGATGCAGAGCTTGAAATTGTCATTTGTATTACTGAACATATTCCAGTTTTAGATATGGTGAAAGTGAAACGTTACATGGAAGGAAAGAAAACACGTTTAATTGGTCCAAATTGTCCTGGTGTGATTACGCCTGGAGAATGTAAAATTGGCATTATGCCTGGATATATTCATACAAAGGGCCACGTCGGGGTTGTTTCACGTTCTGGAACGTTGACATATGAAGCGGTACATCAACTGTCAAATGCAGGAATTGGCCAATCAACAGCAGTTGGTATCGGTGGCGACCCTGTAAACGGAACAAACTTCATCGATGTATTAAAAGCCTTTAATGAAGACCCTGAAACGTATGCCGTTATGATGATTGGAGAAATTGGCGGTACAGCTGAAGAAGAAGCGGCATTATGGATTAAAGAAAATATGACGAAGCCTGTAGTTGGCTTTATCGGCGGTCAAACTGCACCTCCAGGAAAACGGATGGGGCATGCTGGCGCAATTATTTCAGGTGGGAAAGGTACAGCTAGTGAAAAAATTAAAACAATGAATGAATGTGGAATTAAAGTGGCAGAAACACCAGCTGTCATGGGTGAAACGTTAATTTCTGTTTTAAAAGAAAAAGGACTATATGAGAAATGTAAAACTCATTAAAATATATAGGAGGAATAGCCTGTTCGGGCTATTCCTCGCAGTGTGTAGACAAATCTATATGAAAGGAATTTTTCAGACATGGGAGTGAATAGCCATAAACACTCGAGAACGATTAATTCAACTCGCTTTTTGTCAGAAGATGGCGAATCGAAAAATATTACACCTTCTTCAGCTGGACCCTACTTTACAATGCTTATCACATATTTCTTCACACGAACTTCATCGTTTAATTCACATTCCACTTCCACTCGCCTCTACTATACTTCAACAAATTCAACGAATGAATGTCCCGAGATTGATAGAAGATTATGCAAAGCGAAATATTCGCCTCATTACGATTTTAGATCCATTATATCCATCATATTTAAAGCATATTTCAAATGCACCAGCCGTATTGTTTTGTAAGGGGAATGTAAGTCTTTTGCAGCATAAACGTAATATTAGTGTTGTAGGAGCAAGAAAGGCAACAGAATATGGAATAAAGCTCGTTTCTTCGTTCATTCGACCTCTTGTTCGAGAAAAATGGCTAATTGTGAGCGGGCTTGCAAAAGGAATTGATTCGCTTGCACATAAAGCAGCTATTGAGGAAAACGGGAAAACGATTGCTGTGATAGCAGGTGGATTTAATCATATTTATCCAAAAGAGCATCAGCAGCTTTCCGATATCATATCCAAACAACATTTATTAATTTCTATCTATCCTCCAGAAAGAAGGCCGGAAAAGTGGATGTTTCCTGAACGAAATCAAATCATTAGTGGATTAAGCTTAGGGACTTTTGTTGTACAAGCTGCTAAGAAAAGTGGATCACTCATTACCGCACAGTTTGCTTTAGAGGAAGGAAGAGAAGTATTTACAGTACCAGCTTCTATATTTGCTGAGGAGTTTGCTGGGAATATTAATCTCATCCGTGACGGTGCAACGATTATTTCGTCCTATAAAGACATCGTAAACGGTCTTTTACCGATGATGGAGGATTGACATGTTGATATAGAAGAAGGTTAAAATGGTAAACGAAGGAAATATATTCAATGCATCGTGTATCAAATAAAAAAATAAAGGAATTTTTCTTTTTCTATCGAAGCAACAATAGGTAAACATTTTCAAAAAATTTCACATCTTGTTTGACAAAGTAAAGAAGAATATTTAATAATAGTGGAGATTTCTTTTCTAAAATCTTGTTTTGAAGGCAAGATTGATATAAACTTTTCCATGCGTTTAATGCATTTTTATTATTCAGATGAATACAGAGAGAGAATACCTCTTAAGGAGGAAATAATGAATGCCGGACTATTTAGTCATTGTAGAATCACCTGCAAAAGCAAAAACAATTGAACGCTATTTAGGAAAAAAGTATAAAGTGAAGGCTTCTATGGGGCATGTTCGTGATTTGCCGAAAAGCCAAATGGGGGTTGATGTAAAGCAAAATTATAAGCCAAAATATATCACCATCCGCGGAAAGGGTTCTGTATTAAAAGAATTGAAAAGCGCTGCAAAAAAAGCTAAAAAAGTTTTTCTTGCTGCCGACCCAGATCGCGAAGGTGAAGCGATTGCTTGGCATTTAGCCCATAGTTTAGATATCGATATTCATTCAAATTGTCGTGTCGTTTTCAACGAAATCACTAGAGATGCCATCAAAGAATCATTTAAACATCCGAGAGCCATCAATATGGATTTAGTTGATGCTCAGCAAGCTCGTCGCATTCTTGATCGGCTAGTTGGATATAACATCAGTCCTTTATTGTGGAAAAAAGTAAAGAAAGGATTAAGTGCTGGTCGTGTGCAATCTGTTGCAGTAAGATTGATCATTGATCGTGAAAATGAAATTAAACATTTCACGCCAGAAGAGTATTGGACGATTGAGGCAGAATTTTTAAAAGGAAAAGAAGTCTTCGAAGCTTCTTTTTACGGAATGAACGGAAAGAAGCTTGAATTAAAAACGGAAGAAGAAGTTAAAAATGTCTTAAATGAGATCAAAGGAAATACATTTACGGTTACGAAAGTGACGAAAAAGGAACGAAAGCGTAATCCTTCACCTCCTTTTACGACTTCTTCCTTGCAGCAGGAAGCTGCACGAAAATTAAATTTTCGTGCGAAAAAAACGATGATGATTGCCCAACAGCTATACGAAGGGATTGACCTTGGAAAGGAAGGGACTGTCGGTTTAATTACCTATATGAGAACAGACTCAACAAGAATATCAGATACAGCCAAGAAGGAAGCGGCAAACTATATTGAAGAACATTATGGTTCTCAATATACGGCAAGTCAGAAAAAACAGTCGAAAAATGCCAATAATGTTCAAGATGCCCATGAAGCAATTCGACCAACTTCCACCTATCGCGATCCAAACTCCTTAAAAGAGTTTTTAAGCCGAGATCAATTACGGTTATATAAGCTCATATGGGAACGTTTTATTGCAAGTCAAATGACTCCTGCTGTTCTCGATACAATGAGTGTTGATTTGGAAAACAACGGTTTGATTTTCCGAGCAAACGGTTCGAAAATTAAATTTCCAGGCTTTATGAAAGTATATGTAGAAGGACAAGATGATCAAGTACAGGAAAAAAACCGACTTCTTCCCGATTTATCAGAGGGTGATGAAGTGCTGACGAAAGATATATCACCTGAACAGCATTTCACCCAGCCGCCTCCTCGATATACAGAGGCACGACTCGTCAAAACGTTAGAAGAATTAGGAATTGGTAGACCATCTACCTATGCGCCGACATTAGATACGATCCAAAAGCGTGGCTATGTAGCTCTTGAAAACAAACGATTCGTTCCAACTGAACTTGGGATGATTGTCCATGAATTAATGATGGATTACTTTCCTGAAATATTAGATGTAGAATTTACAGCTAAAATGGAACACGATTTAGACGAAATAGAAGATGGAAAGGTTAATTGGGTGAAAATCATTGATGATTTTTATCAAGAATTTGTGAAAAGATTAGAAAAAGCTGAAAATGAAATGGAAAAAGTGGAAATAAAAGATGAATATGCCGGAATAGATTGTGATGTGTGTGGTAGCCCGATGGTTTATAAAATGGGCCGCTTTGGAAAATTTATGGCTTGTTCTAACTTTCCGGAATGTCGTAACACAAAGCCAATCGTAAAAGAAATTGGCGTTACGTGCCCAAAATGTCAAAAGGGCAATATCGTAGAGCGTAAAACAAAGAAACGCCGTGTCTTTTACGGATGTGATCGTTATCCTGACTGTGATTTTATTTCTTGGGATAAACCTATCGCCAGAAAATGCCCGAAATGCGATGGATTGCTTATTGAAAAACGTTTAAAGAAAGGCATGCAAGTACAGTGCATTCAATGTAATTATAAAGAAGAGCCTCAACAGTGATCCGGTGAGCGTTCCTTTTTCGCTCACCTTCTTTACGTTTACTCTTAACAAACGTTACAATGATTCAGAAATGGAGGAGCGTTTATGACAGAACAAATCGTAAAAGTTATTGGTGCTGGGCTTGCTGGCAGTGAAGCCGCTTGGCAATTAGCTAAACGTGGAATACGTGTTTATTTATATGAGATGCGACCGATCAAACAAACTCCTGCACACCATACGGACAAATTCGCTGAACTTGTATGTAGCAATTCGCTGCGTGCTAATGCACTTACAAATGCGGTTGGAGTGTTAAAAGAAGAAATGCGTATGCTTGATTCGGTCATCATTTCTTCCGCAGATGATTGCTCGGTTCCTGCAGGTGGAGCATTAGCCGTTGACCGACATGAGTTTGCCCAAAAAGTTACTGAACGGGTAAAAGGACATCCGAATGTAACGGTCATAAACGAGGAAATCACCGAAATACCTGAAGGACCAACGATTATTGCGACAGGCCCATTAACTTCTGAAGCCTTGTCAAATCGTTTGCGTGAATTAACTGGTGAAGAATATTTATACTTTTATGATGCAGCAGCACCTATTATTGAAAAAGATAGCATTAATATGGATAAAGTTTATTTAAAATCTAGATATGATAAAGGAGAGGCGGCGTATTTAAACTGCCCTATGACTGAAGAAGAATTTAATGAGTTTTATGAAGCGTTAATCCATGCTGAAACTGTACCGCTTAAAGAATTTGAAAAGGAAATCTTTTTTGAAGGGTGCATGCCTATTGAAGTCATGGCGAAGCGAGGCAAAAAAACATTGCTTTTTGGGCCGTTAAAGCCTGTAGGTTTAGAACATCCGAAAACAGGA
Organism: Bacillus alveayuensis; assembly: GCA_030812955.1. Lineage (GTDB taxonomy): Bacteria > Bacillota > Bacilli > Bacillales > Aeribacillaceae > Bacillus_CB > Bacillus_CB alveayuensis. The sequence continues at coordinate 788,778 of JAUSTR010000001.1, forward strand.
AAACGCCCATATGCTGTTGTCCAATTGCGACAGGATGACGCAGCAGGAACACTTTACAATATTGTTGGTTTTCAAACTCATTTAAAATGGGGTCCGCAAAAAGAAATTATCCGGATGATTCCAGGATTGGAAAATGCTGAAATTGTTCGATATGGCGTTATGCATCGCAATACGTATATCAATTCGCCGAAATTATTGAAGCCAACGTACCAATATAGAGGAAGAAAGGATTTATTTTTTGCTGGTCAAATGACGGGTGTGGAAGGTTATGTAGAATCAGCCGCTTCCGGACTAATCGCCGGGATTAATGCTGCTCATCTCGTATTAGGAAAAGAACTTGTCATTTTTCCAAAAGAATCCGCAATGGGCAGTATGGCGAATTATATTACGACGGCAAATCCGGAAAATTTCCAGCCGATGAATGCTAATTTTGGTTTGTTTAATGAACTTCCAGTAAGAATAAAAAACAAACAAGAACGTAATGAAGCATATGCAAAACGGGCTTTGGAAACAATTCAAAAAATTGTGAATAAATTATAAAAAATTCATTGCAAGGGCTTATAGAAATATGGTAACATTTAAAAGCCCTTGCGAGGTGTTAAATATGAATGAAAATGTTAAGAAATATTTAAATTTATTCGTGGAATATTTACAAATAGAGAAAAATTATTCACAATATACAATTGTGAATTATGTTCATGATATCGAAGACTTTTTCTCTTTCATGAAAGCGGAGGGAGTCGATCAGGTTCAAGACGTCACCTATTCTGATATTCGAATATATTTAACCGAGCTACATACGAAGAATTTTTCTAGAAAATCGATTTCACGAAAAATATCTAGTTTAAGAAGTTTTTATAAGCTTTTATTAAGGGAAAAAGTTGTAAAAGAAAATCCGTTTACTCTCGTTACTTTGCCGAAAAAGGAGCTGAAAATTCCACGAGTATTATTTTCCGAAGAAATTGAAAAATTGTTTTCAATTTCAAATGTGAATGAGCCTCTCGGACAGCGGGATCAAGCCCTGCTTGAAATTCTATATGCTACAGGTATACGAGTGGCAGAATGCTGTCAAATTCAAGTTTCAGACTTAGATTTAACCGTTTCGACCGTTTTAGTTCACGGAAAAGGAAAAAAACAACGTTATGTACCTTTTGGAAGCTATGCTCAAGATGCATTAGAAAGATATTTACAAGACGGCCGTCAAAAACTGATGGAAAAACTTTCGCCTTCTGAAAACCATTCATATGTTTTTGTCAACAGAAGGGGAAAGCCTTTAACACCGAGAGGAGTTCGCTATATATTCGATCAATTGCTCAAACGGACAGCTATGACGATACGTATTAGCCCCCATACATTTCGGCATACGTTTGCGACCCATATGATAAATGAAGGTGCCGATATGAGGAGTGTGCAAGAGCTGCTCGGTCATGCTCACCTTTCTAGCACACAGGTGTATACACATGTTACAAAAGAGCATTTGCGTAAAATTTATTTGTCCCACCATCCACGGGCTTAGGGACGAAATTAGGGAGGTCCATGATGACACAATTTCATGCAACGACAATTTTTGCTATTATGCATAAAGGAAAATGTGCCATGGCTGGCGATGGCCAAGTTACATTTGGAAATGCTGTTGTCATGAAACATACAGCTAGGAAAGTTCGTAAATTATTTAATGGAAAAGTTCTTGCCGGTTTTGCTGGTTCCGTCGCAGATGCTTTTACATTGTTTGAAATGTTTGAAGGAAAGCTTGAAGAATTTAATGGTCATCTGCAGCGTGCAGCCGTTGAATTAGCAAAGGAGTGGCGCAGTGACAAAGTATTAAGAAGATTAGAAGCGATGCTCATTGTTATGAATGAGAAGCATTTGCTTTTAATTTCTGGTACGGGTGAGGTAATCGAACCTGATGATGGAATCTTAGCCATCGGTTCAGGAGGAAATTACGCACTTGCTGCCGGTCGAGCGTTGAAACGGTTTGCTGGTGATCATATGTCGGCAAAAGAAATTGCTGAATCTTCTTTAAAAATTGCGGGTGAAATTTGTGTCTATACGAATGAAAATATAATCGTTGAAGAGCTTTAAGAAAGGGGGGCTTTATGGTGAAAAACGAATTGACACCAAGACAAATTGTAGAGCGCCTTGATCAATATATCGTCGGTCAAAAGGAAGCGAAAAAAGCTGTTGCTATCGCCTTGCGCAATCGATATCGGAGAGCTTTACTCAATGAAAAAATACGAGAAGAAGTCGTTCCGAAAAATATTTTGATGATTGGCCCGACTGGTGTTGGAAAAACGGAAATTGCTAGACGTATTGCAAAGCTCGTTGGAGCACCTTTCGTAAAAGTGGAGGCGACAAAATTTACTGAAGTTGGGTACGTTGGTCGTGATGTAGAATCTATGGTTCGCGATTTAGTTGAAACTTCCGTTCGTCTTGTCAAACAAGAAAAAATGGAAGAAGTAAAGGTGCAAGCTGAAAAAAGTGCCAATAAACGGATTATTGAACTTCTAGTTTCAGGAAAGAAAAAGAACCAAGGGTATAAAAATCCTTTTGAAATGCTCTTTGGCGGAAGAGAGGAGCAGGAAGATCCTTCTACAACTCAGGAGGATATTAATATAGTAGAAAAGCGTCGAGAAATGGCTAGAAAGCTTGAGTTAGGGGAGCTTGAGGATTTGGAAATAACAGTAGAGGTCGAGGAACAGCAACCTTCTATGTTTGATTTATTTCAAGGTTCTGGCATGGAGCAAATTGGTGTCAATATGCAGGATGCACTTTCTAGTTTAATGCCAAAAAAGAAGAAGAAACGAAAGTTAAAAGTAAAAGAAGCACGCAAAGTGTTAACAAACGAAGAAGCGCAAAAATTGATCGATATCGATGAAGTCACGCAAATTGCTATTGAACGGGCAGAGCAATCAGGCATTATTTTTATTGATGAAATTGATAAAATCGCTAAATCAGGTTCAACAAGTTCTCAAGCAGATGTTTCACGTGAAGGTGTGCAAAGGGATATTTTGCCAATCGTGGAAGGTTCAACAGTTATCACGAAATATGGCTCTGTGAAAACAGATCACATTTTATTTATTGCAGCTGGCGCTTTTCATATGTGTAAGCCGTCTGATTTAATTCCTGAATTACAAGGACGGTTTCCAATTCGGGTTGAGCTGAAAAAACTTTCCGTTGATGACTTTGTTCGCATTTTAGTTGAACCGAATAATGCTTTATTAAAGCAATATATGGCATTATTAGAAACGGAAGGTATACAATTAGAATTTTCTGACGATGCTATACGTAAGATTGCTGAAATTGCTTTCGAAGTCAATCAAGATACGGATAACATTGGGGCTAGAAGACTGCACACTATCTTAGAAAAGTTGCTTGAAGATCTATTATTTGAAGCTCCGGATATAAATTTAGAAAAAATTGTGATTACACCGCAATATGTGGAGGAAAAATTAAGCACCATTGCTAAAAACAAAGACTTAAATCAATTTATTCTATAATAGAAAGATATCTTGAATCGTTTCATCAAATTAAAATTAAAATGATAATCATTACAATTTCATAATAGGAGGACTAACGATGGCATTATTAGAAAAAACTCGGAAAATTAATGCAATGTTACAAAAAGCAGCGGGGAAACCAGTTAATTTTAGAGAAATGGCTGAAACTTTAAGTGAGGTAATTGAAGCAAATATTTTTGTTGTGAGCCGTCGTGGAAAACTACTTGGTTTTGGAATAAATAAACAAATCGAAAATGAACGCATGAAAAAAATGTTAGAAGATCGTCAATTTCCTGAAGAATATACGAAAAATTTATTTAACATTACGGAAACATCTTCAAACCTTGATGTATATAGTGAATATACAGCGTTTCCGGTTGAAAACCGTGAATTATTTAAAAATGGCTACACAACGATTGTTCCAATTAATGGTGGAGGAGAGCGTCTCGGCACGTTAATATTAGCTCGTCTAGCAAACAAGTTCGATGATGATGATTTAATTTTAGCAGAGTATGGGGCAACTGTTGTCGGTATGGAAATTTTACGTGAAAAAGCGGAAGAAATTGAAGAGGAAGCTCGCAGTAAAGCGGTTGTGCAAATGGCGATTAGTTCCTTGTCTTACAGTGAACTTGAAGCCATTGAACATATTTTTGAAGAATTAGACGGTCATGAAGGATTGCTCGTAGCTAGTAAAATTGCCGATCGTGTTGGAATCACAAGATCTGTAATTGTCAATGCACTTCGCAAACTAGAAAGTGCTGGTGTAATTGAATCACGTTCTTTAGGAATGAAAGGAACGTATATTAAAGTGTTAAATGATAAATTTTTAATCGAGCTTGAAAAATTAAAAAATCATTAAAGCAAATATTAAAAGAGGTTGTCACATAAGGTCAAAATCACCTTATAAGACAGCCTCTTTTTCTTTTATTAAAGGTTGTTTTCGTAAACATTGTTGCTTTTCGACTCACGCTACACGCCGCATGACATAAGCGAGTGTGTCGCTTGCCTTGACAGTCGAAAAGCTATGGTTGTAAAGCAACAATCTTTTAGATAAGAGCCATTCTAAAAAATTAAAAAAGTCAAGTCAAAGTTATAGGAAATAAGACCCATTAAAAAAATAAACCAAATCTCCAACGAAAATTTCCTTCAGAATCGTAGACTTTCCATATGTTCTTTTTTACAATAAGAATAGAATTAACATAATTCGACATTAATACCATTCGTTCAACATAAATATTTTATGGGGGTAGCGATGAAAATTTTTTCAAATACTTTTCGTTTGCTAGAACAAGGCATTGATTATTCATCTGCGAAACAAAAAGTAATTGCACATAATATCGCAAATGTAGAAACACCTGGATATAAAGCGAAAAGCATCCAATTTAAAGATACGTTGAATCAAGAGCTTCATAAAATAGAAGCGTACCGTACAGATCAACGGCATTTCGAGTTTTCGAATCAAATGAGAATGCCTTATAAAGTTGTAACGAATCAAAATATGTCTTATATGTCAAACGGGAATAGTGTCGATATTGATCAACAAATGGCAGAAATGGCTAAAAATCAAATTTATTATGATGCTTTAATCGAAAAGCTAAATGGCAAGTTTCAATCATTAAAAACCGTGATCAAAGGGGGGCGTACTTCTTGAAAATTTTCCACTCGCTTAATATTACTAGTTCGGCCCTATCAGCACAGCGCGTAAGAATGGATGTTGTTTCTTCGAATATCGCAAATATGGATACAACGAGAGCGCATTTTGATGGCGAAACATGGACTCCATATAGAAGAAAAATGGTCGTTACCGAACCGAAATCATCTACTTTTTCTCGTTACTTAAATCAGGCAATAGAGTCATCAAAAATTGGGGATGGAGTCAAGGTGACAAAAATTATAGAGGATGATTCGCCTTTTAAATTAATTTATGATCCAAACCACCCTGATGCCGACGAAAATGGCTATGTACAATATCCAAACGTTGATCCCTTAAAGGAAATGGTTGATTTAATGAGCTCAACAAGAGCCTATGAGGCAAATGTTACGGTCTTTAATGCCTCAAAAGGGATGTTAATGAAAGCACTTGAGCTAGGAAAATAAAACGGAGGGATAAATATTGATGATCAATCATATATCAGCGATTCAACCAACGATACAGCCGAAAACCACAACAGAGCTGTCAAACGATAAGACAAAGGGAACGTCTTTTGCTGAGTTATTAAAACAGTCGCTAGAAACGGTTAATAATGCTCAAATTCAATCAGATCAAATGACTCAGGATTTCATTGTAGGAAAGCCTGTCGAATTGCATGATATGATGATCGCTGGAGAGAAAGCGAGCATATTATTACAAACGACCATTGAAGTAAGAAATAAAGTAGTCGAAGCTTATCAAGAAGTAATGAGGATGCAAGTGTAAGGCATTCAAAATAAAATAAGATATTTGGAGTTGTCGTACCGGGGGATATAAAACATGAATGAAAAAATAAAAGAAATCGTGAGGAAATTGAAGTCCTTTTGGGAAACGAAAAAACGCTGGCAAAAATGGACGATTGCCGGATCTCTTCTTGCAGTGCTTCTAATATTCATTTTATCTTCGCTTTATTTTTCTAATCCGAAAATGGTTCCCTTATATACAAACCTGTCTTTAGAAGAAACTGGGCAAATTAAGGAGACGCTTGATGCAAGGGGAATTCAATCGGAAATTACCGACAATGGTCAAACAATTAAGGTACCTGAACAAGTAGCAGATTCTTTAAAAGTAGAGCTAGCTGCAGAAGGAATTCCGAATAGCGGGAATATCGATTACTCATTTTTTGGACAAAATATTGGGTTTGGAATGACAGATAATGAGTTTAATGTTTTGAAATTAAAAGCAACACAAACCGAGCTTGCCAATTTAATTAAAGGAATTGACGGGATTCAAGATGCGAAAGTGATGATTAATTTACCAAGCGAATCTGTTTTTGTAGGAGAAGCGACAGAAGAAGCTTCAGCATCTATCATTTTAAACATTAAATCAGGTTATCAGCTAGATCAAACGAAAATCAATGCCTTATATCATCTCGTTTCAAAAAGTATTCCAAATCTACCTACTAATAATATCGTCATTATGGACCAAAACTTTAATTATTTTGACTTAAAAAATGAAGAAAATTCTTTACATACAAACTTCGCTTCACAGCTAGAAGTGAAATCACAGATCGAGCAACAAATTCAAAAAGATGTGCAAAAGCTATTAGGAACCATGATGGGACCAGATAAAGTCGTTGTCTCTGTTACTACAGATATAGACTTTACCCAAGAAAATCGGGAAGAAAATTTAGTTGCACCTGTAAATGAAGAGGATAATGAAGGGATTGCAATTAGTGTAGAGCGAATTACGGAAGCATATACAGGAGATGGTGCACAAGCAGGAGGAGTAACTGGAACAGGGGATACGGATACGGTTACGATTCAAGAAATAAATGGAGATGGAACTGGTGACTATGAACGGACGGAAGAACGGGTTAATAATGAAGTCAATCGCATTCGAAAAGAAATTTCAGAAAGCCCGTATAAAATTCGTGACATTGGGATCCAAGTAATGGTCGAACCGCCAGATCCAGAAAATCCAAACTCCCTTCCAGAAGAACGAATTAATGATATAGAACAAATCTTATCAACGATTGTTCGCACGAGTATAGATAAGAATGCAAATGAACAACCACTAACAGAACAAGACATTCAAGATAAAATTGTCGTCTCTGTTCAACCATTTAATGGCAAGATTAGTTTTGAGGAAGAAAATCAAGCATCAAGTATTCCGTTGTGGGTATATCTTTTATTCGGAGCAGCAAGTTTAATCATCATCATTCTCCTCTTTATATTATGGAAAAGGAAAAGAGAAAAGGATGACCTTGAATTATTCGATGAGGAAGTCGAAGAAGAAACGGAACCAACTCCAGACATATGGAATGAAAAGCCAGAAATTCTTGACGAAAAAACAATGAAACGGAAGCAAATTGAAGAAATGGCCAAAGAAAAACCAGATGAATTTGCGAAGCTCTTACGTACTTGGCTATATGAAGATTAGGAGGAGATATGTATGAAAAAGTTAACAGGACGGCAAAAAGCTGCCATCTTACTCATCTCCTTAGGACCAGATATTTCAGCGTCGATCTACAAACATTTAACAGAAGAAGAAATTGAAAAGTTAACTCTAGAAATCTCGAGTGTCCGAAAAATTGAGGCAGAAAAGAAAGAAGAGGTCATTGAAGAATTTCATGAAATCGCTCTTGCCCAAGACTACATTACACAAGGCGGCATCGGGTACGCCAAGCAGTTATTAGAAAAGGCGCTTGGTGAACAAAAGGCTGAACGAATTATTGAACGATTAACATCGTCGCTTCAAGTAAGACCTTTTGATTTTGCTAGAAAGGCTGATCCAACCCAAATTCTAAACTTTATTCAAAATGAACATCCACAAACTATTGCGCTCGTTTTATCATACTTAGACTCAAGTCAAGCGGGTCAAATATTGTCTTCTTTACCTCATGACATGCAAGCGGATGTAGCCAAGCGTATTGCAGTAATGGACCGTACTTCACCTGAGGTCATTAGTGAAGTAGAACAAATACTAGAAAAGAAACTATCTTCGACTGTAACGCAAGATTACAGTGAGACAGGTGGAATAGAAACGGTCGTTGAAGTTTTAAATAAGGTTGATCGTTCAACGGAAAAAACGATTCTGGAAGCACTAGAAGTTCAAGACCCAGAATTAGCAGAAGAAATTAAAAAGCGAATGTTTGTATTTGAAGATATCGTCACTCTTGATAATCGTTCTATCCAACGGGTTATTCGTAACGTTGAAAATGAAGATCTTCTATTAGCTTTAAAGGTAGCCTCTGAAGAAGTGAAAGAAGTTATTTTTAAAAATATGTCTACCCGTATGGCAGAAACATTTCGTGAAGAGATGGAATATATGGGGCCGGTTCGCTTGCGTGAAGTGGAAGAAGCCCAATCTAGAATTGTCTCTGTTATTCGAACATTAGAAGATGCTGGAGAAATTATTATCGCACGAGGCGGAGGGGATGATTTAATTGTCTAAAGTGATCAAAAGTCGCTATTCCCCTTTTCAGTGTGAACCATTAAGGCTAACGTTAAAAGAGATTAAAAGAGAAGAGGAAATGCAAGAACATAGTGAAAATCAAAGCAAGCAAATGGAATTAAATGCTTACGAACAAGCAGAACGAATCATTCAAGAGGCACAAATCAAAAAGGAACAAATCATACAAGAAATTGAAAAAGAAAAACAGCAATGGGAAAAAGAACGAGAAAGATTGAAAGAGAAAACGAAAAAAGCAGGGTATGAGGAAGGGTTTCAAGCTGGAAAAGAAGCTGGGCTAAAACAATACGAGGAAATGATTCATCATGCCAAGGAAGTCATTCATCTCGCAAAACTTGATTATCACAAAAAGCTTGAGTCATCAGCGGAGACAATTTTGCTAATCGCAATGAAAGCAGCAGAAAAAATTATTCAAACAAAGCTTGAGGAACAGCCTGAACGATTTTTAAATATAGTCCATAGCGTCATTGAAGAAGTAAAAGAGAATCCTGAAGTCAAAATATGCGTTCATCCAAAACATTATGAACTCGTCGTCCAAAACAAGGAAGAGCTTCAAAGCTTGTTTACGATGGATGTAGAGCTTTACATAATACCTGAACACAAGCTAGAGACGTTTGCTGTAGAAGTAGAGTCTACAAGCGGCAAAATTGATGCTAGTGTTTCTACGCAAGTTGAACAATTGAAAATGCAGCTCCTCGATTTAATTAGAGAGGATTGATTATATGAATGTAGACGAAATAATACGCCATATTGAAACTATCGACTCCTTTAAACGCTATGGAAAAATAAAAAAAGTTGTCGGCTTAACAGTTGAATCGAAAGGGCCTGATTGTTCAATCGGTGATTTATGTTACATTCACCTACCTCATAACGAAAAAGTGGCAGCAGAAGTAGTCGGGTTTAAAGAAGAATATATTTTGTTGATGCCATTTACGAAAGTACAAAGAATATCACCAGGCAGTATTGTGGAGGCAACAGGAAAACCGTTAACGATCAAAGCTGGAAAAAGCTTAATAGGACATGTCCTAGATGCATTAGGAAACCCTTTAGATGGCAGTCCTTTACCGAAAGGATTATCAAAAGTACTAAGTGAAAATGATCCGCCGAATCCGTTGACAAAACCACCCATCAAAGAACCGATGGCTGTTGGAATTAGAGCGATTGATGGCCTTTTGACGATTGGAAAAGGTCAAAGGGTCGGTATATTTGCTGGAAGCGGTGTTGGAAAAAGTACATTACTTGGAATGATTGCGAAACATGCCGCCACTGATATAAACATTATTGCCCTTATAGGCGAACGTGGCAGAGAAGTTCGTGAATTTGTTGAACGCGACCTTGGTGAAGAAGGATTGAAAAAATCAATTGTCGTTGCGGCGACTTCTGATCAGTCCGCACTCATGCGGATTAAAGCTGCCTATACGGCTACTGCGATCGCCGAATACTTTCGCGATAAAGGGTTCAATGTCATGTTTATGATGGACTCTGTTACCCGTGTTGCGATGGCGCAAAGAGAAATTGGCTTAGCGATCGGTGAACCACCAACGACGAAAGGATATCCTCCATCTGTATTTGCTTTATTGCCGAAAATGCTTGAAAGGACTGGAACGAATGCAAATGGCTCCATAACGGCCTTTTACACTGTGCTTGTCGATGGAGATGATTTTAATGAACCGATCGCTGATACAGTTCGCGGAATATTAGATGGTCATATCGTATTAGACCGAACACTTGCTAATAAAGGACAATATCCAGCTATAAATGTGATCAAAAGCGTCAGCCGACTAATGAACCAAATCGTGACGGAAAAACATCGAAAAATTGCTAATGAAGTTCGTGAAATATTGTCGACTTATATGGAAGCAGAAGATTTAATTAACATTGGTGCATATAAACGGGGTTCATCTCAAAAAATCGACTTGGCGATTCGTTTATATCCGAAAATCCTATCCTATTTGCAGCAGGACATTGATGAGAAAGATTCTCTAGAGGAAAGCTTGCAAAAACTATTTCATTTAATCGAAAAAGGTGACGGCTAATGGTTTACAAGTTTCGTTTTCAAAAAATAATAGATTTCATCGAAAATGAAAAGCAAAAAACATTAGTTGAATATGAACAAGCTGTTCAAGAATTTGAAAGAGTGGCTACAAAGCTGTACGAATGCTTAAAGAAAAAAGAAGAACTGGAAGCAAAACGAGCTGAAATGCTTCATGATGGATTGTCAATTCAAGAAATGAGACATCATCAGCAATTTGTCGCGAATTTGGATCAAATGATTAATCATTATCAAAAGTTAGTGATGCTTAAAAGGCATGAAATGAATGAAAAACAAGCTTTATTAACTGATCAAAATATCGAATTCAAAAAATATGAAAAAATGAAAGAAAAAGATTATCAAAATTTTCTTCTGAAAGAAAAAACAGATGAAATGAAAGAGCTCGATCAAATATCACTTACTGGATATACTTATCGAAGAAATTAGGTGGGCATGATGTCAAATGATGAAAAAAGTTTTAGTAAATGGCAATGGTTTTTAATCATCTTTATGACGCTTCTCACGACGCTTATTTTTATTTACTTTATTTTAGGAAAAGCAGGGATTGATTTATTTAAACCAATTAAAGATCATGCGAAAAACATCCCAGTTCTATCAAGCATGATGAATGGCTCGGCAAATAAAGAAAGCAATGAAATTGAGTCTGAGATGAAACGATTAGAGAAGGAAAAAGAAAACTTAACGAAAACAGTTCAAGAGCAAGAGGAAATGATTCAAGCTTTACAAAAAGATGTAGAAATAAAAGAAAAGGAAGTACAAGAGTTAACACAAGAAATACGTTCTTTACAGTCCAAGTTAGAAGAGACAGAAATGGATCAAAATACGGAAATCGATCTTGCCTCTCTTTACAGTGAAATGTCAGCTAAAAAAGCAGCTGAAGCTATTGCTTTACTTCCTGAAAGTGATGCGGTGAATATTTTATCATCATTAAAAAAAGACAAATTAGCGCAAATACTAGAAAAACTAGAGCCTGAAGACCGTGCTAAATTTACAAGATTATTAGCGAACGAAAACTAGCTACTAAAAGGAGGTGAAATGATGTTAAGAGCTTTAGAAACTAATCCATTTAAACTGTCAGTGTCAGCTTCAATAGAGCCATCTTCCTCTACAGAAACGAAGAGAATCGATTTTCAAAACATCTTGGATCGCTTTCAAGATGAAAAAGCAAGCGAAACAATGGAAGATACAGCCATGCAAGAGGTTTTGCAAAACTTTCTTCTGTTATTGGGGAGGATGGAAAAATTTATCGGAGAAGTTGACCCATTAAACGAACAGAATGAACAATTTTCGTCTCATTTAGAAAAAAGCGGTGTTAAAACGGATGAAAACATGGAGATTCTAACTGTTCTTGTTCGTGAATTTTTTTCTATCATCCAAAATGAATGGAATTTCATGTCACATGCTCGCCAACATTCTTTAAATCCATTCATGGTTTCAAATCAACAGCACTTTCATCATTTCAAGAACGATTTTCTTCGCAAAAGTATTTTAGAAAGTGGAAAGCTCATCGAACAAATAACGACGATTTTGAACAATTTCGAACACAATTTAGATAATGGAAAAAATACAAAATCCTTTCCTTTGCTTGAAATACAAAACTTGTTGAAACGTCTCATGAATGAAAACCGTTTAAATAGTCTTTTACGTGGTATTCAACTTGCTATGAAGCAAAATGGTCACATTGACTCGACATTTTTATCCCATTTAACCAAAATGACGGTTAAACATCATGAACTTCCAGAACCTTTTCATCATACAAATGTGACGAGAGACAATGGAAATTTCGATCATTTATCGCCAAAAGGCCCATTATTGAATACAAACTTTTTCAGTAAACCGTTTCATCAGCCTGTTATCGAGCTGACTCTTTCGAATTTGTTCAATGATTCGTCAATAAAAGAAGAGTTTACAGCTAAATTTATCGATATCATGAAATCGAGTAAATTTTTTCGAACGATGGATGGAAAATCAACATTAACGATTCAATTGCATCCAGAGCATTTAGGGTCATTGACGGTCAAATTAGTTCAGGAAAAGAAAGATATCGTGGCGAAAATTATTGCTTCTACGCAATCAGCAAAAGAGCTGCTTGAACATAGTATCGGCCAGTTAAAGCATGCATTGCCAAACGTAAAGATCGAAATTGATCGCTTTGAACTTTTTGATGACATCCCACTGCCAATGTATCAACAGCATAAAGAAGAGCAGCCATCAAAAGAACAAAAAGAGAAAGAGCAATCCATGAAGGAGGATAAAGAACCTTCACAGTCTTTTTCTGAAAAGCTTGAACAACAATTTAACAAAATGATTTAGGAGGGTGTCATGAGCACTTCAGCCATTGATTCTAATTTATTGTTATCAAACCAAACGGCCTACAAAAAAGAGACTTCATCCGTGTTAGGGAAAGATGATTTTTTAAAAATATTAATAACTCAATTACAAAACCAAGATCCGTTAAATCCGATGGAAGATCGTGAATTTATTTCACAAATGGCCACCTTTTCTTCATTAGAACAAATGACGAATATGAATCAAACGCTAACGGAATTTACGAGCCTTTTAAAACAAAATAGTCTAATTCAATATTCAGAACTAATTGGAAAACAAGTTCATTATACAGACGATCAAGGAAATGAACAAACATCTATTGTACAATCAGTCCGATTTAATGGATCAGAAGTTTTACTAGAATTACAAAATGGGTTGGAAGTAAATCGTTCGAAATTGACAAAAGTGAGTTTGCCGGTAGAAAAGAATTTATAATAGGTTAAATCCATAAATAAAGGAGAGGTATCTATGCTCAGATCGATGTACTCTGGAATTAGCGGGATGAAAAACTTTCAATTAAAGCTAGATGTTATCGGCAATAATATTGCGAACGTCAACACATACGGGTTTAAAAAAAGCCGTGTAACGTTTAAAGAATTAGTCAATCAACAGCTTTCTGGAGCAAGTGCTCAAGCGGGTGGACTAGGAGGTGTAAATCCAAAGCAAATCGGATTAGGATCGACGATTGGTACCGTTGATACAATACATACTACTGGTCCTACTCAAACGACCTCAAGGACTCTTGATTTAGCGATCACAGGTGATGGCTTTTTTCCAGTTGCAACGATCACAGATTTTAGCCGTGTCAATATAGATATGGGTGGAAATATCGGGGATAACAAAATAACTGGGAGAATTAATAATGCTGTGGAACTGGCTTATACTCGTGCAGGTAATTTTTATTTAGATGAAAGAGGCTACTTAGTAACAGGTGATGGAATGTATATTATAGGGGAAACAGGAGAAAAATCTGTTCCAACTGATGACGGAATCACGAAAGCCAATAATGCTTTAACAAGTATTTCGTCGTTTGCAACCCCATACGAAGATATGGTGGAAAAGCTGAAACAAATTTATAAACAAGCAAACGATTTAATGGGTGCTTACGAGCAATATAATGAAGCTGTTGAAATATATATTGAAAATGGCAGTGATGACACTTCTCCTTATTATGATGCGATGGAAAGTGCCCTCCAAGCATTGCAAACAATATATACAAATTTTAATGATGATGTGACAAATGCAAGTACAGGATTTGATGTGATTGTGAACAACTTTAAAACGGCATTAAATAATTTAAATACATCAATAGATACATTTAACGGAGCATCACCGATTGTAGATATCCTTACAAAGATTACAAGTGCAGTAGATACAATCGGTGGCAAATATCCAGATGCATCGAGTTTATCTCTTGAGACACCTGCAAGTGTTTCTGATATGGACTTATTGAACAAACTCATTAACACACTAGAAAGTTATTCCGTTGATCTTGAAAATGTAGGAAGGGCCGTCATGGAATTTGAAGAAGCTGCTGCAAGTTTAAAAGAACCGTCCTGGACAGATTCTTTAAGCGGATCAGCAGGCCTCATCCAAATCCCACTTACAGCGAAAAGCTTTAGTATTGGTCCTGATGGCTTGATTACATTCGTGAATAAAAAAGGTGAATTAAATGTGGCAGGACAAATAAGACTTGCCAACTTTCCAAATCCAGGCGGTCTAGAAAAAATAGGAGGAAACTTATTTAAGGAGTCGACTAACTCCGGTACGATCGATCAAGATGGCAATGGTATTGAATTAGAAGAATTATTTGCTCCAGGAAGTGAAGGAACAGGGTTAATTAAACCTGGTTCATTAGAAATGTCAAATGTTGATTTGTCGGAAGAGTTTACGGAAATGATCGTGGCTCAGCGCGGCTTCCAATCAAACACAAAAATTATTACAACGTCTGATGAAATATTACAAGAAATTATGAACATTAAACGATAATATTAGGTAAATGGGGGTATTCCCATGATTACTTTAACGAAATTAAACGGAAAAACTTTTCTATTAAATGTTTTATTGATTGAACAAATTGAATCGTTACCTGATACAACGATTACTTTAACAAACAAAAAAAAGTTTATCGTCAAAGAATCAGAACAGACCGTTCAGAAGAAAATCATTGATTTTTACAAAAAGATTGGGCTCATTCGAATGGTTAGCCATATGGAGGAAACGGAGAATGAATAAAAAAATAATAACGACGCTGCTCATAATTATTACCTCCATTTCAATCATAGGTATCGCTGCGTTATACGTTATTCAACAATTTGCTGAAAATTCACAGGAGGAGAAAGAACCAACCATTGATGAAGTGCTTGAGAGAACAGTTGAAGTTCCCGAAATTACAACAAATTTAGCTAGCAACAATATTGTTCAATTAACATTAAAAATTGAGACGACAAATAAAAAAGCAAAGGAAGAGCTGGAAAAACGCGATTTTCAAGTAAGGGATATTGTCATTTTTGTACTTTCAGATATAAAGGCTAGCGAACTGGAAGGACAAAATGGCATGAACATTTTAAAAGAAAAGATTAAGAATAGAATTAATGGGCTTTTGCAAAATGGAGAGGTTAAAGAATTGTATATAACCTCCTTTATCCTACAATAAAACGAAAATCGGATAGGGAGGTGAGAGAATGATGTCGAACGAAATTTTGTCTCAAAGTGAAATTGACGCGTTATTATCTGCTCTTTCAACAGGTGAAATGAATGCGGAAGAATTAAAAAAAAAGGAAGAAGAACAAAAGGTCAAAGTATATGATTTTAAACGTGCACTACGCTTTTCAAAAGATCAAATTCGAAGTTTAACACGAATTCATGAAAATTTTGCTCGATTATTAACAACCTATTTTTCAGCACAATTACGAACATTTATTCAAATATCCGTAGCTTCGGTTGATCAAATACCATACGAAGAATTTATCCGTTCGATTCCTAAAATGACCATATTAAACATCTTTGAAATACAGCCGTTGGAAGGTCGAGTGTTAATGGAATTGAACCCGAATATTGCTTATGCCATGATGGATCGGGTATTAGGTGGAATGGGCGTTTCCATGAATAAAATTGAGAACTTAACAGAAATAGAAAAACGTATCATTTCCAATGTTATTGAAAAATCATTGGAAAATTATCGTGAAGCTTGGAGTACCATTTTAGAAATAGAGCCAACGATGCTGGAATTTGAAATAAATACGCAGTTTCTACAAATGGTATCGCCAAACGAAACAGTTGTCGTTATTTCTTTAAATACACAAGTCGGTGAAACAAGTGGAATGATCAATTTATGTATTCCACATGTAGTGTTGGAACCTATTATCTCGAAATTATCCGTACATTATTGGATGCAATCAAGTCGAAAAGAACCGAATCCCCTCGAAACGAAATTACTGCAAAGCAAAATTAAAAAAGCAGAAGTGCCGATTGTAGCCGAATTAGGCAAGACTGATATAACCGTCCAAGATTTTCTTGAATTGCAAATTGGCGATATGATTCGTTTAGAACAATCTGTCTCTGAGCCTTTAACGATTAAAGTGAATAATGTGCCGAAGTTTTTTGGCCAGCCAGGGAAGCTTAACGATCGCATGGCTGTTCAAATTCTTGACATGATAAAAAGAGGTGACATGGAAGATGAATTCTAATATGTTGTCGCAGGATGAAATCGATGCGCTGTTAAGTGGAAATGTCCCCCGTAAAGAATCGGAAGAAAATAATGGTCACCATGATGGACATGATATTAATGAATATTTTTCGGAATTGGAACAAGATGCAATCGGTGAAATTGGAAATATTTCTTTTGGAAGTTCCGCAACGACGTTATCAACTTTATTAAATCAAAAAGTGGAGATCACTACTCCAAGCGTTACGCTTGTTAAAAAAAATGAGTTAGCGGATGAATTTCCACATCCTTATGTCGCTATTCAAGTCAATTATACGGAAGGTTTTACGGGAAGTAACATTCTCGTAATTAAACAAAACGATGCAGCGATTATCGCGGATTTAATGACAGGAGGAGATGGAACAAATCCAAGTGATTTGGGGGAAATTCAGTTAAGCGCTGTACAAGAAGCGATGAACCAAATGATGGGTTCTGCTGCGACATCGATGTCTACGGTATTTAATAAGAAAGTCGATATTTCTCCTCCCAAAATTGAGTTATTGGATATGAAGCAAGGTGAAGGGACAGAATCTATACCTGATGAAGACTTGTTTATTAAAGTTTCATTTCACCTTACAGTCGGTGATTTAATTGATTCACAAATTATGCAACTATTGCCGATTCCATTTGCAAGAGAGCTTCTTAATCAATTAATGGATAAAACGAATGATCATGAGGCTAATATACCGGAAACTGAAAATCGCACTCACCATCAACGAGAAGAAGAAAAAGAACAGCCAGTTCCATCTAAACAACAAGAACAAGTAAAATGGAACGTGAACCATGTCGAATTTCCTTCATTTCAATCTGTACCAAAGCATACTGAAACGAATAATTTAGATATGTTATTAGATATCCCACTGACTGTAACGGTCGAACTTGGACGGACAAAACGTTCGATTCAACAAATCTTGGAATTATCATCTGGCTCTATTATCGAGCTTGATAAACTAGCAGGTGAACCTGTCGACATATTAATTAATAATAAAAAAGTGGCTAAAGGGGAAGTGGTTGTCATTGATGAAAATTTCGGGGTACGCGTCACAGATATTTTAAGCCAATCTGAAAGACTCAATAAATTAAATTAGTAGATAAATAGGAGTGATAGGGAATGGGGAAAAAAATTTTAGTTGTGGATGATGCAGCTTTTATGCGCATGATGATCAAAGATATATTAACAAAAAATGGATACGAGGTAGTTGCAGAGGCGCAAGACGGTGTTCAAGCTATCGAAAAATATAAAGAATTACAGCCGGACCTCGTTACAATGGATATTACAATGCCTGAAATGGATGGAATCACCGCTCTTAAAGAAATCCGTAAATTAAACCCAAATGCTAAAGTCATTATGTGTTCGGCAATGGGCCAGCAAGCGATGGTGATTGATGCCATTCAAGCTGGTGCAAAAGATTTTATCGTGAAACCATTCCAAGCGGATCGGGTTATAGAAGCGATTAAAAAAACGCTAGATTAAAAGGGGTTTTTGACGATTGAAACGAGTTTTCATAGTTATGATTCTAGGAATTTATTTTTCGGTTATTTTCTTCACGGCTCCTGCTTCGATTGTTGAAGCGGGAGAGGAAAATAAAACAGTTGAAGAATATTATCAAGATCAAACCAATCACGAAGGGAAATCGACGAGTAATGAGCTGGAAAATAATATAAGTGATATTAAGACACCAGCTAGCGTCACCATCATAGATTTTATCAAAATGCTTTTTGCATTTATGTTTGTTCTATTGATTATTTATATTCTCGTAAAGGTTGTGAAAAGCCAGAGGCATCATTATATTGGAACGAAATATTTACAAAACATAGGGGGAACGAGCTTAGGACAAAACCGGTCTATCCAGCTTGTCAAAGTGGGTGAACGGATACTCTTGCTTGGAGTAAGTGATACGATACAGCTGTTAAAAGAAATCGACGACGAAGCTGAAATAGAAAAGATCTTACAGGAGCATGAAGCGAAAGTCGGCAAATATTATCAAAAACCTATTCAAACATTTTGGAAGTGGAATGAGAGCAAACACAAAAACAACACGTTGTTTAAGGATGAATTACAAGCGATTTTAAAAGAAAGAAGCGGACAAATGAAGCTGTTTTTGAAGAAGGGAAATAAGCACAATGAATGAGTTTTTTCAACTTTTTAACGAAAGCGATCCACAAAACGTTTCAACAGCGATTCAGCTATTATTGCTGCTGACAGTTCTTTCATTGGCGCCAAGCATTTTAATATTGTTCACATGCTTTACCCGGATAATGATCGTCTTGTCTTTTGTCCGTACATCACTAGCTACACAGCATATGCCGCCAAATCAAGTATTAATTGGATTAGCACTCTTTTTAACTTTTTTTATCATGGGGCCAACATTTAAAGAAGTACATGATGAAGCTTTAGTTCCATTATTTAATAATGACATTAACATCGAAGAAGCGTATGAAAGAGCGGAACAGCCTTTTCGCGAGTTTATGAGCAAACATACACGGCAAAAAGATTTAGCTCTTTTTTTAGATTATGCGAATATTAAACCAACATCTGTTGAAGAAATACCGATGACAGCACTTGTACCTGCTTTTGCGATTAGTGAAATAAAAACAGCTTTTCAAATAGGATTTATGATTTTTATACCTTTTTTAATTATTGACATGGTTGTTGCAAGTATTTTGATGTCCATGGGGATGATGATGCTTCCACCCGTTATGATTTCACTGCCATTTAAAATTTTGTTGTTCGTTTTAGTCGATGGCTGGTACTTAGTTGTCAAATCATTGCTGCAAAGCTTTTAAAGAAGGTGAACATAAAGATGAGTTCAGAAATGGTTATATCTATAGCAGAAAAAGCAGTGTTTACGACTTTAATCATTTGCGGTCCATTGTTATTACTTTCGTTAATCGTCGGATTAGCTGTTAGTATATTTCAAGCGACAACCCAAATTCAAGAACAAACACTTGCATTTGTTCCGAAAATCGTAGCCGTTTTCATTGGTCTTATCTTTTTTGGACCGTGGATGTTATCTCATATGCTTTCTTATACACATGAATTATTAAGTAACCTTCATCAATTTATTGGATGATGATGACATCAATTTTACAGCAATACCCTGCTTTTCTGCTTATTTTCATGAGAATTGTATCCTTTATGGTCACATTGCCATTGTTTTCGTATCGAACGATACCGAACCGTGTCAAAATAGGGATTTCCTTTTACTTAGCTTTGTTAATAACTGTAACAATCGAAGTGCCTGCCATTGAGCTTAATTCTTTGTACATTTTGTTAATTTTAAAAGAAGTGACATTAGGCTTGTTCATTGGATTAACAGCTTATATCGTGATATCGGGAGTACAAATAGCAGGTAGTTTCATAGATTTTCAGATGGGATTTGCCATAGCAAGTGTCATTGACCCGCAAACAGGTGTGCAAAGTCCAGTAATCGGCCAACTATTTTATATATTTGCTCTATTTTTCTTATTAAGTACAAATGCCCATCATTTGTTAATCGAAGGAGCTTTAAATAGCTTTGAGTTTATCCCGATAGAAAAGCAGCATCTATTTCTATTTGAAGGACAAGTCGTCGAATCACTCATTATAGCTTTTAATAAAATGTTTATCATTGCATTTCAAATGGCAATACCGATTGTTGGATCCCTTTTTTTAGTAGATGTAGCATTAGGAATTTTGACGAGAACAGTCCCGCAGTTAAATGTATTTGTCGTTGGATTTCCACTAAAAATAGCGGTCAGCTTTGTCATGATATTGCTCTTATTTAGTGCACTATTTGTTGTGATGAGAGACCTCATTCAATATATGATAGATTTTACAAATTTGATGCTAAGACTATTAGGTGAATAAAGTTGAAGAGATTAAAGTTAGACTTGCAGTTTTTCGCAGGGGAGAAAACGGAAAAGGCCACGCCAAGAAAAAGACAGGAAGTTCGTCAAAAGGGACAAGTTGCCAAAAGTGCAGATGTCGTGACAGCTGCTACTTTATTTCTCATGTTTTTATCCTTTCTATTTTTCGGCCATTCGACTTTGTCTGAAATGTTGACTCTTTTACATATAACATACGAAAACTATTTATTAATGGAATTATCCGAAGATAATATTCATGTTTTATTTGAATCGTTAACGTTAAAAGGTTTTTGGATCATCACTCCTTTCATGATTGTGGCGATTATCTCGTCTCTAATTGGAAATATGATTCAAGTCGGGTTTATATTTTCAACTGAACCATTGAAAATGAAATTAAATAAAATAAATCCGATTCACGGATTCCAACGTATTTTCTCTCTTCGGGCTATTGTCGAACTTTTAAAATCGATGGTCAAAATTTCATTTATCGGTGCTGTGACATTTTTCGTCTTATGGTTTCGTTTCGATGAGATTTTAACCCTTCCGAACATGTCAGTTGAAGATGCGTTTTTATTTCTTTCAAAACTTACTTTACAAATGGGTTTGTTCGCTTCAGGCGCTTTATTACTTCTTTCCATCTTTGATTATCTTTATCAAAAATATGACTTTGAAAAAAATATTCGAATGTCAAAACAAGATATAAAAGATGAACAAAAGAAAATGGAGGGAGATCCTTTAATCAAGTCTCGCATTAAACAGCGGCAGCGGGAAATAGCGATGAGAAGGATGATGCAAGATGTCCCGAAAGCTGATGTTGTTATTACAAATCCAACTCATTATGCTGTTGCCTTAAAATATGATCCCAAAAAAATGGATGCACCATACGTTTTGGCAAAAGGGACCGATTTTTTAGCGCAAAAAATAAAGCAAATTGCAAATCAGCATGATGTCGTCACAGTGGAAAATCGCCCTCTTGCCCGATCATTATATGATCAAACGGAAATAGGGGAGGCCATTCCTGAACAGTTTTTTAAAGCAGTAGCAGAAATTATCGCTTATGTTTATCGTTTAAAACAAAAAGTGTAACCATCGTTAGGAGAGATGATCACATGCAAGCAAGAGATTTATCTGTATTAATTAGTGTTATTTTAATTGTCGCTATGTTAATTATCCCATTTCCATCATGGATGTTGAGCTTATTGATCATCATCAACATCTCTCTTGCCTTGTTGGTCCTCCTTACTTCTATGAATATGCAAGAACCATTACAGTTTTCCATCTTTCCTTCTTTACTATTATTGTTAACATTGTTTCGCTTAGGCTTAAACGTATCGACGACTAGGTCCATTTTATCAAGGGGTGAAGCTGGTAAAGTAGTTGAAACATTTGGGACGTTTGTTGTAGGTGGAAATGTTTTAGTAGGATTTGTTGTCTTTTTAATTTTGATTATTATTCAATTTATTGTCATAACAAAAGGTTCTGAACGTGTTTCCGAAGTGGCTGCCCGTTTTACGTTAGATGCGATGCCAGGAAAACAGATGAGTATTGATGCCGATTTAAATGCAGGAATCATTTCTGAAGAGGAAGCGAAAAAACGACGTGAAAAAGTAGCTCGGGAAGCTGATTTCTATGGAGCAATGGATGGTGCTAGCAAGTTTGTCAAGGGTGATGCGATTGCCGGTATTGTTATCGTCCTAATCAATATTATTTTCGGTATTATTATCGGCATGATTCAACAAGATTTAAATTTACAAGAAGCGGCATCACGTTATACGTTGTTAACCGTTGGGGATGGCATTGTCAGTCAAATTCCCGCTTTGTTAATTTCAACGGCTACAGGTATTGTTGTCACAAGGGCGGCATCTGATGGAAATTTAGGCAGTGATATTACGAAACAGCTTTTTGCTTATCCAAAAATGCTTCTAGTTGCTGCTATTACGATATTGCTGCTCGGAATTGTCACACCGATTGGAATTGTGTTAACGCTGCCGATATCCGTATTATTAGCTCTTTTAGGATATTCGTTTATACAATCGCAAAAAGTGGATGATAAGGAAGAAGATGAGATCAATGAAGAACAAGAAATAAACGAGATGAAAAGCCCGGAACAAATTATGAATTTAATTGAACTAGACCCCATTGAATTTGAATTTGGATATGGTCTCATTCCGTTAGCCGATGCGAATCAAGGGGGAGATTTACTTGATCGTATTGTCATGATTAGACGACAAATAGCGATTGAGCTGGGTATGGTCATTCCTGTTGTTCGCATTCGCGATAATATTCAGCTAAAACCGAATGAATACCGTTTGAAAATAAAGGGAAACGAAGTCGGAAGAGGAGAGCTCTTGCTAGATCATTATTTAGCGTTAGGTCCTGGAATTGAAGAAGATTCCATCGAAGGGGTCGATACGAAAGAACCTTCTTTTGGCCTATCAGCTAAATGGATTAGCGAAGAATTGAAAGATCAAGCAGAGATGTTCGGTTATACCGTTGTTGATCCCCCTTCGGTAGTATCAACACATATTACGGAATTGCTGAAGAAACATGCTCATGAGTTATTAGGGCGTCATGAAACGAAACAGTTAGTGGATCATTTAAAGGAGAATTATCCAATTTTAGTCGAAGAAGTAACTCCGAATCCTCTTTCAATTGGCGATATTCAAAAGGTTTTAGCGAAATTGTTAAAAGAAAAAGTGTCGATCCGAAATTTACCGGTTATTTTTGAAACGTTAGCAGATTACGGAAAACTAACAACGGATACAGATTTATTGACGGAATATGTTCGCCAAGCATTAGCAAAACAAATTACTAGTCAATATACGAAAGAAAAAGAGCCATTAAAAGTGATAACGCTCTCTGGACAAGTAGAAAAAATCATTGCTGATGGCGTACATCAAACGGAGCATGGAAATTATTTATCGCTAGATCCTGGCCAATCCCAAGGAATCGTTGAGTCCATTGCGAAAAATGTTGAACATTTATCGATGAACGATGTGAATCCCGTTATTCTTTGTTCACCAGCAGTTCGAATGTATGTCCGACAATTGATTGAACGTTATTTACCGGACGTTCCTGTATTATCCTATAACGAGCTTGAAGCAAACGTAGAAGTTCAAAGCATCGGGGTGGTGAATATTTCATGATAATAAAAAAATACAAGGCACCAACAATGCAAGAAGCCATGAAACAAATTCGTGTTGAGCTAGGTCAAGATGCCGTGATTTTAAACTCGAAAATTGTTTATTCGGGAGGTTTTTTTGGCTTATTTAAAAAGAAAAATGTTGAAGTCATCGCAGGAGTTGATGAAGCCGTACAAAGCAATGCTCAAAAAGAAAGGCAGCCAAGCACATTAAAGGATGAAATGCTACCATTATTTAAAGAAATAAAAGAAATGAAGCAATCCATTCAATCTTTGCAAATAGAAGGGGAGAAATTATATCCAAAAGAACTCATGTTGGTTGATCTTCAATTAAAGGAAGCAGGATTTCATTCGGCGATCCGAAGCGAATTAATGTCGTCTTTAATGGAAACTTATTTCTTAAGCCGAAAAAATATGACGGAGGAAGAAATCCTAGAGGAATTAAAAAATGAAATATTTAAGAAGATCAAACATATTCCATTTTTGGGGATTACTTTTCAAAAAAAGTATATTAATGTCGTTGGACCAACTGGTGTTGGAAAAACGACTACATTAGCAAAGCTAGCTGCTGAAATAAAATTAAAGCATAAAAAAAGCATTGCTTTTATAACAACCGATACGTACCGAATTGCCGCTATTGAACAGCTTAAAACATATGCCAATATTTTAAATGCCCCGGTGGAAGTTTGCTACAACATTAACGACTTTGTTAGAGCGAAAACCAAGCTTCATAGTTATGATATTGTCTTTATTGATACAGCAGGGCGCAATTTTATGGAAAAACAATATATTGATGATTTACAAGATGTGATTGACTTTAATGAAGAATTAGAAACTTATTTAATTTTTTCCTTAACAGCTAAATATGAGGATATGAAAAAAATATTTGAGCGTTTTTCTGCCATTCCTATTCATCAATTTATCTTTACAAAATATGATGAAACGTCGTCGCACGGGGCAATGTTAAATATGGTTCTTGAGTCTAATATTGGTGTTGGATATTTGACTGATGGCCAAAATGTTCCTGATGATATTCATCAAATCGATCAAAAATCATTTATCAATTATTTATTGAGGTAGATGAGTATATGGATCAAGCGGAACAGCTAAGAAAAAAAATAAAAAAGCTATACACACCGAAAGCGAAAACGGTAGCAGTCATAAGCGGAAAAGGCGGAGTCGGTAAATCGAATATTGTTTTAAATTTTTCGATCAATCTCGCAAAACGCAATAAACGTGTATTATTGATCGATTCTGATATTGGGATGGCCAATATCGATATATTGCTAGGAGAATCTTCTAGCTATACAATGGTCGATATTTTAGAAAAAAAATGGCCGATTCAACAAGCATTAAAAAAAGGGCCTTTTGGACTCTGTTATTTATCAGGGGGAACGACACTTTCCAATATTGTTCAATTAAGAGAGGATAGCTTTCAGCATTTTCTAAAGGAACTGGAAAAAATGGTCGCAACGTTTGATGAAATTTTGTTTGATATGGGAGCTGGTATTTCAAAAGAGAGTATGCGTTTTTTAATGGCGGTCGATGAAATTATCGTCGTCACAACGCCAGAGCCAACATCTATTATGGATGCTTATGCAGCGATCAAGCTTGTTCATCAATATGATTCCGACAAAACGATAAAATTAGTGGTTAATCGCTGCCAAAAGCGCACAGATGGACATCAGGCTTGGGAGCGCCTTAAGATGACAACGAAGCAATTTTTAGATTTAGATATCCATTTATTAGGATATATTCCTGAAGACAAGCATGTCCAACAATCTGTGATGAATCAAACTCCGATCGTGATGCAATTTCCGACTTCACCAGTTGCAAAAGCGCTGGAGGCAATGACGAAGGAATATTTAAATGTGCCTAATGATCATAAAGGCTTTATTCAAAGATTAAAAAACTTATTTTCGAAAGGCTGATCGAGCATTGGAAACAATAAAGGTATTAGTTATTGATGATTCAGCTTTTATGAGAAAACTTATTTCTGACTTTTTAAATGAGCATCCTCATATTGAAGTAATTGGAACAGCTAGAAATGGCGAGGAAGGCTTAGAAAAAATACACGCTTTGAAGCCAAATGTCGTGACACTTGATATCGAAATGCCAGTTTTAAACGGACTAGAAACATTAGAAAGGATCATGAAGCAATATCCTTTACCGGTCATTATGCTTTCAAGTCAGACAAAAGCGGGAACAGAGATTACCATTCGTTGTTTGCAAAAGGGAGCTTTTGATTTTATAGAAAAGCCTTCTGGCTCTATTTCATTAGATTTGTATAAAGTAAAAGAACAGTTAATCGAAAAGGTGATGCATGCATATCAAGCTCAACAAAAAGTGAAATTTCAACATCATAAGATCACTCCCAAAAATCAAATAGAAAATAGTATGGAACGAAAAAGGTCGCCGAATGAAAAAGTGATCGTCGCCATCGGAACTTCGACTGGGGGACCTAAAGCATTACACCAAGTCATTCCTTTTTTACGAAAACAACCACATGTTGTCTATTTTGTCGTTCAGCATATGCCACCTGGCTTTACCCACTCTCTTGCCGAACGCTTAAATGCTGTATCAGAACTTTTTGTCAAGGAAGCGGAGCAAGGTGAGAAGGTTCAACATGGTGTTGTTTATATTGCACCAGGTGGATATAATATGAAAATCGTTCAGAAAGGAAATGAACTTCAAATAGATATTGTTGATACGATGCAAAACGAAATTTATCGCCCTTCTGTGAATATACTATTTGAATCATTAAGTAAAATTAAAGGATATTCGAAAATAGCGGTAATTATGACAGGGATGGGAAGTGATGGTACAGCCGGCTTAAAGCTGTTAAAATCCGATGGAAATGTGACATCAATCGCACAATCAGAAGAAAGTTCCATTATTTTTGGGATGCCGAAAGCAGCGATTGCTGCAAATGTCATTGATTATATTGTCGATTTAAAAGATTTGGCTAAGACTATTAAATGTTTGATTTGATTACTATAAGGAGTGTTTCTTATATGGAAATGAACCAATATTTAGATATTTTTTTAGAAGAAAGCAAAGAGCATCTTCAAACGTGCAATGAAAAATTACTAGAGTTAGAGAAGAATCCTGATGATTTATCCATTGTTAATGAAATTTTCCGCTCAGCTCATACATTAAAAGGCATGAGTGCCACAATGGGCTTTGAAGACTTGGCCCATCTTACTCATAAAATGGAAAATGTTCTAGATGCATTAAGAAACAAAACGATTCGTGTAACACCGGAAATTGTGGATGCCTTGTTCTTGGCAATGGAAAGTTTGGAAGAGATGGTCGTATCCATTGAATCAGGTGGTGATGGAAAAAAAGATGTGTCTCACATTGTTCAAAAACTAGAAATGATTGAAAAAGGGGAAAAAATAGAGACATCGAACGATGAAAGCAGTGATGAGTCTTTCGGTCAACAAGAATATGATGAATATGAACAGACAATTATTAATCAATCAACAGAGCAAGGATTTCATGTGTACGAAATCACTGTTACTTTGCGTAGCGATTGTTTGTTGAAGGCAGCGCGAGCATTTATGGTATTTGAACTGCTCGAGCAAAATGGGGAAATTATTAAATCTTCTCCTTCTGTAGACTTGTTAGAAGAAGAAAAGTTCGACTATCAATTTATAGTTACTTATATTTCGAAAGAAGAAAAAGAAGAAATTAGAAAAAAAATATTAAAAGTATCAGAAATTGAAGCTGTCGACATTAAACCTCTATCTAATGAACAACCTATCAAAGCAGAGAAAAACAGTGTACAGGAAGTTGCAGCAACGGTTCAAGCAGTGGAAAAAGAGGCAGCTTCACGACAACCGAAGAAGGGGAAAGAAAAAAAATCAACGAAAACATGGCAATCAAAAGCATCAACGAAAACGATTCGTGTCAATATTGATCGTCTCGATATATTAATGAACTTATTTGAAGAGCTGGTCATTGATAAAGGCAGGCTCGAGCAAATTTCAAAAGACTTAAACCATGCGGAATTAAAAGAAACGGTAGAAAAAATGTCAAGAGTATCTGGTGATTTACAAAATATTATTTTAAATATGCGTATGATTCCGATTGAGACGGTTTTTAATCGTTTTCCGAGAATGGTTCGCCAGCTTGCTCGTGATTTAAACAAACAAATAGAGCTTGAAATTATAGGTGCTGAAACAGAGCTTGACCGGACGGTAATTGATGAAATCGGCGATCCTCTCGTTCACTTAATTCGAAATGCTATTGACCACGGTATTGAAACACCAGAAGTTCGTATTCAAAAAGGGAAGGACGAACAAGGAAAACTCATTCTTCGCGCATATCATAGCGGCAATCATGTCTTTATCGAAATAGAGGATGATGGGGCAGGGATTAATCATAAAAAAATATTGCAAAAGGCGATTGAACGGGGAATCATTACAAAGGAAGCGAGCGAAACGTTAACGGAAAAACAAATATATGAATTAATCTTTTCTTCTGGTTTTTCGACAGCTGAAAAAATTTCGGATGTTTCTGGTCGGGGTGTCGGCCTTGATGTTGTCAAAAATACAATTGAATCATTAGGCGGAAACATTACGATCGATTCGGAAGAAGGAAAGGGAACGTTATTTTCCATTCAGCTCCCACTTACTTTATCGATTATTTCAGTCATGTTAGTGGAGATTGGCGACGAAAAATACGGAATTCCTATTTCGTCAATTATTGAGTCACTTGTCGTGAGGAAAGAAGACATTTTACATACTCACGATTATAAGGTGATTGATTATCGTGGCACCATTGTTCCGCTCGTATTTTTAGAAGAACTATTTGAAGTGCCAACTAAATCCGAAGAGGATCACTATTCTGTCGTCGTTGTCAAAAAAGGTGATAAAATGGCGGGCCTTGTCGTCGATTCCTTTATTGGCCAACAAGAAATTGTATTGAAATCGTTAGGTCAATATTTAACGAATGTATTTGCTATTTCAGGAGCGACAATCTTAGGGGATGGTCAAGTTGCGTTAATCATTGATTGCAATGCTCTTATCAAATAACAGTTTCCTGATAAGGAGAGATCGGCATGACGAAAACGGAAAGCAAAGAATTAAAGGTCATTGTTTTTCAATTACAAGAAAAAGATTATGGTATTTTCGTACAAGAAGTAAAATCGATTGAAAAAGTTAGCCATATTACGAGAGTTCCTGGCACCCCAAAATTTATCAAAGGAGTGATTAATTTACGCGGCGTCGTCACTCCTATTATTGATCTTCGCACACGTCTTCAAATACCAGAAGCCGATACAAATGAACAAACCAGAATTATTATTTCATGTAAAGATGAAATAGATGTTGGGCTAGTCGTTGATGCAGCACATGATGTCATTGATATAACGGAAGATCAAATTGAACCTGCTCCCGAAGTGGTAGGAGGGGTAGAATCCAAGTTTATTAAAGGTGTGACAAAGGTTGGAAAACGGATCATTATGTTGCTTGATTTAGAACATGTTTTACAGGGGTATGGAAAATGAGCTTATTTTTTGACTTTTCTACTCGGCAATTAGATCTTTTAAAAGAAATAGGGAATATTGGAGCAGGAAATGCTGCTACAGCTCTTTCTAACATGTTAAATAAAAAAATTTATATGAAGGTGCCAGATGTGAAAATTGGTTCGTTTAATGAAATTATTGATATAGTAGGTTCGGAAGAAGAAGTAATTGCGATTTATTTTCGATTGGAAGGCGATATATCTGGATCCATGTTTTTTGTCTTATCTGTTAAACAAGCGGAAAGGTATTTAAAAGAACTATTAGGTAGTATGTCCGTGTTTAACAAATATGAAATAACGGAAATTGAAACATCTGCCTTGCAGGAATTAGGAAATATTTTAATGGGGTCATATGTTGCTGCATTAGCAGATTTAACAAAATTATTGATTCATCCATCTGTCCCATCTTTATCATTTGATATGTTTGGAGCTATTATAAGCCATGGCTTTATTGAGCTTTCCCAAAATAGTGACCGAGCATTAATTATTGATACAGTTATCAAAGATGACGAACAGCCAGAAGATGACTTTCTTTCAGGACATATATTCTTTATGCCAAATGTTGATGTATATAAGAAAATTTTTGAAAAGTTAGAGGTTTCGTAGAATGAATCAAATGGATAACGTCGTTAAAGTTGGGATAGCTGAAATAAAGTTCGTGAAAGCTCCAAAGAAAATTCGAACATCTGGCCTTGGTTCTTGTGTAGGTTTAGTTATTTTTCATCCACAATTGGAAATAGCTGGCTTAGCTCACATTATGCTTCCAGATTCTTCATTATCCAAAACAAAAACGATCAATAAGGCGAAATATGCAGATACAGCTGTCAAAACCCTCATTGAAAACTTTCAAAATATTGGCTTACAGACTGCTTCTTTAAAAGCAAAAATGGCAGGGGGAGCACAAATGTTTTCCTTTCAGACAACATCTAACATCATGAGAATCGGACAGCGAAATGTTGAGTCTGTTAAACAACAATTAAAAAAATACAACATCCCCCTCATAAGCGAGGATGTAGGAGGGAAAAGCGGAAGAACGATCGAATTTGATCCAAAAACAACCTCTTTATTGATTCGAACAGTCAATAATGGGGTAAAGAACATTTAACATATTGTAGATGATTGATTCCGATTGCCTAAGGAGGAATAATAATGACCCAGGCGACAATGGATGAAGAGAAGCGTTATTGGGAAAAATGGATCCAATCGCGGGATGCTCAAGCTGGGGACATGCTGATGAAAAAATATTTGCCTTTAGTTCGTTATCATGTTGGGCGCATATCAATAGGACTTCCAAAAAATGTAGATAAAGAAGACTTGCTTAGTTTAGGAATGTATGGTTTATATGACGCACTTGAAAAATATGATCCAAAACGAGATTTAAAATTTGACACTTATGCTACTTTTAGGATTCGGGGCGCCATTTTAGACGGATTACGAAAAGAAGATTGGTTGCCAAGAAGCTCGAGAGAAAAAGCCAAAAAAGTAGAAGCAATGATTGAAAAATTAGAACAAAAATATTTGCGCAATGTAACACCGGATGAAGTGGCAAAAGAACTAAACATGACAACAGAAGAAGTGATTCAAGTGGTAAATGAAAACTTTTTTTCAAATGTTTTATCCATTGATGAACATTTACATGATCAAGAAGATGGAGAAAATGTTAAGATTTTAATTAAGGATGAAAAAACGAAGACACCTGAAGAGCTTATTTTAGAAAATGAATTATTTGAGCAATTGTCTGAATTAATTTCTCAATTAAATGAAAAAGAACAAATGGTCATTAGTTTGTTTTATAAAGAAGGATTAACGTTAACAGAAATCGGTCAAGTTTTAGGTTTATCGACTTCAAGAATTTCACAAATCCACTCGCGTGCACTTTTTAAACTAAAATCAGTTTTAGAAAAACTTTTAACATAAAAGTAGGGAATAGGATGAGTACAGTAATTCTTTTCATAAGTTTTCTCTTACATTTCGTCACTTTTTATTTAATTATTATTTTGTTTACAAAATATCGTACAATCAAACAGCATGAAGAATCGCAACGAAAACTTCTTCAAGAAGCCGAAGATGCTCTTTCTCTTTTTCTCATCGAAATGAAAGATGAAAATGAAAAATTTTTAATGCAATTACAAGCAAAGCTTGGCGATCAGAGTGAAAGCATTATGTCACATACATCGTCACATCGGACCGACGAACATGATGAACAAGACGTTCCCAAGCATTTAGAAAATTTACTGCAGTCAAAAGAAGATATCATCGATATGGAAGAAGGCAATCAAGAAGAGGATTTACGGACGAAAGCATTTCAATTGAAAAAAGAAGGGTATACTTTAGAAGAAATTGCCAAAAAATTAAATGTAGGGAAAACAGAGATAGAACTTTTCATTAAATTTAATGAAAATGATGGATTTCCTTCTTGATTGTCATCTCCCCATATGATATATTTGTTTTTGGTGTTAAAACACACGTCCGAAGATTTAAGCATAGGTGCTGCGTCCCTTGCAGTCATGCTTAAAGATGATGCGGGCGGAGGATGAAAAACCATAGGAGGAAAGAATATGTCAGTTATTTCTATGAAACAATTATTAGAAGCCGGTGTACATTTTGGACACCAAACTCGCCGTTGGAACCCTAAAATGAAAAAATATATTTTCACTGAGCGTAACGGCATATATATTATCGACCTACAAAAAACGGTAAAGAAAGTGGAAGAAGCGTACCAATTTGCCAAAGATTTAGCGGCAAATGGCGGAACCATTCTTTTCGTTGGTACGAAAAAACAAGCTCAAGAATCTGTTAAAGAAGAAGCAGAACGCGCTGGTATGTTTTATGTTAACCAACGTTGGTTAGGTGGAACTTTAACAAACTTTGCAACGATCCAAAAGCGAATTAAACGTTTAAAAGACATTCAAAAAATGGAAGAAGATGGTACGTTTGATGTACTTCCGAAAAAAGAAGTTGTTCAGCTGAAAAAAGAATTGGAACGCCTTGAGAAATTTTTAGGCGGCATTAAAGAAATGAAACAACTTCCTGATGCGCTATTCATCATCGACCCTCGAAAAGAGCGTATTGCAGTTGCTGAAGCACGCAAATTAAACATTCCGATTATCGGTATTGTTGATACAAACTGTGATCCGGATGAAATTGATTACGTCATCCCTGCAAACGATGATGCAATTCGCGCAGTTAAACTGTTGACTTCTAAAATTGCAGATGCTGTTTTAGAAGCAAAACAAGGTGAAGAAACAACAACTACAACTGCTTAATGAGCAAAAGGTGATAAGAGGGGATGCGAGCCTTTTATCACCTTTTTTTAAACTATGCATTTCATACATAAAAGCATTTTAAAGGAGGAAATATCATGGCTATTACAGCTCAAATGGTAAAAGAACTACGCGAAAAAACAGGCGCTGGCATGATGGACTGTAAAAAAGCGTTAACAGAAACAAATGGAGATATGGATAAAGCAATCGATTATCTACGTGAAAAAGGTATGGCGAAAGCTGCCAAAAAAGCTGATCGCATTGCTGCTGAAGGCTCTGCCTTAATTAAAACAGATGGGAATAATGCGGTTATTATCGAAGTTAACTCTGAAACAGATTTCGTCGCAAAAAACGACTCTTTTAAACAATTATTAGACCAATTAGCTTCTCATCTTTTAGAGAAAAAGCCTTCTAATCTTGATGAAGCATTAGCTTCTACAATGGATAGCGGCTCAACTGTCCAAGACTACATAAACGAAGCGATTGCAAAAATCGGAGAAAAAATTACGCTTCGTCGTTTTGAAATTGTTGCAAAGTCTGATCAAGACGCTTTCGGTTCCTACTTGCACATGGGAGGACGTATTGCTGTATTAACGGTATTAGAAGGAACAACAGATGAAGACGTAGCAAAGGATGTTGCGATGCACATTGCAGCTGTGAACCCACGATACATTTCCCGTGACGAGGTTCCACAATCTGAAGTCGATCATGAACGTCAAGTTCTAAAACAACAAGCTCTTAATGAAGGGAAGCCTGAACACATTGTCGAAAAAATGGTTGAAGGCCGTTTAGGTAAATTCTTTGAAGAAATTTGTTTGCTTGATCAAAACTATGTTAAAAATCCAGATGAAAAAGTTCGTGAATTCGTAAAATCTAAAGGTGCTTCTGTCAAAGCGTTTATTCGCTATGAAGTTGGTGAAGGAATTGAAAAAAGACAAGATAATTTCGCTGAAGAAGTCATGAATCAAGTGAAAAAATAAGGATACTTTGATTTCGTTTTTACCTGCGAAAGGAAGTCCATTCCTCATTTTGTCGAGAAAAAGAAGTGGGGCGAATAGTCTTCCTTTAAGATGAAATAATGGGAACACTGTGATGTGTTCCCCTTTTTTCGAAATCATCAGTCCGTTGTATGCCATCATTTTTCAGGCAGCAATGAAATGTTGGAGGTCATTATGGAAACGCCGAAATATAAACGTATTGTCCTAAAATTGAGCGGTGAAGCTTTAGCTGGTCAACAAGGATTTGGAATCAATCCTACGGTCATTCAATCGATTGCGAAACAGGTTAAAGAAATTGCTGAACTTGGTGTTGAAGTAGCCGTTGTTGTTGGTGGCGGCAACATTTGGCGAGGAAAAATCGGCAGCGAAATGGGCATGGATCGAGCAACAGCAGATTATATGGGAATGTTGGCAACTGTCATGAACTCGTTAGCTCTCCAAGATAGTCTCGAAAAATTAGGAATCCAAACACGAGTTCAAACGTCCATTGAAATGCGCCAAGTAGCAGAACCTTACATAAGAAGAAAAGCGATTCGTCATCTTGAGAAGAAACGAGTCGTCATATTTGCTGCTGGAACAGGAAACCCTTATTTTTCAACAGATACGACTGCGGCATTGCGTGCGGCGGAAATTGAAGCTGATGTTATACTGATGGCGAAAAACAATGTTGATGGGGTTTATAGTGCTGATCCTGCAAAAGATGCTTCAGCGGTCAAATATGACCATTTATCATACTTAGATGTTCTAAAAGAAGGATTGGCTGTTATGGATTCTACAGCTTCTTCACTATGTATGGACAATGATATTCCTTTAATTGTCTTCTCGATCATGGAAGAAGGAAATATTAAACGCGCTGTTTTAGGTGAAAATATTGGAACAATCGTAAGGGGGAAATAAAATGTCCAAACAAGTACTTGATCAAGCAAAGGAAAAAATGGAAAAAGCAGTTTCGGCTTTAAAACGTGAACTTGCTGGTGTTCGTGCTGGTCGTGCAAGCGCCTCTTTATTAGACAAAGTACAGGTTGATTATTATGGCGTACCAACACCTATCAATCAGTTAGCCTCGATTAATGTTCCTGAAGCTCGTTTATTAGTTATTCAGCCTTATGACAAATCCTCTATAGGAGAAATTGAAAAAGCGATTTTGAAATCTGATTTAGGATTAACACCTACAAGTGATGGTTCTGTTATCCGAATTTCCATTCCGCCACTTACAGAAGAACGTCGTAAAGAATTAGCTAAGTTAGTTCGAAAATATTCAGAAGATGCAAAAGTTGCAGTACGAAATATTCGTCGCGATGCGAATGATGAGTTAAAAAAATTAGAAAAAGACGGCGAGATTACGGAAGATGAGTTGCGCAGCTTTCAAGATGATGTTCAAAAATTAACAGATGAGTATGTTGGAAAAATTGATGTTGCCACAAAAGACAAAGAAAAAGAAATCATGGAAGTTTAATCCGTTTCTATGTAAAATAGAAATGTACAAAAAACCCTCTTCACTCAATAGGGGGTTTTTTTGTTAAAACTAAGCTCTCTATTGATGACCTGTTAGGTCAAATTCATGAGATATTTTCTCTGTGGAGGATTCACATGTTTAATTTCATCAAAAAATGGACAAACTCCGAACAATCCACTCAAACTTTAACGGTCGAAAAGGTTAAAGAGTATGAAATTCCTGAACATGTTGCGATCATAATGGATGGGAATGGAAGATGGGCGAAAAAACGTTCTTTACCGAGGATGGCCGGGCATCATGAAGGAATGAAGGTTGTTCGGAAAATAACAAAATTAGCTAATGAATTAGAAATTAAAGTGTTAACATTATATGCATTCTCGACAGAAAATTGGAAAAGACCAAAAACTGAAGTCGATTATTTAATGAAGCTGCCAGAAGAATTTTTGAATACTTTTTTACCTGAGCTTGTTACAGAAAATGTCCAAGTTCATGTAATTGGCGATCTAACGAAACTACCTGAACATACCCAACGGGCTGTTCAAAAAGCAATGAAAGATACCGAAAATAATACCGGTTTAGTACTGAATTTTGCTTTAAATTACGGAAGTCGAGCTGAAATTCTTCAGGCAGTTAAGGAAATTTCTAAATTTTATAAAGATGGGGTTATTTCATTAGAAGAAATAAATGAACAGTTGTTTTCATCGTATTTGATGACAAGTTCTTTTAAGGATCCAGATTTACTAATTCGTACAAGTGGTGAGCTTCGCCTTAGCAACTTTTTATTATGGCAGCTAGCTTATACGGAATTTTGGTTTACTGATGTGTTTTGGCCGGACTTTTCTGAGCAGCATTTTCTTCAAGCAATTCGTGATTATCAACAAAGAGGTCGCAGGTTCGGCGGCGTATAGAAGGTGATTATTCCATGAAAACTCGGATTATAACTGCAGTCATTGCGTTAGCATTATTTATTCCAATTGTTGTAATCGGCGGAACACCGTTTACGATTTTGATATACTTAATGGGATCCATCGGATTGTTTGAATTATTAAGAATGAAAAAAATTTCGATCCTATCTGTTCCTGGAATTGTTAGTATACTTCTTCTTTGGGTGCTGTTATTTCCCGTCCGTTATATTGAAATATTAAATGATATAAATATAAGTAAGGTCGGCACTGTATTTCTAGCTGTAATGTTTTTCTTAACATACACGGTTATGACAAAAAATAAATTTACATTTGATGATGTTGGTTTTACGATTATTTCTACTCTTTATGTAGGGGTCGGCTTTTACTTTTTTATTGAAACAAGAATTCTCGGTCTTGAAAACATTTTTTTTGCGATGTTTCTCATTTGGGCAACAGATTCTGGAGCTTACTTTATCGGGAAAAAGTTTGGAAAAAACAAGCTCTGGCCAGAAATTAGTCCGAATAAAACAATTGAAGGCTTTTTTGGAGGAATTGCTTCAGCTGTTTTGGTTGCCTTTATTTTTCAAGAAATTACACACTTTGTACCATCATACTTTCAATTAATCATAATTTCTATTTTTGTGTCGATTTTTGGACAAATTGGTGATTTAGTTGAATCGGCATTAAAAAGGCATTACCATGTTAAAGATTCAGGCTCCATCTTACCAGGACATGGTGGAATTTTAGATCGGTTTGATAGTTTATTATTTGTTTTACCTATTTTATATTTTTTACTCACTACACTATGACGGAATAGAACGATTGGGAGTGACAATGTGAGAAACATTAGTTTACTTGGCGCGACTGGTTCGATCGGACAACAAACACTTGAAGTAATAAGACAGCATCCCGAGCAGTTTAAGCTTGTTGCGATGTCTTTCGGCCAAAATGTCGAACTAGGGTTAAAAGCCATTCATGAATTTCGCCCTAAATTTGTTGCCGTTCAATCAAAAGAAGTGTACGAGAAAATACGTTACGATTGTCCAGAAAATATCGATGTAAAATTTGGAGAGGAAGCTTTAGTTGAGGCTGCAACATATTATCAAGCAGATCTTTTGATCAACGCGGTCATTGGTAGTGTCGGTTTAATTCCAACTCTGCGGGCAATTGAAGCGAAAAAGGATATTGCGGTTGCAAATAAAGAAACTTTAGTAACAGCAGGCCATATTGTGACAGAATTTGCTGAGCGCCATCAAGTGAATTTATTACCTGTTGATAGTGAACATTCGGCTATTTTTCAATGCTTACAAGGTGAAAAGCAAAAAAATGTGGAGCGTTTAATCTTAACTGCTTCTGGGGGAAGCTTCCGTGATAAAACGAGAGAAGAATTAGTGGATGTAACGATCGAGCAAGCATTAAACCACCCAAATTGGTCAATGGGGGCGAAAATCACGATTGATTCAGCAACGATGATGAATAAAGGACTTGAAGTGATTGAAGCGCATTGGTTATTTTCTATCCCCTATGACAAAATAGAGGTTTTATTACATAAAGAAAGCATTATTCATTCAATGGTAGAATTTCATGATGGAAGTGTTATTGCACAGCTAGGCACACCAGATATGAAAGTCCCGATTCAATACGCTCTTACATACCCGGATCGTTTCCCGTTACAAACAACAGAACGACTAAATTTGGCTAAAGTTGGTATACTTCACTTTCAAACGGTTGATTTTGAAAGATTTCGTTGTTTAAAATTTGCTTATGAATCGGGTAAAATAGGTGGTACAATGCCAACTGTTTTAAATGCAGCGAATGAAGAAGCTGTCGATGCATTTTTAAAAGGTTCGATCTCTTTTCTTGCCATTGAAGAACTTATTGAGCAGGCTCTTTTAAAGCATGAAGCGATCAAAAATCCATCATTAGAAGAAATATTAGAGGTGGATCAAATAACTAGAGCTTTTGTTCAATCATTAATTTAAAAAGGTGGTTTTGCCTGTGAATACAGTAATAGCGTTTGTTTTAATTTTTGGCGCTCTCGTATTTTTTCATGAACTTGGTCATTTAATCTTTGCCAAAAGAGCAGGAATATTATGTCGGGAATTTGCAATTGGCTTTGGCCCGAAAGTATTTTCATTTAAGAAAAATGAAACGGTCTATACGATTCGATTATTGCCGATTGGCGGATTTGTTCGAATGGCTGGAGAAGATCCAGAAGTAATAGAGGTCAAAGCAGGTTATTATGTTGGATTACTTTTTGATGATAATGGTCATGTCAACAAAATTATTTTAAATAATAAAGATAAATATCCCGAAGCGAAAGTAATAGAGGTTGAACATGCTGATCTAGAACATGAGATGTTCATCACAGGTTATGAACAAGGAGAAGAAACGTTAGAGCGATTTGAAGTAAGCAAAACTTCATTTTTTGTTGTAGATGGTGAAGAAATCCAAATTGCACCATATGATCGACAATTTTCATCGAAAACATTAGGGCAACGTACCTTAGCCATCGTCGCTGGGCCGCTAATGAACTTTTTATTAGCCTTTGTCGTATTATTTGCACTAGGTTTTATTCAAGGTGCTCCTATAAATGAACCGGTATTAGGAGAATTAACGCCTGACGGATCAGCGCTTGAAGCCGGTCTAAAAGAAGGGGACATTGTGAAATCTATTTCTGGTCAGCCTGTAGATGAATGGACAGACGTCGTTCAAATCGTTCGCGAAAATCCAGGAAAAGAGCTTTCATTTGTGATTGATCGAAATGGTGAAACGTTAAAATATGCTGTGACACCTGAACCTCGAAAAGTTGGTGAAGAGACGATTGGTTTAATTGGCGTATATAGCCCAGTAGAAAAAACGATGCTCTCATCAATTAAATTTGGAGCAGTCGAAACCTTCCAATGGACGAAAGAAATTTTACTAAGCATAGGAAAGCTTATTACAGGTCAATTTTCAATTGATATGTTGTCAGGTCCTGTAGGCATATATGATATGACAGGAAAAATTGCTCAAACAGGAATCACGAATCTTTTAAATTGGACGGCTCTTTTAAGTATTAACTTAGGGATCATGAACTTGCTTCCGATACCAGCGCTAGATGGGGGACGGCTTTTATTTTTAGCCATAGAAGCTGTAAGAGGAAAGCCGATTGACCGTCAAAAAGAAGGAATTGTCCACTTTATCGGCTTTGCCTTATTAATGCTATTGATGCTTGTTGTTACATGGAATGATATTCAGCGATTTTTCTTTAATGGTTAATAAATCTAAAGTGTCAATTACTCATATTTTCTTAAAAATTGATGTTTAAAGATAGAATTGAGGTGCAAATAATGAAACAGAGTATGTCATTTATTCCAACGCTACGTGAAGTTCCTGCAGATGCAGAGGTGAAAAGTCATCAGCTTTTATTGCGTGCTGGATTTATTCGCCAAACAGCAAGTGGTGTATATAGCTACTTACCTTTAGCAACTAAGGTCCTCGAGAAAATTGAGACGATTGTCCGTGAAGAAATGAATCGTGCCGGAGCAGTGGAACTCATCATGCCAGCTCTTCAGCAAGCAGAATTGTGGCAAGAATCAGGACGGTGGTATTCATACGGGCCTGAGCTTATGAGAATGAAAGACCGTCATGAGAGAGACTTTGCTCTTGGTCCAACACACGAAGAGATGATCACAAGCCTTGTTCGCGATGAAATTAAATCATATAAACGGCTACCGTTAACACTATATCAAATTCAGACGAAATTCCGTGACGAAAAACGACCTCGTTTTGGCTTGCTTCGAGGTCGTGAGTTTATTATGAAAGACGCTTACTCATTTCACTCCTCAAAAGAAAGCTTAGATGAAACATACGAAAAAATTCGAAATGCATATATCAATATATTTACACGCTGCGGCTTAAACTTCCGGGCGGTGTTAGCTGATTCTGGAGCAATGGGTGGAAAAGATACACATGAATTTATGGTGTTATCTGAAATAGGAGAAGATACCATTGCTTATTCGGATTCATCTGATTTTGCCGCTAACATTGAAATGGCGCCTGTAGTAGCGGAGTATGAAAAATCAAATGAAGAGCAAGAAGAGCTATCGATGGTTGAAACACCAAATCAAAAAACAATCGATGATGTTTCAGCATTTTTAAATATTGATAAAACGAAGTGTATTAAATCTTTATTATTTAAAGTCGATGAAAAATATGTGCTAGTCCTTGTTCGTGGAGATCATGAAGTAAATGATGTGAAATTGAAAAACTTATATGAGGCTTCTATTGTCGAACTTGCGACAGAAGAAGAAACGAAAGATATTATTGGTTGTGTACCTGGCTATATTGGTCCAATCAAGATGAATAGTGAAAAAATAGAAATTGTTGCAGATCACGCTATTTCTTTCATCGTGAATGGAGTGTGCGGTGCTAATAAAGAAAATGCCCATTTTAAAGGGGTAAATCCTGAACGAGACTTTAAGGTTAACCAATATGCAGATTTACGCTTTATACAAGAAGGAGATCCGTCTCCAGATGGAAAAGGTACAATTAAGTTTGCAAAAGGAATTGAAGTCGGTCATGTGTTTAAGCTTGGTACCCGTTATAGTGAAGCGATGAATGCGACGTATTTAGATGAACAAGGAAAAGCCCAGCCATTTATTATGGGTTGTTATGGAATTGGCGTTTCCCGCACATTATCAGCTATTGTCGAACAATACCATGATGAAAATGGTATTATATGGCCTGCTGCCGTTGCACCGTTTGAAGTACATGTTATTCCTGTTAATATCAAAAATGATGAACAACGTACTTTAGCAGACCGCTTATATGAAGAGTTAACGTTAGCCGGATTCGATGTTCTTTTTGACGATCGTCAAGAGCGTGCGGGCGTGAAATTTGCTGATTCTGATTTAATTGGAATACCTGTACGAGTCGTCATTGGTAAAAAAGCTAATGAAGAAATTGTCGAAGTGAAAGTGCGTAAAACAGGTGAAAGTACGGAAGTCCCTGTTAGTGAATTAAAAGATACGATTCAAAAAATATTACAAAACTTATAAACATCAAAGGTAAAGATTAAATGTAAGGTTTATTCCTTTCATGTTATGATGATTATAAAAGGTACCTCTTCATTTGAGGTACCTCCAGTTTGTTATGGAAAATATATTATTTTTAAAAGTATCTTCACAAATGGAGAGAGGGGAAGTTTTTGAATGGATGATAAACGGACAGAACAAAAGGAACGATTTCGACTCCTACTCCAACAATTACAATTGACAAATGATGAATTTGTTCAATATTTCCAAAACGGAGCGATTAAAAAACTAACGGTTCATAAACAAAAGAAGTCTTGGCATTTTCAATTTTTATTAAATGATATTTTGCCTTTTCATGTATATCAACTGTTTCATAGCCGCTTAGTGAATAGTTTTTCACATATTGCGAATGTAACGTTTTCGATTGAAGTAGAAAATCCACATGTAAATGAAACCATAATTCAATCCTATTGGCCAGCATGTATAAAAGAAATTGATGGTATATCTCCTCCCATTCTTTCTTTGTTATCCAATCAAGTTCCAAATGTACAAGGTTTAAAAATAATGATCAATACTCGTAATGATACAGAATCGCAGGCTATTAAGAATAAATATGGAACTTATATTCGAAACATATATGAATCATATGGGTTTCCTTCCTTGCAAATTGACACACAAATTCATATTTCAGATGAAGAGGTTCGAAAATTTGAGGAACAAAAACAAAAAGAGGATCAAGAAAAAGTGTATCAAGCGATTGCTGAAATGGATAATCGTGAAAAATCGAGCAAAGAAGAGGAGAAAGACGAAGCAAAAGGACCACTGGTCATTGGCTATCCAATTAAAGAGGAAGAAGAAATCCGTACGTTAGATAGCATTATGGAAGAAGAGAGAAGAATTGTTATTCAAGGCTATGTTTTTGATGTTGAAACAAAAGAGCTAAAAAGTGGCCGCACGTTATGCACCTTTAAAATAACGGATTACACGAACTCAATTCTCGTGAAAATGTTTGCCAAAGATAAAGAGGATGTAGCCCTTTTACATTCGATTCGAAAGGGCATGTGGCTAAAGGTTCGTGGCAGCATTCAAAATGATACGTTCGTTCGTGACCTTGTGATGATTGCCAACGATATTAACGAAATGAAACCGAAAGAACGTATGGATCTTGCTGAAGAAGGAAAAAAACGTGTTGAATTACATCTTCATTCCCCAATGAGTCAGATGGATGCTGTGACATCCATTTCCAAGCTCGCTGAACAAGCGAAAAAATGGGGTCATGAAGCGATTGCCATTACGGATCACGCTGTTGTACAGTCATTTCCTGAAGCATATTCCGCTAGTAAAAAGTTAGGCATAAAAATAATTTATGGGCTCGAAGCGAACATTGTTGATGACGGTGTTCCCGTTGCCTATAATGAATCTCATTTATTATTAGAAGATGCGACGTATGTTGTATTTGACGTTGAGACAACAGGTCTTTCTGCTGTGTACGATACGATTATCGAACTTGCTGCCGTAAAGGTAAAAAACGGAGAAATTATCGACCGCTTTGAATCGTTTGCCAATCCACACGAACCGTTATCCGCAACGACCATTGAATTAACAGGAATTACGGATGACATGGTAAAGGATGCACCAGATGTCGATGAAGTTTTACGTCAGTTTAAGGAATGGGTTGCTAACAGTGTTTTAGTTGCTCATAACGCAAGCTTTGATATGGGCTTTTTAAACGTTGGTTATAAAAAATTATTAGGAGAAAAGAAGGCAAACAACCCAGTCATTGATACATTGGAGCTTGCTCGTTCTTTATATCCAGACTTAAAAAACCACCGATTAAATACACTTTGTAAAAAATTTGATATAGAACTAACTCAACATCACCGAGCGATTTATGACGCAGAAGCTACTGGATATTTGCTGATCAAAATGTTAAAAGATGTTCAGGAAAAAGGCGTTTTATATCATGATGAAATGAATGAAAAGCTCGGTGATGCAAATGCGTATAAACGTTCAAGACCATTCCATGCCATATTACTAGCCCAAAACGACATTGGGTTAAAAAACTTATTTAAACTCGTATCTTTATCACATATTGAATATTTTTACCGTGTTCCAAGAATTCCAAGATCGGTTCTTAATAAACATCGGGAAGGAATTTTAGTAGGTTCAGGCTGTGATAAAGGTGAAGTGTTTGAAGGAATGATGCAAAAGTCGCCTGAAGAGGTAGAAGATATTGCTTCCTATTATGATTATTTAGAAGTCCATCCTCCAGAAGTGTACAGTCATTTAATAGAGTTAGAGCTTGTTCGAAATGAAGCAGCGATTCGAGATATTATCAAAAATATTGTTAAATTAGGAGAAAAGTTAGATATCCCTGTCGTTGCGACTGGTAACGTACATTATTTAAATAAGGAAGATAAAATTTATCGGAAAATCTTAATTAGTTCACAAGGTGGGGCTAATCCATTAAATCGTCATACATTACCGGATGTTCACTTTCGAACAACAAATGAAATGCTTGAATGCTTTCAATTCTTAGGGAAAGAAAAAGCAGAAGAAATCGTAGTGAAAAACTCACAATATATTGCTTCATTAATTGGAAATATCAAACCAATAAAAGATGATTTATATACGCCTAAAATTGAAGGGGCAGAAGAGGAAATTCGTCAAATGAGTTATAGCAAAGCGAAAAGTATTTACGGAGATCCTCTTCCAGAAATTGTAGAAGCGCGTCTCGAAAAGGAATTGAAAAGTATTATTGG
Organism: Bacillus alveayuensis; assembly: GCA_030812955.1. Taxonomy (GTDB): domain Bacteria; phylum Bacillota; class Bacilli; order Bacillales; family Aeribacillaceae; genus Bacillus_CB; species Bacillus_CB alveayuensis. The sequence continues at coordinate 832,388 of JAUSTR010000001.1, forward strand.
GCATGGGTTTGCTGTTATTTATTTAATTTCTCACAAACTAGTAAAAAAATCGCTCGATGACGGTTATCTTGTTGGATCGCGTGGTTCCGTTGGATCTTCTTTTGTGGCAACGATGACGGAAATTACGGAAGTAAATCCGCTTCCTCCACATTATGTTTGTCCGGAATGTAAGCACTCTGAATTTTTTAATGATGGGTCGGTCGGCTCAGGTTTCGACTTGCCGGATAAAAATTGTCCAAAATGTGGTGCTAAATATAATAAAGATGGTCATGACATTCCGTTTGAAACGTTCTTAGGTTTTAAAGGGGACAAAGTTCCTGATATTGACTTGAACTTCTCTGGTGAATACCAGCCGCGTGCCCACAACTATACGAAAGTACTTTTCGGTGAAGATAACGTATATCGAGCCGGGACAATTGGTACTGTTGCCGAAAAGACTGCTTATGGTTTTGTAAAAGGATACGCAAACGATCATAACATTCATATGCGAGGAGCAGAAATTGATCGCCTCGTACAAGGCTGTACAGGAGTGAAACGAACAACGGGCCAGCACCCAGGTGGTATTATTGTCGTCCCAGATTATATGGATATTTATGATTTTTCTCCGATTCAATATCCAGCAGATGATACAAGTGCTGAATGGAGAACAACCCATTTTGATTTCCACTCTATTCACGACAACTTGCTAAAACTTGATATATTAGGTCACGATGATCCAACCGTCATTCGCATGCTGCAAGATTTAAGCGGTATTGATCCGAAAACGATTCCAACTGATGATCCAGAAGTGATGAAAATTTTTAGTGGAACTGAATCTTTAGGTGTAACGGAAGAACAAATTATGTGTAAAACCGGAACATTGGGAATCCCTGAATTTGGAACACGATTTGTCCGGCAAATGCTGGAAGATACAAGACCGACAACGTTCTCGGAGCTTGTCCAAATATCAGGTCTGTCCCATGGAACCGATGTATGGCTAGGCAATGCTCAAGAATTAATTCAAAATGGAACGTGCACATTAAGTGAAGTAATCGGTTGTCGTGACGACATAATGGTTTATTTAATTTATCAAGGATTAGAACCTTCTCTTGCTTTTAAAATTATGGAGTTCGTTCGTAAAGGGAAAGGTTTGCAGCCTGAATGGGAAGAAGAAATGAGGAAAAATGGGGTACCAGAATGGTATATTGAATCTTGTAAAAAAATTAAATACATGTTCCCGAAAGCCCACGCAACAGCATACGTGTTAATGGCTGTTCGCATCGCCTATTTTAAAGTGCATTTTCCGCTTTTATATTATGCCACTTATTTTACTGTGCGAGCAGATGATTTTGATATTGAAACGATGATTAAAGGGTCAACAGCGATTCGAGCGAAAATAGAAGAAATAAATGCGAAAGGATTAGACGCTTCTCCAAAAGAAAAAAGTTTATTAACCGTATTGGAAATGGCCCTTGAAATGTGTGAACGAGGATTTTTATTCCAAAAAGTGGATTTATATCGTTCAAGTGCAACGGAATTTATTATTGATGGCGATTCGCTTATTCCACCATTTAACTCTATCCCTGGTTTAGGGACAAACGCAGCCGTAAATATTGTGAAAGCAAGGGAGGAAGGCGAGTTTCTTTCAAAAGAAGATTTACGAGAACGTAGTCGTATATCAAAAACCATTTTAGAATATCTTGATAACCATGGCTGTCTAACGTCTCTCCCTGAACAAAACCAATTATCCTTATTTTAAGCGGATATTTGCATTCCGTAATTGGTTATGTTATATTCAATATGGAAATGCTAACGGCCAACGAAAAAAGAGTGGGGAAACCCACTCTTTCCTATTGTTTTTAGCATTGCACAAACAGCACCTCTCATTCACTAACTTTTCATCATTCCCTGCTACTGTAGCAGGGATTTAAACATTCAAAGCTCTCGAACATGAGGAGGAAAATCATGAAAAAACCAATAACAGAGCTCGTTGAAGAACTAGTGACCCCGATTGTTCAAGAAATGGATTTAGAGCTTGTTGATATTGAATATGTAAAAGAAGGGAAAAATTGGTTCTTACGAGTGTTCATTGATTCTGATACAGGTGTAGATATTGAAGAATGCGGGCAAGTAAATGAAAAGCTAAGTGAAAGATTAGATGAAATTGACCCCATTCCACACAATTATTTTCTAGAAGTTTCATCACCAGGTGCAGAACGTCCTTTAAAAAATGCGGATGATTTTCAAAAGGCATTGAATAAACATGTAGCCATTAAAACATATGAACCAATTGACGGCGAAAAACAATTTGAAGGAAAACTAACGAGCTTTGATGGTGAAAACGTCACATTAACTGTAAAAATAAAAACGAGAACGAAGCAAGTGATCATACCTTATGAAAAAATAGCAAAAGCAAGGTTAGCGGTTACTTTTAACTTTTAATTATTTTTTATTCGCAAGGGGGAAAACCATTCGATGAGCAGTGAACTAATGGATGCCCTAACTGTTTTGGAAAAGGAAAAGGGCATAGGAAAAGAAGTCATTATTGAAGCAATTGAAGCAGCCCTTATTTCTGCTTATAAACGCAATTTCAATCAAGCGCAAAACGTACGAGTAGATATAAATCGTGTAACAGGATCAATACGAGTTTTTGCGCGAAAAGAAGTTGTGGAGGAAGTAGAAGATCCGCGTTTACAAATTTCGTTAGATGAAGCGAAAGGCATCAATCCAAATTACGAAATTGGTGATACCGTTGAAATTGAAGTAACTCCAAGAGATTTCGGACGTATAGCTGCCCAAACGGCAAAGCAAGTCGTAACGCAGCGAGTTCGAGAAGCGGAACGCGGTGTCATTTATGCTGAATTTATTGACCGTGAAGAAGATATTATGACAGGCATTGTTCAACGAATTGATTCTAAATTTATTTATGTTAGCTTAGGAAAAATTGAAGCACTTCTTCCGGTTAGCGAACAAATGCCGAATGAAACGTATCAGCCTCATGATCGAATAAAGGTCTATATTACAAAAGTTGAGAAAACAACAAAAGGTCCGCAAATTTTTGTGTCGCGCACACATCCAGGTTTATTAAAACGTCTATTTGAAATTGAAGTACCGGAAATTTATGATGGTACCGTTGAAATCAAATCAGTGGCTCGAGAAGCGGGAGACCGATCAAAAATATCCGTTTATTCCGAAAATCCAGAGGTAGATCCAGTAGGTTCATGTGTTGGACCAAAAGGACAACGTGTTCAAACCATTGTCAATGAATTAAAAGGTGAAAAAATTGATATCGTTCGCTGGTCGAAAGATCCTGTTGAATTTGTTGCGAATGCTTTAAGCCCATCTAAAGTTTTAGATGTGATCGTTGATGAAGAAGAAAAGGCAACGACAGTCATTGTACCAGATTATCAGCTGTCGCTTGCAATTGGAAAACGCGGACAAAATGCCCGCCTTGCAGCGAAATTAACGGGGTGGAAAATTGATATTAAGAGCGAATCAGATGCTAGAGCAATGGGAATTTATTCACCAGAAACGAGTTCTAAACTGTTTTTAGAAGAGCAAAAAGAACAAGACGAATAGAGGTGGTTTGAATGAAAAAGGCCAAAAAAATACCTTTGCGAAAATGTGTGGCAACAGGTGAAATGAAACCGAAAAAAGAGCTTGTTCGAATTGTTCGTTCTAAAGAAGGAGAGGTTTTTGTTGATTTAACAGGGAAGAAAAATGGTCGCGGAGCTTACTTAACATTAGATCAAGATTGTATTTTATTAGCTAAAAAGAAAAATATTTTAGCACATCATTTGAACGTAGAAGTTCCGGATTCGATATATGATGAATTAATGGAGCTAGCAGAAAAGGAGAAACGTTCCTAAAGATGGTGTACGAAAAATGGAATCGTCTGTTAGGACTAGCAAATCGAGCACGCAAAGTAATTTCAGGAGAAGAGCTTGTGTTAAAAGAAATCAGAAACGGACGGGCTAAACTAGTCCTTCTCTCACAAGATGCTTCAAATAATACAATCAAAAAAATAACAAATAAGTGCCGTTATTATGAGATCCCTTTTGTCTTTGTAAATGATAGGTATTCTTTAGGGCAAGCGATTGGGAAAGCTCATCGCGTCGTTGTTGCGGTAACGGATGAAGGATTTGCTTCAACAATAAAAGCATTGCTCGATTAATTTTTTTGGGGGTGAACGTATGGCAAAAATGAGAGTTTATGAATATGCCAAACAAAAAAACATTTCAAGTAAAGAAGTCATACAAACATTAAAGTCTATGAACGTCAATGTATCAAACCATATGTCGATGATTGATGAGGAAATCGTTGACCGTTTAAATCGTCAATTATCAAAGGATCAGGACGCAAAACAAAAGTCGAAACGAGAAATGAAAAAGAGACTTGATCAAAAAGTCATTCCGTTTTCGGATGATGAAGATGATCATAATGATGTCGTGCTTAAGAAAAAACCGATCAAAAAACAAAACGGAAAACAAGAGGGAAGAAAGCACGAAAACGAACATCAGCAAAACGAAAAGAAAGTTTTCCAAAAAAATAAAAATAAAAAGAAGAAAAATAACAAGAAAAATAAAAAGCAAACACAAGCTCCTCAAGTACAAGTGAAAAAAGAGCTTCCGAAAAAAATCACCTATTCAGAATCATTAACAGTTGGAGAATTAGCCGAAAAGCTAGGGAAAGAGCCTTCTGAAATTATCAAAAAATTAATGATGCTAGGAATAATGGCAACGATTAACCAAGATCTTGATAAAGATGCTATTGAATTAATTGCTGGTGAATACGGGGTTGAAGTGGAAGAAGAGGTTGTCTTTGATGAAACGGAATTTGAAAAATACGAAATCGAAGATAAAGAAGAATATCTTGAAGTTCGACCGCCAATTGTAACGATTATGGGTCATGTTGACCATGGGAAAACAACCTTGCTTGATTCAATCCGCAAAACGAAAGTTGTAGAAGGAGAGGCCGGCGGTATTACCCAACATATTGGTGCTTATCAAGTTGAAGTAAATGGGAAGAAAATTACATTTTTAGATACACCAGGTCACGCTGCTTTTACGACAATGCGAGCTCGTGGAGCCCAAGTGACAGATATAACAGTTTTAGTTGTGGCAGCAGATGATGGCGTGATGCCACAAACAATTGAAGCTATTAACCATGCGAAAGCTGCAAACGTTCCAATTATTGTAGCTGTTAATAAAATGGATAAACCGACAGCCAACCCTGATCGTGTCATGCAAGAATTAACGGAGCACGGCTTGGTGCCAGAAGACTGGGGCGGCGATACGATTTTTGTTCCAATTTCCGCGCTAAAAGGTGATGGAATCGATGATTTACTAGAAATGATTCTACTTGTAAGTGAAGTAGAAGAATTAAAAGCGAATCCAAATCGTTTAGCAACAGGCACGGTTGTTGAAGCAGAGCTTGATAAAGGGCGCGGTCCTGTCGCGACATTACTAATTCAAAACGGTACGTTAAAAGTTGGAGACCCAATTGTTGTTGGTAATACGTACGGACGTGTTCGGGCAATGATGAATGACATGGGTCGCCGTGTAAAAGAGGCAGGGCCATCCATGCCTGTAGAAATTACGGGCTTAAATGAAGTTCCTCTTGCTGGAGATCGTTTCATGGTGTTTGAAGATGAGAAAAAAGCACGACAAATCGGTGAAGCTCGGGCTCAAAAACAACTGGAGAAAGAGCGAAGTGAAAAAGCGAAATTAAGTTTAGATGACTTGTTTGAACAAATAAAACAAGGTGACATGAAGGAAATTAATATTATCGTAAAAGCGGATGTTCAAGGTTCGGTTGAAGCGTTAACAGCGGCCCTGCAAAAAATTGATGTAGAAGGCGTAAAAGTGAAAATTATTCATACTGGTGTCGGGGCTATTACGGAGTCAGATATTATTCTTGCATCAGCATCCAATGCCATTGTCGTTGGATTTAATGTTCGTCCAGATGCCAATGCGAAAAGGGTAGCAGAAACTGAAAATGTTGACATTCGCTTGCACCGGATCATTTATAAAGTGATTGAAGAAATTGAAGCAGCGATGAAAGGGATGTTAGATCCTGAATATGAAGAAAAAGTTATCGGTCAATTAGAAGTCCGTCAAACATTTAAAGTTTCCAAAATCGGGACAATTGCTGGTTGCTACGTGACGGACGGAATGGTTACTCGAGATAGTGGAATTCGTTTAATTCGCGATGGAATTGTTATTTTTGAAGGGGAAATTGATACTTTAAAACGTTACAAAGATGACGTAAAAGAAGTGGCACAAGGTTATGAATGTGGAATAACAATTAAAAACTTTAATGATATTAAAGTAGGCGATGTTTTGGAAGCATATGTTATGGAGGAAATTAAACGTTAATGTTAGGGCTTGTCGAATGTGAGTGTCTAATCTATGATGCACAATCCTTAAAAGAAAAAAGAGCGGTTTTGCAAAAAGTGTTGATGAGGCTAAAGCAAAAATTGAACATTTCCGTTGCGGAAATCGATTATCAAAATGTTTGGCAACGGACGAAAATCGGTATTGTCTGTATTTCCTCCAATCGAACGATCACGGAGCGAGAGCTTCATCGAGCATTAGCTCTCATTGATTCATTCCCAGAGATTGAAAGAACGATTACCACATTCGATTGGTTTTAAAAGAGGTGACATTATGAATTTACGAGCGAACCGTGTTGCAGAACAAATGAAAAAAGAGTTAAGCGACATTATTGGAAGAAAAATTAAAGATCCAAGAATCGGGTTTGTCACGGTTACGGATGTTCGTGTAACAGGTGATTTGCAAATCGCCAAAGTATATATATCAGTGTTAGGGAATGAGGAGCAAAAAGAAAACACACTGAAAGGACTTGCTAAAGCAAAAGGCTTTATTCGTTCCGAAATCGGGCAACGGATTCGTTTGCGGAAAACTCCGGAAATTCATTTTGAGTTTGATGAATCGATTGATTACGGAAACCGTATTGAAACGTTAATAAAAGAAATAAACAAAGAAAAGCAACATGAAGAATAATGAACATCCAACATGAGAATGAATGCCGATTATAGCTGCAGATGATGCTGAAAAATAAATAGTAAGAATCGATCATGAATTGGAACGGTGACCTTTCATAAATACGAGAATGGAAAAAGGTCACCGCTCTTTTCATTTTCATACATATGTCAAAAAGCAAATTCCTTTTTTAAGGAGGATTTCAAGTTGGACGGAGTGCTACTATTGCATAAACCTTCTGGGATGACTTCCCATGCTTGTGTTAATCGAGTAAGAAAATTGTTCGGAACAAAAAAAGTAGGGCATACTGGAACGTTAGATCCTGATGTTTCCGGTGTTCTACCGATTTGTATTGGAAAAGCAACGAAAATTGCCCAATATTTAACTGCAGCTCATAAAACATATATCGCCGAAGTTACAATAGGTGCTTCAACCACGACTGAAGATGCTTCAGGTGAAATAATTGATGTAAAAAAGGTTGAGAACTCTTTATCAACGGACCAAATCCAACAAGTGTTAAAGCAAATGACTGGTGAATTGGAGCAAACTCCTCCTATGTTTTCAGCTGTCAAAGTTAACGGAAAAAAACTTTATGAATATGCACGTGAGGGAAAACAAGTTGAGAGACCAACTAGAAAAGTGTTCATATATGACTTATTATTAATATCAGATATTACAAAACATGAAAATACCGCGGCATTTAAAATCAAAGTGAAATGCTCCAAAGGAACGTATATTCGAACACTTGCTGTGATGATTGGTGATGAGCTTGGCTACCCTGCGCACATGTCTCATTTAGTCCGTACACATTCCGGAAATTTCTCTTTAGAAAATTGTATTGATTTTCAATCTATTGAACAATATTTACAGGAAGGGCATTTTCCTAAAGGGTTTATGACCATTCGTGAAGCGTTAAAACATTTGCCACAATGGTCAATTAATGATACATTAGCAGGGAAAGTGAAAAACGGTGCATTATTGAAACTGCCAAAAGAGCTGGAGAACATCAAGACTAGTGAACGAATTGTCGTTCTTCATAGAGGAGAGCCTCTGGCGATCTATATGAAGCACCCAAATAATAAAGGTGTCATCAAGCCAGAAAAGGTACTAGAAACAAAATGATTTATTTACAGTGAAGAGGGGAACGCTTGTGAAAACAATAAGGCTGTCGCATCCTCACCCATTTCAAATCAATGATTTTCCTCCGATGGCCATGGCATTAGGGTACTTTGATGGAGTTCATAAAGGGCATCAAAAAGTCATCTTAACGGCAAAAGAATTGGCTAAAAGCCAAAATTTACGAAGTGCAGTTATGACATTCGATCCTCATCCTTCCGTTGTCTTAAGAAAAGACATTGATCATATGGAATATATTACTCCGCTTCGTGATAAAGAAAAATTGATTCAAGAGCTAGGAATTGACCTATTATTTGTCGTGAATTTTTCTCAATCTTTTGCCTCTCTTTTGCCGCAAGAGTTTGTAGATCAATATATTATTGGTTTACATGTCAAGCATGTTGTAGCAGGCTTTGATTTTACGTATGGACGTCTAGGTAAAGGAACGATGGAAACATTGCCCTTTCATTCCCGTCAAGCCTTTTCACAAACGATTGTGGAAAAACAGACAGATCATGATCGAAAAATAAGCTCTACATTAATTCGCAACGTTATACGCAGCGGAGATGTTCAATATGCTATGAGCCTTCTTGGGCGTCCGCATCAAGTGACTGGGAAAGTCGTTCACGGGGAAAAAAGAGGAAGACTAATAGGGTTTCCGACCGCAAATATTGATGTATTTGTGGAATATTTAATTCCACCTACTGGGGTTTATGCTGTTTCGGTCGTCATTAATGAAAAAGAATATTTCGGGGTAGCGAACATCGGATACAAACCGACGTTTCATCAAGAAAAAAATGAGAAGCCGCATATTGAAGTACATATTTTTAATTTTAATCAAAAGATTTATAATGAAGTCGTAACGGTTAAATGGTTTAAACGAATTCGCAGCGAACAAAAATTTCATCATGTTGAACAGTTAATCGAACAAATAAATAAAGATAAACAACTCGCTCAGAAATTTTTTGCTCAATACAAGAAATAATCCCTTGCTTTTTCAAGATTTTAATCATATAATAACAATTGTGACTTTAAACCATTGCTTGGCAATGCGACTCACCGACGCTTGCTAGGTAACTGGGGATTGATGATGATTAGGAGGTGAATCAGGATGGCATTATCACAAGAACGTAAAAATGAAATTATTAACGAGTATAAGACACATGAATCAGATACAGGCTCTCCAGAAGTACAAATTGCTATCCTTACTGAACAGATCAATAATTTAAACGAACACTTACGAATCCACAAAAAAGACCACCATTCTCGTCGCGGTCTATTAAAAATGGTAGGTAAGCGTCGTAACTTGTTAACGTACTTACGTAATAAAGATGTAACTCGTTATCGTGAATTAATTAACAAATTAGGTTTACGTCGATAATGCAAAAAAAGCGGGAGGTTTCCCGCTTTTTTAGTGTATTTAAATGAATTAAGATGAGAATTCTTTATTTGTATATATAATTCTAATTGATATGTTAAAATAAGTTCGTTCATAATAATAGTACATATTCTGTTTACATAAGTAAGAGAGGGGTTCAATTATATATGGAACAAGAAAAACATGTCTTTTCCATAGAGTGGGCTGGTAGACCGCTTACTGTGGAAATCGGTCAATTAGCAAAACAGGCAAACGGGGCTGTACTAGTCCGTTATGGAGATACAGTTGTCCTATCTACTGCTACTGCTTCTAAAGAGGCGAAAGCCGTTGACTTCTTCCCATTAACAGTGAACTATGAAGAACGTTTATATGCGGTTGGGAAAATCCCAGGTGGCTTTATTAAAAGAGAAGGGCGTCCTAGTGAAAAAGCTATTTTAGCCAGCCGTTTAATCGACCGGCCGATTCGCCCACTGTTTCCAGAAGGATTTCGTCATGAAGTGCAAGTTGTCAGCATGGTGATGAGTGTCGACCAAGACTGCTCTTCTGAAATGGCTGCGATGTTCGGAAGTTCTCTAGCACTATCCGTTTCTGATATTCCGTTTGAAGGTCCGATTGCAGGAGTGACCGTTGGCCGGATAGATGGACAATTTGTCATTAATCCGACCGTTACACAAATGGAGAAAAGTGATATGCATCTCGTCGTAGCTGGAACAAAGGATGCGATAAACATGGTTGAAGCTGGAGCTGATGAAGTACCAGAGGAAACGATGTTACAAGCGATCATGTTCGGTCATGAAGAGATTAAGCGTCTCATTTCTTTCCAGGAAGATATTGTAAATCAAATTGGGAAAGAAAAAATGGAAGTGGAATTGTATGAAATTGATGCAGAACTAGAAAAAGAAGTGCGAAAAATGGCGGAAAAAGATTTACTAAGCGCCATCCAAGTGCCAGAAAAGCATGCCCGTGAAGATGCCATCAACTCGGTGAAAGAAGAAATTGTGGCAAAATATGAAGAGCAAGAAGCCGACGAAGAAACGATCAAACAAGTAAAAGAGATATTATCGAAGCTCGTGAAAGAAGAAGTTCGCCGTCTTATTACAGAAGAAAAAATCAGACCAGACGGACGAAAAATCGATGAAATTAGACCTTTATCCTCTCAAGTCGGGCTACTTCCAAGAACGCACGGCTCAGGGCTATTTACACGTGGACAAACCCAAGCCTTAAGTATTTGTACACTTGGAGCATTAGGTGATGTGCAAATATTAGATGGATTAGGGATTGAGGAATCGAAGCGTTTCATGCACCATTATAACTTTCCGTCCTTTAGTGTTGGCGAAACAGGACCAATGCGTGGACCAGGCCGCCGCGAAATTGGACATGGAGCATTAGGTGAGCGTGCCTTAGAGCCTGTTATCCCAGATGAACGAGAGTTTCCATACACGATTAGACTAGTATCAGAAGTATTAGAATCAAACGGTTCCACATCACAAGCTAGTATTTGTGCTTCAACTCTCGCCATGATGGATGCAGGTGTTCCAATTAAGGCTCCTGTTGCGGGAATTGCGATGGGTCTTGTAAAATCAGGTGACAACTATACGGTTTTAACAGATATTCAAGGGATGGAAGATGCGTTAGGGGATATGGACTTTAAAGTTGCTGGTACGGAAAAAGGTGTTACCGCTTTACAAATGGATATTAAAATTAAAGGTTTATCGCGAGAAATATTAGAAGAAGCGTTAAATCAAGCTAAAAAAGGACGTTTAGAAATTTTAAAGTCTATGCTTGAAACTATTCAAGAGCCAAGAAAAGAGTTATCAAAATATGCCCCGAAAATATTATCTATTACAATCAATCCTGATAAAATTCGCGATGTAATCGGTCCAAGCGGAAAACAAATCAATAAAATTATAGAAGAAACAGGCGTCAAAATTGATATTGAGCAAGATGGAACGATTTTTATTTCTTCCGTTAATGAAGGAATGAATGAAAAGGCGAAAAAAATAATTGAAGATATCGTCCGTGATTTGGAAGTAGGTCAAATGTATCTTGGAAAAGTAAAACGAATTGAAAAATTTGGTGCATTTGTTGAATTGTTTAACGGGAAGGACGGACTTGTCCATATTTCTGAATTAGCGGAGGAACGTGTAGGAAAAGTGGAGGATGTCGTTTCCATTGGTGATGAGATCCTTGTGAAAGTGATGGAGATTGATAAACAAGGCCGCATTAATTTATCTCGAAAGGCTGTTTTACGAGAGCAAAAGGAAAAACAAAAATCGTAACAATATGGGGTCTAATGAAAAATAGCTTCTTTATGTTTCATTTAGAACTGTTCTACCTTGTCCCCTTTTTACATATTTTTTAGTAAAAAGGGGGATATGTATATGCGAAGATATATTTTACAAATGACCGCTTTTATTGTGATTTTTGTTATTAGTGTTAGTACTATTCAAAATCCTTTTTCACGACATGAAATCGATGAAATAAAAGAAGCGAATGCGACGATCTCATACAATCAAGATCCGTTATACGAAACCATTGTGAAAGAAGCAAAAAAATACGAAATCAAAGCGCAAAACGCTGAAATACATAGAGTTTGGAAGGCAACACCTGGGTACAATGGATTGAAAGTGGATATTAAAAAATCATATAGGCAAATGAAGCAAAAAGGAACATTTGATCCAAATTTACTCGTGTTTCAACAAGTTCCGCCTTCGATTCATTTGGACGATCTCCCCGCAGAACCCATTTATCGAGGTCATCCAGACAAGCCAATGGTGTCTTTTCTTGTTAATGTCGCTTGGGGGAATGAATACATTCCAGAAATGCTTGATGTTTTAAAAAAACATCATGTAAAAGCGACTTTTTTCTTAGAAGGAAGATGGGTGAAAGAAAACCCTGACTTAGCGAAAATGATCGCCGAAGCAGGACATGAAATCGGAAATCATTCTTATTCCCATCCAGATATGGCGAAATTGCCATCGACGCGCATTTATGAGCAAATTGATAAAACGAATGAAGTGATCGAAGCGACCTTAGGGATGAAACCGACATTGTTTGCCCCTCCAAGCGGCAGCCTTCGCAAAGAAGTAGTTGATATAGCGGCCAAACTGAACATGAAAACTATTATGTGGTCAGTTGATACGATCGATTGGCAAAGACCTGAACCGCACGTACTCGTGGAACGTGTGATGAGTAAAATTCATAATGGAGCTATGGTTTTAATGCATCCGACTTCCTCAACATCAAAAAGTTTAGAAACGCTCATCTTAGCGATTAAACAAAAAAACCTATCCATCGGATCCGTTTCCATGCTTTTAGATGAAGAAAGAATCATCGAAAGTCCCTTAATGAATAAACCATCTACAAATTAAAGGAATACATGGAATAGGGGGTTCAAGCTTGATCAAAAAATATACATGTCAAAACGGAGTTCGCATCGTTTTAGAAACGATTCCTACCGTTCGCTCAGTTGCAATCGGGATATGGATTGGAACGGGCTCTCGAAATGAGAATGAGAAAAATAACGGAGTATCACACTTTTTAGAACATATGTTTTTTAAAGGAACGAAGACGAGAAGCGCAAGAGAGATTGCTGAAGCATTTGACCGCATAGGTGGACAAGTTAATGCCTTTACATCAAAGGAATATACATGCTACTATGCAAAAGTGTTAGACGACCACGCAAGCTTTGCATTAGAAGTGTTAGCAGATATGTTTTTCCATTCTGTTTTTGACCAAGAAGAATTGCAAAAAGAAAAAAATGTTGTATTAGAAGAAATTAAAATGTATGAGGATACGCCTGACGATATTGTTCACGATTTACTAAGCAAAGCCGTATATGGTTCTCATCCATTAGGCTACCCGATATTAGGAACAGAAGAAACATTAGAAACATTTACAGGTGATTCACTAAGGGAATATATGGAAAAACATTATACTCCTGATAATATTGTTATATCTGTTGCGGGAAATATATCGGAAACCTTTATTAAGGAAATTGAAAAATGGTTCGGTCATTTCGAGTCAGCGTATCGTAAGCGAGAATATGAAAAGCCAACGTTTCATGATCATAAAATTGCTCGAAAAAAAGATACAGAACAAGCCCATTTATGTATTGGCTTTCACGGCTTAAAGGTTGGTCATGAAGATATTTACAGCTTAATTGTGCTAAATAACATTTTAGGTGGAAGTATGTCAAGCCGTTTATTCCAAGAGGTACGTGAAGAAAGAGGTCTTGCATACTCCATCTTTTCTTATCATTCCTCCTATGAAGATAACGGGATGTTGACGATTTATGGTGGAACTGGTAAAGAGCAGCTTGATGTATTGTTTGATACGATTCAGTCAACGCTACAAAAGTTAAAAAAAGAAGGAATTTCGGAAAAAGAATTGATCAACAGTAAAGAACAAATAAAAGGCAATTTAATGCTAAGTCTTGAAAGCACTAATTCCAGAATGAGTCGAAATGGAAAGAATGAATTATTATTAAGATCTCACCGTTCATTAGATGAAATGATTGAAAAGATTAATGAAGTGAATCGAGAAAGTATTCATAAAATCATTGAGCATACATTTACGGATCATTATGCCATTTCTTTAATAAGCCCGGATGGAAAGCTCCCATCATATTTAAATAAATAATTTAAAAGAAAATGCCTGTCACGTTTGCAGGCATTTTTCTTTTTATCTAAACCATATATATCAATGAGGAGGGGATGTTATTTTGAGATTATCAGAATTAAGCGGCAAAGAAATCGTCGATGTCAAAAGAGCTGAGCGGTTAGGAGTATTAGGACAAACAGACTTAGAAATAAACGAAGAAACCGGACAAATTACAGCATTAATCATTCCTTCAGTGAAATGGTTTGGTTTGCGAAAACAAGGTCATGAAGTACGTGTACCTTGGAGCCACATTAAAAAAATCGGCCCTGAAATGATTATATTAGATGTGCCCGAAGATCAAATCAAACAGCCTGATTAGGAGGATCTTTATGAGCGATCCAACAAAAATTATTCATTTGAACTTTACTGAACCATTAACATGAAAATCTTTTCAATAAATAAAAGCAAAGCATATTAAAGTATAGGACTAAAGTGATCACAATGAAAAGTGGTCACTTTTTTTTTATATGTCTAGAACTGATTCACCGTTATGAACAATATGACATAGTATGCTCTAGGCAGATTAATTTTAGGTTCTTTGTAAAAAGAAGGTGATCAATCAATGTTAACAGGATTAAATATTGCACTGATTGGTGGCGATGCACGCCAATTAGAGGTCATTCGGAAATTAGTCGAATTAGATGCGAAAATATTTTTAGTTGGATTTGACCAACTTGATCATGCCTTCACTGGTGCAAAAAAAGCAAAAATCGAGGAACTCAATTTTAGTGAAATAGATGCAATGATTCTACCAGTATCCGGTACGTCATTAGATGGACAGATCGAAACGGTTTTTTCAAATGAAAAAATTGTCCTAACTGAAGAGATATTGGCGAGTACACCTGAGTATTGCCGGATTTACTCTGGAATTAGTAATCAATATTTAGATGATCTAGTTTCCAAAACGAATAGAACATTAGTTCAACTTTTTGAACGGGACGATGTCGCCATTTACAATTCGATTCCAACAGTTGAAGGAACCATTATGATGGTTATTCAACATACGGATTTTACGATTCATAATTCAACAGTGGCGGTGCTAGGTTTAGGTCGAGTGGGAATGAGTGTGGCAAGAGCATTCCATCATCTAGGGGCAAAAGTAAAAGTAGGTGCAAGAAAAACAAAAGATATAGCACGAATAACCGAAATGGGGCTCACCCCTTTTCATCTACAAAACTTAGAGGAAGAAGTAAAAGATTTAGATGTTTGTATTAATACAATTCCGCACCCCATTTTAACGGCAAAAGTCATTTCGAAAATGCCGCCTCACACGTTAATTGTAGATTTAGCTTCAAAACCAGGTGGAACCGATTTTCGGTATGCCGAAAAACGCGGAATCAAGGCATTGTTAGCTCCAGGATTACCAGGGATTGTTGCCCCTAAAACAGCCGGTCAAATTTTAGCGAATGTGTTATCTCAACTGTTGTTAGAAGAACTTGCACATAGAAAGGAGTCTTGTTAATGGAAGTGAAAGGAAAGCGAATTGGCTTTGGGTTAACAGGGTCTCATTGTACTTATGATGAAGTTTTTCCGCAAATTGAACGATTAGTGGAAGCAGGTGCAAATGTGCTCCCGATTGTTACACATACCGTCAAATCGACAACGACGCGATTCGGAGAAGGCGGTGAATGGGTAAAGAAGATTGAAGAGGTGACCGGTCATGAAGTGATCGATTCTATTGTGAAAGCAGAGCCATTAGGTCCAAAAACTCCTCTTGATTGTATGATCATTGCCCCTTTAACCGGAAATTCTTTAAGTAAATTAGCCAATGCGATGACGGACTCTCCTGTGTTAATGGCCGCAAAAGCTACCATGAGAAACCATCGCCCAGTTGTTTTAGGAATTTCCACAAATGACGCATTAGGATTAAATGGTGTCAATTTAATGCGACTAATGGCAACAAAAAATATATACTTTATCCCTTTTGGGCAAGATGCCCCTTACCATAAACCAAATTCTATGGTTGCTAATATGGATTTATTAGTCGAAACGGTGGAATATGCATTGGAGAATAAACAAATACAGCCAGTTATTATCGAAAGAAATAAAGAAAAAGGATAGAATAAAAAAACGCTTTCAAAAAAATTTTTTCATCTATTTTTTTACTTCTATGATACAATAAAACGTAATACGAATAGCAGTCTATTCGTCTAAGACGAATAAATGGGGGAAGGAGATAGAGAGAAATGAGTGTTAATGGATATCATGTAGCAGTAGTTGGTGCAACAGGCGCTGTTGGTCATCAAATGATCAAAACATTAGAAGATCGAAATTTTCCAGTATCAAAGTTAACATTACTTTCTTCCAGTCGTTCCGCTGGGACAAAATTAACCTTTAAAGGTCAAGAAATAGAAGTTCAAGAAGCAACACCAGAGAGCTTTGAAGGAGTGCAAATTGCTTTATTTAGTGCAGGAGGAAGTGTATCAAAACAGCTGGCAAAAGAAGCGGTGAAACGTGGAGCGATTGTGATTGATAATACAAGTGCATTTCGTATGGATGAAGATGTTCCATTAGTGGTCCCAGAAGTAAATGAAGAAGATCTTAAATGGCATAATGGAATTATCGCAAACCCAAACTGTTCAACGATTCAAATGGTCGTTGCACTTGAGCCAATTCGTAAGCATTTCGGATTAAACAAAATCATCGTTTCGACTTACCAAGCTGTTTCTGGTGCTGGCGTTTCAGCCATAGAAGAGCTAAAACAACAAACAAGAGATATATTAGAAGAAAAAGAACCTAAGGCAAACATTTTACCAGTTAAGAGTGATGAGAAGCATTACCAAATTGCCTTTAATGCCATTCCTCAAATTGATAAATTCCAAGAAAATGGATTTACATTTGAAGAAATGAAAATGATTAATGAAACAAAAAAAATTATGCACAAAAATGATTTAGAAGTAGCGGCAACGTGTGTTCGTTTGCCAGTTATTACAGGACATTCTGAGTCTGTGTATATTGAAATAGAACGCGATGATGTTTCAGTAGAAGACATTCAAAAGGTGTTAAAAGACGCACCTGGAGTAACGCTGCAAGATGATCCAGCTGAACAGGTTTACCCTATGCCAGCATATTGTGTAGGGAAGTATGATACGTTTGTTGGACGGATTCGCAAAGATTTAGATAAAGCGAACGGTTTCCACCTTTGGGTCGTTTCTGACAATTTATTAAAAGGAGCAGCATTAAATTCTGTACAAATTGCAGAAAGCTTAATCAAACTAAATTTAGTTTAAAACGACCTTGAAGAGAGTTGGATTTCATTCGACTCTCTTCTGTTAATTAATGGAAGAGGTGGGGTAGTTGAAAATCGTTGTACAAAAGTTTGGAGGTACTTCCGTACGTGATCAAAACGGAAGAAAACATGCACTTGAACATATTAAAGATGCATTAGATGAAGGATATAAAGTTGTTGTTGTTGTATCGGCAATGGGGCGTAAAGGGGATCCATATGCAACTGATACCCTTTTAAGCCTTTTAGAAGGAGGTATTCAATCGGTTTCAAAACGTGAACAAGATATGCTATTATCTTGTGGAGAGATTATTTCCTCTGTCGTTTTCACAAGCATGTTAAATGGAAATGGTATAAAGGCACAAGCCCTTAATGGAGCACAAGCAGGCTTTATTACGACGAACGATCATACAAATGCGAAAATAGTGAAAATGAAATGTGACCGACTCATTGAATTGCTTAAAACCCATGACGTTGTTGTAGTTGCCGGATTCCAGGGAACAAGTGAAAAAGGAGATATCACGACAATTGGACGGGGTGGTAGCGATACGTCTGCTGCTGCATTAGGTGCGGCTCTCCAAGCAGAATATGTCGATATATTTACAGATGTTGAAGGAGTGATGACGGCAGATCCGCGCATTGTTGAGAATGCAAAACCGCTTCAAGCCGTCACATATACCGAAATATGCAACATGGCCTATCAAGGCGCCAAAGTGATACACCCTCGTGCTGTAGAAATAGCGATGCAAGCAAAAGTACCTCTCCGCATTCGCTCAACGTATTCCAAAGCAAAAGGAACGCTCGTGACGACTGATCATGGGGTACGAAAAGGGGTGGATGTGAAGGAACGATTAATTACAGGAATTGCACATGTTGCTGACATTACACAAATAAAGGTTGAAGCAAAAGAAGGAGATTATAACTTCCAATCTAAAGTTTTTAAAGCAATGGCGAAAAACGGAATAAGTGTCGACTTCTTCAATATAACACCGAGCGGAGTTGTATACACAGTACCTGGGAGTGTAACAGATGAGGCAGTTGAGATTTTAGAGCAATTAGGTTATACTCCAATTGTTAATCGTCATTGTGCAAAGGTTTCGACAGTAGGTGCTGGTATTCAAGGAGTTCCTGGCGTAACAGCGAAAATTGTATCATCTTTATCGGAGCAAGGAATACAAATCCTACAGTCTGCAGATAGCCATACGACCATTTGGGTATTAGTCACAGAAGAAGATATGATCAAAGCTGTTAATACGCTTCATGAAACATTCGAACTTGGTTAATAACAATGTTAAGGTGTGATGAGAGAATGAATTTCGGAAAAATTTCGACTGCTATGGTTACTCCGTTTGATAATAACGGAAATATAGATTTTGATAAAACAACGAAACTTGTAGAATATTTAATCAATCATGGGACGGAATCGTTAGTGGTTGCCGGAACGACAGGTGAATCGCCAACGTTAACATCTGAGGAAAAAATTGCTTTATTTAAACATGTTGTGCACGTCGTGAACAAAAGGATACCAGTTATTGCTGGTACGGGAAGCAATAATACGAAAGCTTCCATTGAGCTGACAAAAAAAGCTGAAGAAACAGGTGTCGATGCCGTTATGCTTGTGACACCGTATTATAATAAACCGAATCAAGACGGTTTATATCAGCACTTTCAAGCTATTGCCGAAAGCACCTCTCTCCCTGTGATGCTTTATAATGTTCCTGGAAGAACGGCTGCCACTCTTGCACCTGAAACTGTGATTAAATTATCGAACATTGAAAATATTGTTGCTGTCAAGGAGGCAAGTGGTAATATAGAGGCGATGACGAAAATCATTGCGGAAACACCGGAAGATTTTGCACTATTTTCCGGTGATGATAGCTTATCCATTCCGGTTATGTCGATTGGTGGAAAAGGCGTCGTTTCGGTTGCCTCTCATATCATTGGAGATGAAATGCAAGAAATGTTATCAGCCTTTCATTCAGGGGATGTGCAAAAAGCTGCAAAACTTCATCAACAATTGTTACCGATCATGAAGCAATTGTTTGCTGCACCTAGTCCAGTACCGGTCAAAACGGCTTTACAAATAAAAGGGCTAGATGTAGGTTCTGTAAGACTACCGCTTGTTCCACTAACACAGGAAGAACGAGAAGATTTAACAAAGGTTTTAAAAAATTATTAAGTTTATAGAGAATTCCCCGACAGTGTCAGCCCTTCGTAAAGGCTGGCACTTTTTTTAACCACTTATTATACATAACTCTTAAACAACCTCCATTATTTTCTTGTCTTCCTTTTCACCGATCAGTTATAATAATTTTAAGTGACTTTGGACGGGGACTGATCGTTAGGGAGGACAATCTAAACTTATGAAAAAGACAGAAAAAATCAAGGTAGTTGCCTTAGGTGGCGTTGGCGAAATCGGTAAAAACATGTATGTCATCGAGATCGATTCGGATATTTTCATTGTAGATGCGGGATTAATGTATCCGGAAAATGAAATGCTCGGTATTGATGTAGTGATCCCAGACATTTCTTATTTAGAAGAAAATAAAGATCGTGTTAAAGCTTTATTTTTAACGCACGGACATGATGAGCAAATCGGAAGTATTTTTCACGTTTTACAAAAGATAAACGTTCCGATTTTTGGAACGAAACTGACGCTTGCTCTTGTGAGGGAACGTTTAAAGACTTATGGTTTACATGAAAAAGCAGATTTGCGTGAAGTTAGCGATTCTTCTATCCTTTCTTTTGACCAAGTCCATGTTTCCTTTTTCCGTACTTACCATAGTATTCCTGATTCTGTTGGGATCTGCTTTCATACATCAATGGGAGCTATTGTTTATACTGGAGATTTTAAATTTGATCAAACACCAGTAGGAAATCAATATGCGGATATCGGTAAAATGGCCGGTATTGGTAATGAGGGAGTTCTTTGTTTACTTTCTGATAGTGTGAACGCCGAAATACCTGGTTATACAGGATCAGAAGCAGTAGTTGAAGAGGAAATTCAAGATGTCGTTTATAAAGCGAAAGGAAGAGTCATTGTTTCTTTATTTGCTTCAAACATTAACCGAATTCAACAAGTGATCCATGCGGCCGAAAAGTATGACCGAAAACTTGTGATTGTTGGAAAAAACATCATGAATGTCATTCATATTGCGATAAAATTAGGATATTTAACCGTTTCAGAAGATTTAATCATTCCTGTCCAAAATATTTCTAAATATCCAAAAAACAAAGTCTTAATTATGACAACAAGTCATCAAGGAGAGCCGTTATCGGTTTTATCGAAAATGGCGAGAGGAGTCCATAAACAATATAATATCGAAGAAGGAGATACGGTATTAATTGCAACTTCCCCCATTCCTGGTCATGAATTAACCTTTTCCAAAACCATTGATCTCCTTTACCGTGCCGGAGCACATGTTGTCACAAAAAATAGCAATATCCATGTTTCTGGACATGGCTATCAAGAAGAATTGAAGTTAATGTTAAATTTAATGAAACCAAAATATTTTATTCCTGTGCATGGGGAATATAAAATGCAAAAGGCCCATGCAAAATTAGCGAAATCTGTTGGTGTACCGGAAAAAAATATCTTCATCATCGATAAAGGTGACGTCATTGAATTTCATAAAGGAACCGTTAAAACAGGACAAAAAGTTCCAGCTGGTAATATATTAATTGATGGACTTGGAGTCGGGGATGTTGGAAACATTGTATTAAGAGATCGCCGCTTGCTATCTCAAGATGGAATTTTAATTGTTGTCGTCACCTTGAATAAAACGAACAAACAAATTGTCGCAGGTCCAGAAATTATTACAAGAGGATTTGTTTATGTTCGTGAATCAGAAGAACTCATTTCTAATGCTGTTGAAATGGTGAAAGACATTTTATTCAAATGCATGGAAGAAAAAACAACAGAATGGTCATCTATTAAACAAAATATTCGTGATGCCCTCAATCATTATTTATTTGAACAAACAAAACGTCGACCGATGATTTTGCCAATCATTATGGAATATTAAGAGGCTGTCCGATAAGTGTCTGACCTTAAACATGGGGTCTAACACTTAGGGCCGTCTCTTTTTTTTCTGTTTACAACCGGAAACTCGCATGAAAAGAAAAAAAAAGTTCATACTAATTGCATGATGTTGGAAGAAAGGATGGGATATAGGTGAATGAATTTCATTTTCCAAATGAACATCAATCAGGAACAGAAAAAGAGGAAAAAAGTGAAGGAAGAGAAAACATCGTTGAAAATATTCAGAAGCTTGGACAAATCAATGTCCCGCAAATGGCAAATGAATCGAATGTTCATTGTTTAACGATTGTCGGACAAATTGAAGGACATGTTCAACTTCCACCGCAAAATAAAACGACGAAATACGAACATATCATTCCACAAATTGTCGCCATCGAACAAAACCCTAAAATTGAAGGATTATTAGTGATTTTAAATACGGTAGGGGGCGATGTTGAAGCAGGCCTTGCTATTAGTGAAATGCTTGCATCACTAACAAAACCAACTGTATCAATTGTTCTTGGCGGAGGCCACTCGATTGGTGTCCCAATTGCCGTTTCTTGTAATTATTCGTTTATCGCTGAGACCGCTACGATGACGATTCATCCTGTTCGTCTAACAGGTCTTGTAATTGGTGTTCCCCAAACGTTTGAATATTTAGATAAAATGCAGGAGCGGGTGATTAACTTTGTCACAAAGCATTCCAATATAACAGAAGATAAGTTTAAGGAATTAATGTTTTCAAAAGGAAATTTAACAAGAGATATTGGAACAAATATTGTTGGAATGGATGCTGTGAAATATGGTTTAATTAATGAGGTTGGTGGAGTAGGAAAAGCGATGAAAAAGTTAAGTGAATTAATTGAACGATCGAAACAGAAAGGGAATGGTATGCTACAATGATTTTGTATACGACGATGCCCCAAGAACTCATTTTCCAAGGTGCAAATGAGGAGTTTTTGAAACAAAAGGTTGTCCAAGTTCATGGAATTTCTGTACTCGTTCAAGAATATGAACCGATGCGTTACCGTATTGTACGTGTTTTAAGCAGCAATCCTAATCATTTTTTAATTGATTCGATTATGCCTGGACAAACTGTCCAGTATTTTGATAAAAGCTTTTAATCCTTGACTCTTTTCTAAAAAATTGTTGCATTACAACCATAGCTTTTCGACTGTCCAGGCAAGCGACACGCTTGCTATGTCATACTTTTGTGTGATGTGAACCGAACAAAAGGCGTTGATCGGTTCATGGACAGTCGAAAAGCAACAAAGTTTACGAAAACAGCCTAATCTTTAGAAGTTATGTGGCAAACTATTTATTTGTTATGCTATAATAACGATACAAACAATCGTTCGCAGCCAGCATTTGGCTGCTTTCTTCTTTTATTCTGAATCGAATATTTTACATCATATTCACTTGTTTTTCATGACATAGAAAAAGGCTACAGGTGGGATTTTAAGTGGCAAAACAAAAACGAAAACAACGTAAGAAAAAAAACAACTGGCAACAGCGATTAAAATTTGAAATTGCAGGGCTTCTATTGTTTGCCCTTTCCATCATTTCATTAGCCGATTTAGGCTTTGTTGGTGGTACGATCATCTCCTTATTTCGATTTTTTACTGGTGAATGGTTTATCGTCTGTATATTAGCCTTAGCTATATTTTCCTTATATATTTTTTGGAATAAATCATTACCAATGCTCTTTACACGTAAGCTAGTCGGAATATATTTTATTTTTGGTTCGATTTTATTATTAAGTCATATCAAGCTATTTTATAATTTATCAAAAGGGGGAACATTTGCTTCTCCAAGTGTTATTTTAAATACATGGGAACTATTCTTTATGGAATTAAGGGGAGAAATTAGTTCACCTGACCTTGGTGGTGGAATGGTAGGTGCGATATTATTTGCTTGTTTTTATTATTTATTTGCAGCTGAAGGAGCACGTATTGTCGCTTATTGTTTTATCATGATTGGTATGATCCTTTTTACAGGAAAATCTCTTGGGGTCGTTATGGAAAACATTTTTAGCCCAATGTTCAAGTTCTTAACGAAACAATTTTTTGCTTTTGTTGAAGATATGAAGCACCTTCCTGCTTCCATTAAAAGAGGAAGTATTCAAAAGAAAAAAAGGAAATCCATTCAAAAACAATTTGACGATAAGAATGAGAAAGAAGTAGTCGAGGAGGAAGAACCGACAATACAACCAATCATTTCAAGTTTTACGGATCGATCTCAAGAAGAAACGGTTTCATCAAAGGAAGCAAATCAGGAAAAAGACTCTCAACAAAACCAAGAGAAAACAGATGATGAGTCTGTTGGAGCGATCAACATTGTTGAGAAAGAAAATAAAGATTATCAGCTTCCACCCATTGAATTATTATCTCTGCCAAAATATAGTGGACAACATACAGATAAGCAAAATATTTACGAAAATGCACGTAAGCTTGAAAAAACGTTTCAGAGCTTTGGTGTGAAAGCGAAAGTGACACAAGTACATTTAGGACCAGCGGTGACAAAATATGAAGTATACCCAGATGTTGGGGTGAAAGTCAGTAAAATCGTCAATTTAAGTGATGATTTAGCATTAGCGCTTGCTGCGAAAGATATTCGCATCGAAGCGCCTATTCCAGGTAAGTCAGCAGTGGGAATTGAAGTACCAAACTCTGAAGTGGCTATGGTATCATTAAGAGAAGTACTTGAATCGAAAGCGAACGACAAACCAAATTCAAAGCTGCTAATTGGACTTGGGCGCGATATTACAGGGGAAGCCGTATTAGCTGAATTAAATAAAATGCCGCACATGTTGGTGGCAGGAGCAACAGGAAGCGGAAAAAGTGTATGTATTAATGGAATCATTACAAGTATTTTAATGAGAGCGAAGCCTCATGAAGTGAAAATGATGATGATTGATCCCAAAATGGTAGAATTAAATGTGTATAACGGAATTCCCCATTTACTTACCCCAGTTGTAACAGATCCAAAAAAAGCGTCTCAAGCATTGAAAAAGGTTGTCAATGAAATGGAAAGAAGGTACGAGCTTTTTTCACATACTGGGACTCGCAATATTGAAG
This sequence comes from Bacillus alveayuensis, assembly GCA_030812955.1. Classification (GTDB taxonomy): domain Bacteria; phylum Bacillota; class Bacilli; order Bacillales; family Aeribacillaceae; genus Bacillus_CB; species Bacillus_CB alveayuensis. The sequence goes on from JAUSTR010000001.1 coordinate 856,851, forward strand.
GGTACAACGAATGGATAAGGAGACAAAATGCTGAACAACAGGAGAAACAACTAGAGCTTCCATATATTGTTGTCATTGTCGATGAACTTGCTGATTTGATGATGGTCGCATCTTCTGATGTAGAAGATTGTATTACGCGTTTAGCTCAAATGGCTCGTGCAGCTGGAATTCACTTAATTATCGCAACACAGCGCCCTTCTGTTGATGTCATAACAGGTGTGATTAAAGCGAATATTCCATCAAGAATTGCTTTTAGTGTTTCGTCGCAAACGGATTCGCGAACCATTTTAGACATGGGAGGTGCCGAAAAATTATTAGGGAGAGGAGATATGTTGTTCTTACCGGTAGGTGCGTCTAAACCAATTCGAGTACAAGGGGCTTTTTTATCGGATGAAGAAGTCGAAAAAGTCGTCGATTATGTCATTTCCCAACAAAAAGCTCAGTATCAAGAAGACATGATTCTAAATGATTCAGTAGATGTAGAAAAAGAAGTGGCGGATGAATTATATGATGAAGCCGTACAACTAGTCATTGAAATGCAAAGTGCCAGTGTATCGATGCTGCAAAGGAGATTTCGAATCGGTTATACGAGGGCAGCAAGACTTATCGATGCGATGGAAGAACGAGGGGTCGTCGGTCCGTATGAAGGAAGTAAACCTCGCCAAGTGCTACTAACAAAAGAGCAATATGAACAATTATCTTCGTAAATTGGAACGTTATTTGCAAAAGAGTGTCTTTAAACATTTTTTGTTCCCGGTCATTAACAAAAGCTTGTCAACTTTTATCGACAAGCTTTTGTGACTTTCTCGTTCTTTTTTCTATTTTGAATGTATCGACCATTCTGAAACTTTTTCTTTATTTATAGATCAAATCATGGTATATTATATCTCGATTATTTTTACAAGTGATGACTTTTTGATGGAGGCACATTATGACGATCAAAACAGACAATCGCCATTTATATTTACAAGTCATTGATAAAATAAAAGAAGATATTGAAAAAGGGGTATATAAAGAGAAGGAAAAGCTTCCTTCAGAATTCGAACTTTCGAAAAAGCTCGGAGTGAGTCGGGCAACTCTTCGCGAAGCACTCCGGATTTTGGAAGAAGAAAATGTTATTATACGTCGTCACGGGGTCGGAACTTTTGTTAGCTCAAAACCACTTTTTACTTCTGGAATTGAACAACTCCAAAGTGTGTCAAATATGATTAAAAATGCGAACATGAAACCAGGTACGATTTTTTTATCGTCCTCTATTATTTGGCCAACTGAAGATGATATGAAGCGATTAGAAGTTAGTAAAAAGGATGAAATATTGTTAGTAGAACGTGTTCGCACAGCCAATGGACAACCTGTCGTTTATTGTTTAGATAAAATCCCGCGTTCCATATTGCCAATTACCTTTAATCATAAACAAGAATCATTATTTGTTCTTTTAGAAGAATGTGGTGCTCAAATTAGCTATGCCGTTGCGAACATCGAGCCAATCGGTTATCATGAAAAAATTTCTCCGATATTAGAGTGTGATCCTGAAACATCTCTTTTATTATTAAAACAAGTACATTTTGATCAACAGGATCGGCCGGTTTTATATTCTCTCAACTATTTTCGTGCGGATAAATTTAGCTTTCACGTTGTCCGAAAAAGATTTTCATAATGTGGTATACAATAATAAGATTATGTAAACTTATTGGAGAGGCTGCAACGATTCGCAGTCTCTTTTTCTCGTTTTAGAAATAACGATATTGTAGAAAATCGTTGTTCGATTTCTTTTCTTTCTATCTATCCTAGCTGTTATAATGACAAAAAGAGGATGTTTCAATATAGATGATTAATGGCCACACTATCATTAAATAAATCATTCATTTTTAATGCTAAAAAGGAGGGCTAAAATGGCTTATATTGAGGAAAAAAAAGCTGAATTAAACGGACTGACTCTACATACAGTACAAACGAAAAAATTTAAAACAAATACGCTTATTTTAAAATTAAAAGCACCTCTTACAGAAGAAGATGTGACTCATCGAGCGATCCTTCCATATGTTTTGCAAAGAGGAACAGAGTCTTTTCCAACATCGTCACAACTTAGAAAATATTTAGATGATTTATATGGAGCTTTTTTACATGTTGAATTGTCCAAAAAGGGAGAACATCATATTATTTCTATTCGACTGGAAATTCCGAATGAAAAATTTTTGCACGATCAAATGCCGCTTTTAGAAAAAGGGATCAAATTATTAGCGGAAATTTTGTTAAAACCACATATGGAAAAGGGGAAATTCGTTCAAGACATCGTTGAACAAGAAAAAAGAACATTAAAGCAACGAATTCAAGCCGTGTTCGATGATAAGATGAGGTATGCAAACCTACGGCTAGTACAAGAAATGTGTCAAAATGAACCATATCGATTACATGTAAACGGCGAATTGGAAGATATTCCATCTATTTCTGCGAAAAGTTTAACAGATTATTATCAGAAAGTGCTGCGACAAGACGATATTGATTTGTATATCGTTGGCGATGTTTCTCATACGACGATACAACAATATGTAAATAAACATTTTACGCAACTAGTGGAGAGAAAAGGATATGAGGAAGTCATAACAAAGCAATTTTCTCGTCAAGACGTAAAGGAAGTAATCGAAGAGCAAGATGTGAAACAAGGAAAACTAAACATTGGATATCGAACCAATACTTTTTATCAAGATGATGATTATTATGTTTTACAAGTTTTTAACGGCATTTTTGGCGGCTTTTCTCATTCAAAACTATTTATTAACGTTCGAGAAAAAGAAAGCTTAGCTTATTATGCAGCATCTAGAGTGGAAAGCCATAAGGGAATATTATTTGTCATGTCAGGAATTGAAGTGTCCAATTATGAAAAAACTTTGTCCATCATCCAAGAACAAATGGAAGCGATGAGAAATGGCGAATTTACAGAAAAGGAATTAGGACAAACGAAAGCGATTATTCAAAATCAATTATTAGAAACGATTGATACAGCCTATGGAATGGTGGAAGTGTTATACAATAACGTGCTTGCTAAAAAAGAACGAACAATCGAAGAATGGATTAAAGGGATTCACGAAGTAACGAAAAAAGATGTAGTGGCATTTGCTAATAAAATGAAGCTTGATACGATTTACTTTTTAAAAGGATACGGAGGTAATAGAGAACGATGAGACAGATTGAGTTTAATCAGTTAGATGAGACGTTATATTATGAAAAAATGGCAAATGGCCTTCAAGTATATGTTCTTCCCAAACAAGGTTTTCATAAAACGTACGCGACATTTACGACGAAATATGGTTCAATTGACAATCGATTTGTTCCCATCGGAAAAGAGGAGATGATTTCAGTACCTGATGGAATTGCTCATTTTTTAGAGCATAAACTATTTGAAAAAGAAGATGGTGACGTTTTTCAGCAATTTAGTAAACAAGGGGCTTCTTCGAATGCTTTTACTTCCTTTACTCGTACAGCCTATTTATTTTCAAGCACGGCAAATGTTGAACAAAATTTAGAAACGTTAATCGATTTTGTACAATCCCCATATTTTACCGAGCAAACGGTTGAAAAAGAAAAGGGGATTATCGGTCAAGAAATTAACATGTATGATGATAATCCAGATTGGCGTGTCTATTTTGGCTTAATTCGAAATATGTATGAAAACCATCCTGTTCGGATCGATATTGCGGGGACGATTGATTCTATCGATCAGATTACGAAAGAAATGTTATATGTATGTTATGAGACATTTTACCATCCAAGCAATATGCTTTTATTTATCGTTGGCCCTGTGAATCCTGAAAAAATAATGGATCAAGTACGGGAAAATCAAGCGAAAAAACAGTTTTCAGCGAAACAAGAAATCAAGCGAGCTACAATTGAAGAGCGAGAGTCTGTTTTTAAGCCTCTCGAAAAAATATATATGAATGTTCAATCATCGAAATGTTTAGTCGGTATAAAAGCTTATCAACCGTACCGAAAGGGTGAAGATTTGTTAAAACATGAACTCAGTATGAATTTATTATTGGAAATGCTTTTTGGGAAAAGCTCCGATGCTTATGAGCTCATGTATACAAAAGGTTTAATTGATGATACGTTTAGCTATGATTACACGGAGGAATTTAGTTTTGGATTTGCGATGATTGGTGGAGACACATCAGAGCCAGATAAGCTAGCTGAAACCATTCATGAAACGTTGAAACGAGCGAAAGAACATTCCTTAACAAATGAACAGCTAGAAAAAGCGAAAAAGAAAAAAATTGGTACGTTTCTAAGGACTCTTAATTCTCCAGAATTTATTGCTAACCAGTTTACTCGATATGCCTTTAATGAGATGAATTTATTCGATGTCGTTCCAATGTTAGAAAAATTATCAATAGAAGATATTGAAAACGTATTGCAGCAAAACGTACAAGAAGATCGTATAACTGTTTGTCAAGTCATACCAAAACAATATAAGAAAGAAGGATGAAATATATTCTATAAAGGTAATGTAGAATTTTTTCATATAGAAAGGTGAAAGGATGAAAACAGTTTTTCTTACCGGAGGAAGCGGTGGAATTGGCCTTGCCATTAGTGAAAAATTTGCACAAGAAGGGTACTCTCTTTATATACATTATCGCAATCATCAAAAGCCAATACAAGAATTAATGCGAAAATATCCAAAGACGAAAATTGTGCCGATACAAGCCGATTTTTCTATTGAATCAGAGATTTTTCAAGCAGCTGAACAAATTACGGAGCCGCTTGATGTGGTGATATACGCAAGCGGCACTTCACATTACGGTTTGATTCAAGATGTAACACATAAGGAATTTCAATCATTATTGTCGATCCATTTAAAAGCACCTTTTTATTTAACACAGCAAATTGTTCCGAAAATGATTGAAAGAAAAAAGGGAAGTATCATTATGGTCTCCTCCATTTGGGGCTTAACAGGTGCAGCATGTGAAGTCGCCTATTCGATGGTAAAAGGCGGGCAAATTTCTTTTGTTAAAGCATTAGCAAAAGAGCTTGCTCCGACTGGCATCCGCGTTAACGCCATTGCACCTGGCGCTATTTATACAAAAATGAATGACCACTTGTCTCAGGAAGAAAAAGAAATGATTATGGAAGAAATTCCCTTTGGACGATTTGGAATGCCAGAGGAAGTCGCAAATGCTGCCTATTTTCTAGCGAGTGAACAATCTTCGTATATTACGGGACAGGTTTTATCGGTGAATGGCGGCTGGTATTGTTAACAATTCCCTCCTGCATAAAACCGTAATAAGAAAGGAAAAATAATTTTGTATACGAAATAAAGGAGGGAATGATATGTCTGTTTTAGATAATTGGCATCAATGGAAAGATTTTTTAGGAGATCGTCTTCAACAAGCTCAACAACAAGGCTTGAATAATGAGGTGATTTCATCATTAGCTTATGAAATTGGAGATTATTTAGCAAAACAAGTTGAACCGAGAACACCGGAAGAAAAAGTTTTAGCTGATCTTTGGCGTGTAGCTTCTGAAGATGAACAGCATGCGATTGCAAGCGTGATGGTCAAATTAGTCCAAAATACTCACTAAGAGAGGAGCATTCCTCTCTTTTTGCCATGATTTCAGATCGCTAGAGAGGGGAGTTCCTCTCTTTTTTATTACTTTCGTAAATAGATTTATTCTTTCGTTATTGCCTAAAATAATATATTATAGGCATAGAGGTGCTATATAGTATTGGGGGTCTAAGTCATTGGCGAAATTAGAGTGGTATTTAGAATATCAAATTCAAAAAAATAGACCGGGGCTTTTAGGTGATATTTCCTCTCTTCTTGGCATGCTTCGTATTAATATTGTTACGATCAATGGTGTTGACGATAAAAGGCGTGGACTGCTCTTAAAATGTGATAGCTATGAACAAATCAAACGTCTTGAATCCATTTTAAATACAATGGATAATATTACCGTTACGAAGCTAAGACAGCCTAAGCTGCGTGATCGGCTAGCTGTCAGACATGGTCGTTATATTCAACGTGATGCCGATGATAAAAAAACGTTTCGCTTCGTTCGCGATGAGCTCGGAATTCTTGTCGATTTTATGGCAGAGATGTTTAAACGCGAAGGACATAAATTAATAGGTATTCGCGGCATGCCACGTGTGGGGAAAACAGAATCCATAGTTGCGGCAAGTGTTTGTGCAAATAAGCGATGGCTTTTTTTATCATCCACTCTATTAAAACAAACCATTCGCAGTCAACTAATTGCTGATGAATATAATGTGGACCATGTATTTATATTAGATGGGGTTGTGACAACGAAGCGAGGGAATGAACGACATATGCAATTAGTGAGAGAAGTTATGCGTCTTCCAGCTACGAAAGTAGTTGAACACCCAGATGTTTTTGTGCAAAATACTGAATATACGATGGATGACTTTGATTATATTATTGAGCTACGCCATGACCCAGATGAAGAAATTACATATGAATTAGTTGATGATCGACAAATGTTTGATCCATCAGGCTTTAATGGATTCGAATTTTAGGAAGGTGTTACAAGTGAGTGAGCTAGGTAACCATCTCAAACAAGCACGTCTGGAAAAAAATTATTCCCTTGATGATCTCCAACAAATGACAAAAATTCAAAAGCGTTATTTATTAGGAATCGAAGAAGGAAATTATGCGGTCATGCCTGGCAATTTTTATGTGCGTGCTTTCATTAAGCAATATGCTGAAGCAGTCGGTTTAGATCCAGATGAGGTGTTCGATCAGTTTCAAAATGAAATCCCAAATACATACGAGGATGATATTCCTGAGCAGCTTTCTCGTGTACGGACACATAGGCAAATGTCAAAATCGGCTACTAAAGCATTAGAGCTTCTTCCAAAGGTATTAATGGCATTTGCGCTAATCGTCCTTGCGATCATTGTTTGGGTTCTCGTTCAAAAAGTGATGAACAATGATCAGCAAGAAAGTGTACATCAAGATGATGAAGTGAATGAGGTAAGGATCGAGACATCTGGAGTATCTCCTAGTGAAAAAGAAGATTCAATAACCGAAAAAGAACAAGTTGAAGAAAAAGCTCCTGAGCAGTCGAATTCGTCTGAAGAGCTCAATCAACAATTAACGGTTACCGAAAAAACGAATTCTAAAACCGTTTATGAATTAACGAATACGGATCAATTTACTTTAAAGATTACCTCAAAAGGAGATACATGGATAGAAGTAAAAAACAGTAAAGGGAATACCTTTTTCCAAGGAATGATGTACGAAGATCAAGAAAAATCCTTTGATTTATCGGCAGAAAGCAACATCAACATCGTCATTGGCGACGCTTCAGATGCCACCATCTTGATTAATGATCAAGAGGTCCCTTATGAAATCGATCCGAAAAATGTTGTTCGCCAAGAAATGACTATTGTCTTTAAAAAGTCATCGTCATAGATGACTTTTTCTTTGCCTACAAATAGTCGTTATATGACAGAACCTGTAAAATTTTTTTGGAGGGTGAAAAACAATGAATTTACCTAATAAAATTACGATAGCCAGAATTTTTCTCATACCTGTTTTTATGGTGGTGATGCTCGTTCCTTTTGATTGGGGGGTTTTCACCATTGATTCTCATACGCTGCCAATCACCCATTTCATTGGTGCGCTTATTTTCATTTTAGCTTCTACAACAGACTGGATTGATGGTTATTTTGCTCGAAAGCTTGGTTTAGTCACCAATTTAGGGAAATTTTTAGATCCTCTAGCTGATAAACTATTAGTATCAGCTGCCTTAATTATTTTAGTGGAACTTTCTCTTGCTCCCTCATGGATGGTGATCATCATTATTAGCCGTGAGTTTGCAGTGACAGGCTTGCGCTTAGTACTCGCAGGGGAAGGAGAAGTTGTGGCGGCAAATATGCTTGGTAAAATTAAAACATGGACTCAAATTGTCGCAATTTCCGCACTATTATTACATAATTTGCCGTTTTCATTATTCGGCTTTCCATTTTCTAACATCGCCTTATGGATTGCCGTCATTTTCACTATCATTTCAGGTTTAGATTATTTTATGAAAAATAAACATGCTTTTGTCAATTCGAAATAAAAGGGGGCCTGAGTATGAAGGCGAATGCGGAAATTATTGCTGTAGGATCTGAATTATTACTCGGTCAAATTGCGAATACAAATGCGCAATTTTTATCAAAGCAATTAGCAGAATTAGGAGTGAATGTTTATTATCATACGGTTGTTGGCGATAATACGACAAGACTACAAAAGACCATTGAAATAGCTAGGAGCCGATCGGATCTCATCATCTTTACTGGAGGTCTTGGTCCTACGAAAGATGATGTAACGAAGGAAACGATCGCTCATATGTTCAATCGAACACTTTCGCTTCATCAGCAATCGATGAAACAAATTGAAGATTATTTTCAAAAAACGAAGCGAAAGATGTCTGAAAATAACCGCAAACAAGCATTCGTCATTTCCGATTCCTATGTTTTGCCTAATGATCATGGTATGGCTCCTGGTATGGCGTTTCAACATGAAGGGAAAATATGGATGCTTCTACCAGGACCACCGAAAGAAATGAAACCGATGTTTTTAAATTATGGAATTCCTTATTTAAAAGATCAGCTCGGTGCGAACGATACGATTACTTCTCGTGTATTAAGGTTTTTCGGAATTGGCGAATCACAATTAGAAACAGAAATTGAAGATTTAATTGATAAACAATCCAATCCTACCATTGCCCCATTAGCCAAAGACGGTGAAGTGACCTTGCGGATTACAGCGAAACATCATGATCAGAAACAGGCTGAACAATTGCTGGATCAGATGGAAGATTATATTTTAGCAAGGGTAGGTCAATATTTTTATGGTTATGATGAAACGTCCTTGCCAGAACAAATATTGAGACGGCTTCAAGCAATTCAATTTACGATTGCTAGTGCCGAAAGCTTAACAGGGGGGCTGTTTTTGCAACTGCTTACGAATATTTCAGGCGCCTCTCAAGTAGTTAAAGGAGGAGTTGTAAGTTATACAAATGAAGTGAAACAACAAATGCTCCATGTGAAAAAGGAGACACTTCAAAAATATGGAGCAGTAAGCAGACAATGCGCCAAAGAAATGGCTGAAAACGTTCGCACATTAATCGGAAGTGATATTGGGATTAGCTTTACAGGGGTTGCTGGACCAGAGCCGCTTGAAAATCAATCTGTCGGTACGGTTTTTGTTGGAATTGCGACAAAAGAAAAAACAAATGTGTACGAGCTACATCTTGCTGGATCACGCGACAGTATTCGAAAGCGAACGGTAAATTATGGGTGCTATCATTTAATGAAAATGCTTGATTGCTAGATTTTTTATTTTTCTTTTCACGAAAAAATGCAAAAATGTACTTATTCCAATCGAAAACCCAATTTTTTAATAGCAAAATCTTGATAAAACGAAAAAACGAATAAATGTTCGTTTTTTCTTGGCAAATGGCTAAAAACAATGTATATTTAATGTAGTCTATTATAAAAGGAGGAAACATGGTGAGTGATCGTCAAGCAGCGCTGGAAATGGCGCTAAAACAAATTGAAAAACAATTTGGTAAAGGATCGATTATGAAGCTTGGCGAACAGGCTGAACGAAAAATTTCAACTGTTCCGAGCGGTTCATTAGCATTAGATGCCGCACTCGGTGTCGGTGGCTATCCGAGAGGGCGGATTATTGAAATATATGGTCCAGAAAGTTCTGGTAAAACAACCGTTGCGCTACATGCCATTGCAGAGGTGCAAGCACAAGGAGGACAGGCTGCCTTTATTGATGCGGAGCATGCCTTAGATCCAGTTTATGCGCAAAAATTAGGTGTTAATATTGATGAGCTATTGCTTTCACAGCCTGACACAGGTGAGCAAGCGTTAGAGATCGCCGAAGCTCTTGTCCGAAGCGGTGCAGTAGATATTATTGTCATCGATTCTGTAGCAGCTTTAGTTCCGAAAGCAGAAATTGAGGGTGAAATGGGAGATTCACATGTTGGTTTGCAGGCACGTTTAATGTCTCAAGCATTACGCAAGCTATCTGGTGCGATTAATAAATCGAAAACGATTGCGATATTTATTAACCAAATACGCGAAAAAGTTGGCGTCATGTTTGGAAACCCAGAAACAACTCCTGGTGGACGCGCCCTTAAATTTTATTCTTCCGTTCGATTAGAAGTACGCCGCGCCGAGCAGCTAAAACAAGGAAACGACATGGTTGGGAACAAAACGAAAATAAAAGTTGTAAAAAACAAAGTGGCTCCTCCATTTAGAACAGCTGAAGTAGACATTATGTATGGAGAAGGGATTTCAAAAGAGGGAGAAATCATCGATCTCGGTTCTGAGCTAGATATTGTTCAAAAAAGCGGCTCCTGGTATTCTTATAAAGATGAGCGTTTAGGACAAGGACGCGAAAATGCGAAGCAATTCTTACGTGAAAATCCAGATATTGCAGCGGAAATTCAGCAAGAAATCCGAAAAGCTTATGGCCTTTCGACAAATGAACATATGGACAACGGACAGGAAGAATTTTTGTTAGATGATGAATAAAGAGTGGAAAGCACACTTCATTTGTGAAAGTGTGCTTTTAATATATATCAGAAAGCTAGCTAATGAATAAAATGGTAAAATATGGATGGTGTTAAGAAGGTATACTTGACAAGGGGAAATCCCACAATTACAATTAATATGTATATTTTACATTTTTCTGTGAATGATTAGCTTTTAAAGCTAACGATGAACATTCAGTAAGGAAAAGCGTAAGCGCAAAGCTAGCACTTTTACTGCCTGCACGGTCCAAGACAAAAAGGCTTTGAATAAGCCATTTTTCTTGAAATGTTGATCATTTCGTAGGAAAAGATTGTTTGGACAAGGGTTAGGCGCTCTAGCTTGGCAAATCCAAAATGATGAATACCGACATTTTGAAAGTTAACAAGTTCATAGCAAGAGGAGGTGAAAATAATGGGTACCATTGAAATCATCTCCATTTTGCTTGGCCTAATCGTCGGTGCAGTTGTTGGTTATTTCGCACGAAAATCCATTGCTGAAGCGAAGATTGCCGGGGCAAAAAATGCCGCCGTGCAAATCATAGAAGACGCAAAGCGGGAAGCAGAAGCAACGAAAAAAGAAGCGTTATTAGAAGCAAAGGATGAGATTCATAAGCTTCGTCTTGAAGCTGAAAAAGAGATTCGCGAAAGACGAAATGAGTTGCAAAAACAAGAAAATCGATTGTTACAAAAAGAAGAGAATCTCGATCGCAAAGATGAAATATTAGAAAAACGTGAAGCAATGCTTGAGAAAAAAGAAGATTCTCTTAACGAAAGACAACAGCATATTGAAGAGATGGAAAGCAAAGTGGACGAGATGGTAAAGGAGCAGCAAGCTGAGTTAGAACGTATTTCTGGTCTTACTCGTGAAGAAGCAAAACAATTGATTTTAGAGCGAGTTGAAAATGAGCTTTCCCATGAAATTGCAGTCATGGTGAAGGAAGCAGAAAGCCGCGCAAAAGAAGAAGCGGATAAAAAGGCAAAAGCGATTCTTTCCCTTGCCATCCAACGTTGTGCTGCTGATCATGTTGCCGAAACAACTGTATCTGTTGTAAACTTACCGAACGATGAAATGAAAGGTCGGATTATCGGTCGTGAAGGACGAAATATTCGCACGTTGGAAACATTAACGGGAATAGATCTTATTATTGATGATACACCTGAAGCTGTCATTCTTTCAGGCTTTGATCCAATTCGTCGAGAAACGGCTAGAATTGCGTTAGACAAGCTTGTACAAGATGGACGTATTCATCCTGCACGAATTGAAGAGATGGTGGAAAAATCTCGTCGTGAAGTGGATGAATACATCCGAGAAGTTGGTGAGCAAACGACTTTTGAAGTTGGAGTTCACGGATTGCATCCAGACTTAATTAAAATATTAGGTCGTTTAAAATTTCGAACAAGCTATGGTCAAAATGTGCTAAAACATTCGATGGAAGTAGCATTTTTAACAGGGTTAATGGCTGCTGAACTAGGTGAAGATGAAATGCTTGCAAGACGTGCAGGACTGTTGCATGACATTGGTAAAGCGATTGACCATGAAGTGGAAGGAAGTCACGTTGAAATTGGTGTTGAATTAGCAACGAAATATAAAGAACACCCGGTAGTGATCAACAGTATCGCTTCTCACCACGGCGATGAGGAACCAAAATCAATTATTGCTGTCCTAGTTGCAGCCGCAGATGCTCTGTCAGCTGCTCGGCCCGGTGCACGTAGTGAAACACTTGAAAATTACATTCGTCGCTTAGAAAAGCTCGAAGAAATTTCCGAGTCGTTTGAAGGTGTGGAAAAATCATACGCTATTCAAGCTGGTCGTGAAGTGCGTATTATGGTAAAACCTGATGCCATTGACGATTTAGAAGCACATCGTTTAGCTCGAGATATTCGCAAACGAATTGAAGAGGAGCTTGATTATCCAGGCCATATAAAAGTCACGGTTATTCGTGAAACACGTGCCGTTGAATATGCAAAATAAAGTGGTGCTGTAAGGCGCCACTTTATTTTTTCGGTTATTTATGCCAAACTATATTCAGAAAGTGCGTTTAAACTAATAATGGATTAGAAAGGGCTTCATTCATGAGAGTATTATTTGTAGGCGATATAGTTGGTTCTCCTGGCAGGGAGATGGTCATAAGATATTTACCTAAATTAAAAGCAAAATATAATCCACATGTAACAATTGTTAATGGAGAAAATGCTGCGCATGGGAAAGGGATGACAGAAAAAATTTATCATCAACTACTTGAAAGCGGAGCACAAGTCATTACGATGGGGAATCATACATGGGATAAAAAAGATATATTTGAGTTTATGGATCATGCTAAACAAATGATTCGACCAGCCAATTTCCCTGAGGGAACCCCAGGAAAAGGGTTCATATATGTTTCAGTCGAAGGAAAAGAACTTGCCGTCATTAATTTGCAAGGCAGAACATTTTTACCGTCTATCGATTGTCCTTTTCGAAAGGCGGAAGAGATAATCAAAGAAGTAAAAAAAAGAACCCCATTCATTTTTGTTGATTTTCATGCAGAAGCAACGAGTGAAAAGCAAGCGATGGGATGGTATTTAGATGGAAAAGTTTCAGCCGTTGTCGGAACGCACACACATGTTCAAACGGCAGATGAACGCTTACTTGAAAAAGGAACAGCGTACATAACAGATGTGGGCATGACCGGACCTTTTGATGGAATATTAGGTGTTGACCGTGAAGCGGTAATCAAAAAATTTTTAACAAGTTTACCAGTTCGCTTTGAAATTGCGGAAGGAAGGACACAATTGAACGCCGTTATCATTGATATTAATGAACAGAATGGAAAAGCTTCTTCGATTAAGCGAATTATGATCAATGACGACAATGTATTTTTCGAGTAATCGAGTTTGAAATGGAAGCTCTTGTGTCATAAATATCATAAATTAAGATGTTCATAAAAAAATCTGCTGTAATTTTTAGAAAAAATCATAAAATTAGCAGGAATACGGCAAGTGACTAGTGAATATAGTAACCATAAGAAAATCGATATTGTTCAAAATGGGATGGGAAACTTTTTGAACAATTTTAATTCTAATAGGAATTGTTCTAATGAACACTCACGATCTATTGTAAAAATAAGGGGGAACTAGAAATGGAAATATTAAAAGTTTCAGCAAAATCAAATCCTAATTCTGTTGCAGGGGCACTTGCTGGTGTGTTAAGAGAACGTGGTGCCGCAGAAATTCAAGCGATTGGAGCTGGTGCATTGAACCAAGCAGTAAAAGCAGTAGCAATCGCAAGAGGATTCGTTGCACCAAGTGGTGTTGACTTAATTTGTATTCCTGCCTTTACGGACATTCAAATTGATGGAGAGGAAAGAACGGCTATAAAGCTGATTGTTGAACCTAGATAATAAATAAGTCTTCTTACATGTACAAGAGGCTGTCCTATAGGCGTCTGAACCCAGTTGTATTGGGGTCTGTCACGAGTCTTATAGGGAAGCCTCTTAATTTTTAATGAAAATAAAGTTGATAAATCTTATCGGATTTATTATAATAATCATCATGAAGTAATGATCCAACTTTTTTGAATAATCATTATTTTCTGTTATTGCTGAAACATTTTTCTTGTATTTTTTGTCTCTTCGTTCTACAATTGAAAAAGGTTTTTAATTTTTATATAAAAATATAAATAAGTTTTACAGTTTAAAATAATATGATGATGTTACGTACAAAGGGGTGCAAAATAGATTATGGTAAATCAGCTTTCATGGAAAGTAGGCGGTCAACAAGGTGAAGGAATTGAAAGTACAGGAGAAGTGTTTTCCATCGCCTTAAATCGGCTTGGCTATTATTTATATGGATACCGCCACTTTTCTTCTCGTATTAAAGGTGGACATACAAACAATAAAATACGTGTAAGTACAACGGGAGTTCATACGATTACACATGATTTAGATATTTTAGTAGCATTCGATCAAGAAACGATCGATGTGAACTTTCATGAGCTTAAAGATGGTGGAATTGTGATTGCAGATGCAAAATTTAAGCCAACGATTCCTGACAATTCAAATGTAACCTTATATCCAGTGCCTTTTACGGAGATTGCAACAGAGCTTGGTACCTCTTTAATGAAAAATATGGTAGCAATAGGAGCGACTAGCGCTGTTATAAATATTGCCCCTGCACACTATCAAGAAGTAGTTCAAGCTACTTACGGTCGAAAAGGGGAACAAGTTGTTTTAAAAAATATGGAAGCGATCAAAAAAGGAGCTCAATATATGAAGGAAGAGCTCGGCTATGATCGCACAAATCTTTATTTAGAAAAAGCTGATGGTAAAAGACGTATGTTTATGATTGGAAATGACGCCATTGCTCTAGGGGCAATAGCTGCTGGTTCACGCTTTATGGCTGCTTATCCGATCACACCGGCTTCGGAAATTATGGAGTACTTGATTAAGAAGCTTCCGGAACTTGGTGGAACGGTTATTCAAACAGAGGATGAAATAGCCGCTTGTACAATGGCCATTGGTGCGAACTATGCCGGCGCGCGTGCTTTTACAGCATCAGCAGGACCTGGGTTATCTTTAATGATGGAATCAATCGGCCTTTCTGGGATGACAGAAACTCCACTTGTGATTGTTGATACACAGCGTGGTGGCCCTAGTACAGGTTTGCCGACGAAACAAGAGCAATCTGATATCATGGCAATGATTTATGGCAATCATGGTGAAATCCCAAAAATCGTCTTGGCGCCAAGTACGGTACAAGAAGCATTTTATGATACGATTGAAGCATTTAATTTAGCAGAAGAATACCAATGCCCTGTCATTTTATTATCTGATTTGCAGTTATCATTAGGAAAACAGACGGTGGAGCCGTTAGAATATGAGAAAATCGAAATTCGCCGAGGGAAACTATTGTCAGAAGAATTACCTGAATTAGAAAATAAAGGCTATTTCAAGCGTTATGAAGTAACAGAAGATGGCATCTCACCACGAGTATTGCCGGGAATGAAAAATGGTATTCACCATGTAACAGGTGTAGAGCATGATGAAACAGGAAAACCGTCAGAATCTGCACAAAACCGTCAAACGCAAATGGACAAGCGCATGAGAAAATTAAAGCATATTCAATTTCAGCATGCTGTCCATCGAAATGTTAAGCACGGAGACCCAGATTTGCTAATTATTGGAATTATTTCAACAAGAGGGGCGATTGAAGAAGCGATGCAGAGTCTTGAACAAGATGGCTTAAAAGTCAATCATGCACACATCCGTCTTCTACATCCGTTCCCAACAAAGGAATTATTACCGCTTGTTGAAAAAGCGAAAAAAGTAGTCGTAGTAGAGCAAAATGCAACAGGTCAATTGGCCAATATTTTGAAAATGAATGTCGGATATCAAGACAAAATTCATTCCGTTTTAAAATACGACGGAAATCCATTCTTGCCGCATGAAATATACACTAAATGCAAGGAGTTGTTCTAAATGGCGACATTTAAAGATTTTCGTAATCAAGTAAAACCCAATTGGTGCCCTGGATGCGGTGATTTTTCGGTTCAAGCTGCCATTCAAAGAGCGGCGGCAAATGTCGGGCTTGAGCCGCATGAGCTCGCAGTCATTTCAGGAATTGGATGTTCTGGTCGTATTTCAGGATATATTAACTCATACGGATTTCATGGCATTCACGGGCGTGCCCTTCCGATTGCTCAAGGGGTAAAAATGGCGAACAAAGAATTAACCGTAATTGCGGCAGGAGGTGATGGGGATGGCTTTGCGATTGGAACAGGCCATACTATTCACTCGATTCGCCGTAATATTGACATTACGTACATTGTGATGGACAATCAAATTTACGGGTTGACAAAAGGGCAAACATCACCACGAAGTGAGGTCGGATTTCAAACGAAAAGTACACCGAAAGGGTCTATTGAATCACCACTTTCTGTCATTGAAATGGCATTAACCGCTGGAGCAACTTTTGTGGCGCAAAGCTTTTCTACAGATTTAAAAGAATTAACTTCATTAATCGAACAAGGAATTACGCATAAAGGTTTTGCCTTTATTAATGTTTTCAGCCCTTGTGTCACATATAACAAAATAAATACGTATGATTGGTTTAAAGAAAATTTAACAAAACTAAGCGATATAGATGGATACGATTCATCCAACCGCATCCAAGCCATGCAAACAGTTATGGAACATAACGGATTAGTTACGGGATTAATTTATCAAAACAAAGAACAACCATCCTATCAAGAACTTATTGATGGCTACAGTGAAGAGCCTTTATCAAAGGCAGATTTACGGATTAGCGAAGAAAAATTTAATGAACTTATTTCAGAATTTATGTAAAAAAGAAGAGGTTGTCTCAAAACGGATTTTTGAGTTGAGCAGCCTCTTTTTTCATGTGTATAAAATGAATATGAAACACTTGTTGAAAGCTTAAAGTTTTCAATTTCACGTCTGGCTCTGGGTGTTAGCAGGGATCAATTTCCCTAATTCTTCCGCACATAATGGAACATCAATATTCTTTTCTCCTAAGTAACCTTTTACCGAAATGATCCAGTTTGTATTTTTCATGTCAAACAACCTTGACTTTTTTTTTTCGTTTACAAAACTTTCATTCGCAAGTAATGAAAAAAACATGTAAAATAGTGCAAAGAGGACGGTTATTATTGTGCACAAAGACTTTTCCTTATATACTATAAAATTGTGTACTCTTTTAAAGCGAGTGTCAACTTTTGAAAGGAGAATGCAAACATGAATGAAAAGCAACGTAAGGCAACAACTCTTGTGAATCCATCGGACAAAAAATCCGAGAAGGATTACAGCAAATATTTTGAACGTATTTATATGCCTCCTTCCTTAAAAGATGCTAAAAAGCGCGGAAAAGAAGAGGTTAAATATCATAAAGACTTCGAAATTCCAGAGCAGTTTAAAGGGATGGGGAACGGTCGTAATTTTTACATCCGAACATATGGATGTCAAATGAACGAACATGATACAGAAGTCATGGCTGGTATTTTCATGGCACTTGGGTATGAGCCGACTGACCGCCCAGAGGATGCCAATGTTATTTTATTAAATACATGTGCCATACGAGAAAATGCTGAAAACAAAGTGTTTGGCGAAATCGGTCACTTAAAGCCTCTCAAAATGGAAAATCCTGACCTTCTTCTTGGCGTCTGTGGCTGTATGTCCCAAGAAGAGTCAGTCGTTAATAAAATATTAAAACAATACCAATATGTTGACATGATTTTCGGAACACACAATATTCACCGACTTCCTCATATTTTAAATGAAGCCTACATGTCAAAAGAAATGGTTGTAGAAGTTTGGTCAAAAGAAGGAGACGTCATTGAAAACCTGCCAAAAGTTCGCAAAGGAAATATTAAAGCATGGGTCAACATTATGTACGGATGCGATAAATTCTGTACGTATTGTATCGTTCCATACACACGCGGAAAAGAGCGCAGCCGGCGTCCAGAAGACATTATCCAAGAGGTGCGCCATTTAGCTGCACAAGGTTATCAAGAAATTACCCTTCTCGGCCAAAACGTAAATGCTTACGGCAAAGACTTTGAAGATATGGAATACGGTCTTGGTGACTTGATGGATGAATTACGCAATATTGATATTCCGCGCATTCGCTTTACAACAAGTCATCCGCGTGATTTTGACGACCGTCTCATTGAAGTTTTAGCAAAGCGAGGAAACCTTGTTGAGCACATTCACCTGCCTGTTCAATCAGGGTCAAGTGACATTTTAAAAATAATGGCTCGAAAATATACACGGGAACAATATTTAGAGCTTGTCCGTAAAATTAAAGAAGCGATCCCAGATGTAGCCTTAACGACAGATATTATTGTAGGCTTTCCGAACGAAACAGAGGAGCAATTTGAAGAAACGTTATCCCTTTACCGTGAAGTAGAGTTTGATTCTGCTTATACGTTTATTTATTCTCCTCGTGAAGGTACACCTGCAGCGAAAATGAAGGATAACGTACCGATGGAAGTGAAAAAAGAGCGTCTACAACGCTTAAACAATTTAGTGAATGAAATTTCTGCGAAAAAAATGAAAGAATACGAAGGGAAAATCGTCGAAGTTCTTGTTGAAGGTGAATCAAAAAATAATCCTGACATTTTAGCTGGATATACACGTAAAAATAAATTAGTCAACTTCAGAGGACCAAAATCAGCAATTGGTCAGCTTGTGAAAGTAAAAATTACAAAAGCGAAAACGTGGACGTTAGATGGAGAAATGGTAGAAGAAGCTGTAGAGGTGAACTAAAGATGGCATATACTAAAGATGATATTTTAGAAAAAGCGAAAGAGCTTGCGCAGATGATTGCCGAAACAGAACAAGTTGATTTTTTCAAAAAAGCTGAAGCACAAATAAATGAAAACCAAAAAGTACGGGAAATGATGGCTAGTATTAAAAGTTTGCAAAAGCAAGCTGTTAACTTCCAGCATTACGGAAAACACGAAGCTTTGAAGCAAGTGGAAGAAAAAATTGATCACTTGATGGAACAATTGGATCAAATTCCTATTGTCCAACAATTTAAAGAATCTCAAGTTGAAGTGAATGATTTATTGCAATTAGTGGCCAACACGATTTCTAACCATGTGACAGACGAAATTATCCGTTCAACTGGTGGAAATTTGTTAACAGGGGAAACAGGTTCAAAAATTAGAAATAGTCCAAAAGGAAGCTGTCATTAAAGTTTCCGGAGCGCTGTCATCATTTGACAGCGCTCATTTTTTCATTTGATTCCCCTCTTCAAAGCAAAAAAATATAGATTTGATGATTTTAGGTACATATTTGTTAAAGTCCGCATAGAATGAACTAGAAGGTCTTATGATTTTTTTTCAACATGTCTTGAAGGATAAAAGATCAAGTACAAATGTGCACTGAAGATTGTTTTGAGGAGGGTTTTTGTAAAATGTCAGAATACAGGGAAATTATTACGAAAGCAGTAGTGGCGAAAGGGAAAAAATTTACGCAGGCAACCCATACGATTTCCCCAGAAAAGAAGCCAGCAAGTATTTTAGGTGGATGGATTATTAACCATAAATATGATGCTCGGAAAAAAGGGAAAACCGTTGAAATTTCCGGAAGCTATGATATCAACGTTTGGTACTCGTTTAATGAAAATACGAAAACAGAAGTTGTAACGGAAACCGTTAAATACACGGATGTTTTAAAATTAAAATATAAAGATGATAACTATTTAGATGATGAGCATGAAGTGATTGCTCGCGTGCTACAACAACCAAACTGTTTAGAAGTGACGATTTCACCAAATGGCGAAAATATCGTTGTTCAAGTAGAAAGAGAATTTTTAGCAGAAGTGATTGGGGAAACGAAAGTTGTCGTGTCCATAAATACAGAAGGATTTACAGAACAGGATGAGGATTGGGAAGACTGGGAAGAAGAATTGGAGGAAGAAATAGAAGATTTAGATCCTGAAATGATGCTTGATGAACCAGAAGAATAATCGAAAACTAGGGAGGGAACCTTTCTAGTTTTTCTTTTTTCAATGAAAAACGGCCACCATCGTGAATCTCGTCTCTAAAAGTAGTTTTATGATATAATAAAAGATGCTTTTTATTCGATATAAAAATGGAAAGAGATTTCGAAATAAAAATTGGGGGATTCACATGGCAGCATATACGCCGATGATACAACAATATTTAAAAATTAAGGCAGACTATAAGGATGCCTTTTTATTTTTCCGTTTAGGTGATTTTTACGAAATGTTTTTTGAGGATGCGATTAAAGCTTCCCAAGAATTAGAAATCACGTTAACGAGCCGTGATGGGGGAGCAAAAGAGCGCATTCCAATGTGCGGTGTGCCTTATCACTCTGCATGGAGTTATATCGAACAACTAATAGAAAAAGGTTACAAAGTAGCAATATGTGAGCAAACAGAGGATCCGAAGCAAGCAAAAGGCGTTGTCAAAAGAGAGGTTGTCCAATTAGTCACCCCTGGTACGTTAATGGACGGAAAAGCCCTTCAAGATAAAGAGAACAATTTTATTGCTGCACTAAATGTAGACGAATTTCTTTATGGACTAGCCTTAACAGATTTAACTACAGGTGAATCGAATGTGACGCTTCTTTCGAATATAGAGGATGTTATTAGTGAGCTTTATTCCAATCATGTTCGTGAAATTGTTGTCGATCCACAGTTTCCGGAAGAAATAAAAAAGAAAATTTCAGAACGATGTGCCGTAACGTTTTCCTTTGAGTCGGAAACGGACCTCCTTAATCATTTTCAAAACCTGATTGAACATTTACACGATGAAAGATTAAAAAAGACGTTTGCACGTTTATATCACTATTTAAAGAGAACGCAAAAGCGAAGCTTAGACCATCTTCAAAAAGTCAAGTTTTATCAGCTTCAAGATTATTTAAAGATGGATTTATATTCAAAACGTAATTTAGAATTAACGGAAACGATTCGAACGAAAGGTAAGAAGGGTTCGCTCCTTTGGCTTTTGGATGAAACAAAGACGGCGATGGGTGGGCGCATGTTAAAGCAATGGATTGATCGGCCACTTCTTGATCTCCAAAAGATTGAAACGCGTTTAAATATGGTCGAAACTTTGATCGATCATTATTTTGAACGTGAAGAATTAAGAGAATTATTGAAGGAAGTTTATGATTTAGAACGGCTATCCGGCCGTGTAGCGTTTGGAAATGCAAATGCAAGAGATTTAATTCAATTGAAAAAATCATTGCAGAAAATACCAGCTATTAAGAAAATCATTTCATCGTTTAACAACGATTATGCGAAAAAAATTTCAAGAGAAATTGATCCTTGCGAAGATTTAGCAGAATTACTAGAAATAGCCCTTGACCCAAACCCTCCTCTTTCTGTAAAAGAAGGAAATATTATTAAAGACGGTTTTCATGAAAAGCTTGATCAATATCGTGATGCAAGTCGGAACGGGAAGAAATGGATTGCAGAGCTCGAACAAAGAGAGCGTGAACATACAGGTATTAAATCATTAAAAGTAGGATTTAATAAAGTGTTCGGCTACTATATTGAAGTAACGAAGGCGAATCTTCATTTATTGCCAGAGGGCCGTTATGAACGAAAGCAAACACTTGCTAATGCCGAGCGCTACGTGACACCTGAATTAAAGGAAAAAGAAGCATTAATATTAGAAGCAGAAGAAAAAAGTGTTGAGCTTGAATACGAATTATTTGTTCAAATTCGTGATCGTGTGAAAGAGTATATAAAACGCCTGCAGCTATTGGCAAAGCAAATAAGTGAACTAGATGTTTTACAATGCTTTGCTGTCGTCAGTGAGGAGCGCCATTATACAAAGCCGAGATTTTCTCATAATGAGTTATCCATTAAAGATGGTCGTCACCCGGTTGTAGAAAAGGTGATGAATTCAGGGGATTATGTTCCAAATGATTGTCTCATGAAAAATGGTCGAAACCTCCTCCTTATTACAGGTCCAAATATGTCAGGGAAAAGCACATACATGAGGCAAATTGCTTTGACAGCCATTTTAGCGCAAATCGGTTGCTTCGTACCAGCATCCGAAGCGGTGCTGCCGTTATTTGACCAAATTTTTACAAGAATTGGTGCGGCTGACGATTTAGTATCTGGCCAAAGTACGTTTATGGTGGAAATGCTAGAAGCGAAAAATGCGATCGATCATGCCACCTCGCAAAGCTTAATATTATTTGACGAAATTGGCCGTGGTACTTCCACATATGATGGAATGGCCTTAGCGCAGGCGATGATCGAGTATATACATGACCATATTGGCGCCAAAACCTTATTTTCGACACATTATCATGAACTAACAGTTCTTGAACAAAACCTTGAACATTTACAAAACGTTCATGTAAGTGCAGTTGAAGAAAATGGAAAAGTCGTGTTCCTCCATAAAGTCAAGGAAGGTGCAGCAGATAAAAGCTATGGGATTCATGTCGCAGAGCTTGCGCAGTTGCCCGATCAAGTCATTGAACGAGCGAAAGAGCTGTTACGCCAGTTTGAAGAGGAATATCAGCATGGTAAAATCGAACAACCTGTGAAAGAAGCAATGCAATTATCGTTATTTGAAGAGGCGGAAATTCAGTCGGACAAAAAAAGGGCAACGAACCTAGAAAAAAAAGAATACGAGGTGATTCAACATATAAAATCATTAGACTTACTAGATATGACTCCTCTTGATGCGATGAATGAATTATACAAGATCCAAAAGAAGTTAAAAAACTTGAGGTGAGAATATGGGGAAGATCATCCGTTTAGATGATCAGCTTTCGAATAAAATTGCTGCAGGGGAAGTAGTAGAACGGCCAGCATCTGTTGTGAAGGAGCTCGTGGAAAATGCCATTGATGCACATGCTACCGTTATTGAAATTGAAGTGGAAGAAGCAGGGCTAAGCAAAATTCGTGTGATGGATAATGGCGATGGGATTGAAAAGGATGATTGTATCAATGCTTTCCACCGCCATGCCACGAGCAAAATAAAAGATGAAAATGACCTTTTTCGCATTCAAACACTTGGATTTCGCGGTGAAGCATTACCGAGTATTGCTTCCGTTTCTCACATAGAAATGAAAACTAGTACAGGTGATGGACCTGGAACGAGAATGGTCCTTGTTGGTGGACAAATTCAAACACATGAATCTTATTCAAGCCGAAAAGGTACGGAAATCATTGTAACGAATTTATTTTTCAACACACCGGCACGACTAAAATATATGAAAACCGTCCATACCGAGCTCGGAAATATTTCAGATATTGTCAATCGGTTAGCACTTGCTCATCCAAATATTTCATTTAAATTAAGCCACAATGGGAAACGATTGCTATATACGAACGGTCAAGGAGATGTAAGACACGTCATTGCCGCGATTTACGGGTTATCTGTTGCCAAAAAAATGGTGCCTATCCGCATCGAATCTCTTGATTTTGATATCAATGGCTATATATCTTATCCAGAGGTGACGAGAGCATCACGCAATTATATTTCAACGATCATTAATGGTCGTTTTATAAAAAACTATTCAATCGTCAATGCGATTTTAGATGGATATCACACATTACTCCCTGTTGGGAGGTATCCAATAGCGGTTTTAGTAATAAACATGGATCCGATTTTAGTCGATGTGAATGTTCATCCGGCAAAACTAGAAGTGCGCATTAGTAAAGAAAAAGAGCTTTACGATCTTATTACGAAGGGGATTCAAGATGCTTTTAAGAAAAAGCAATTGATTCCCGAACTTACATCATCGATTCCGAAACGAAAAGTCCAAAAAGAGCAACAATCATTCCAATTTGAGCATCTTCTTCATGAAGAAAAAGAGTTCCAACAATCTGTTTTCACAAAGGAGCGATTGCAGCCATATGACAAGGACGAAACGACCTTAGAGGTGGAACAAAACGAGGGAGCGGCGCAAGAAGAAGTACCGTCCATGATCGAAAACATCGATTTCACGCCGATTGATGAAGAATTACCTGATCATGATTTTGAAGATGAAGAGCCGGAATGTGTTGATCAAAACGAAAGTCGAGTTCCACCGATGTATCCAATTGGACAAATGCATGGAACCTATATATTAGCTCAAAATGAAAACGGCCTTTATATCATCGACCAGCATGCTGCTCAAGAACGAATAAAATATGAATATTATCGTGAAAAAGTAGGTGAAATAGCGGAAGAGGTTCAACAATTATTAGTTCCTATAACTTTTACGTATTCAACAGATGAAGCTTTCATCATTGAATTGCATAAAGATGATTTGGCAAAAGTTGGGGTGTTTTTAGAAGACTTTGGACGCAATAGCTATATCGTTCGTTCCCACCCGACTTGGTTTCCAAAAGGAGAGGAAAAAGAAATTATTGAGGAAATCATTCAGCAAGTATTAGATGATCAAAAAATTGATATTAAAAAACTGCGTGAAGAAGCTGCAGTTATGATGAGCTGTAAAGGGTCCATCAAGGCAAATCAACATTTACGGAATGATGAAATATTTGCTTTACTTGAATCATTACGAAAAACGAGTGATCCCTTTACATGTCCGCACGGTAGACCAATTAT
Source organism: Bacillus alveayuensis (assembly GCA_030812955.1). Taxonomy (GTDB): domain Bacteria; phylum Bacillota; class Bacilli; order Bacillales; family Aeribacillaceae; genus Bacillus_CB; species Bacillus_CB alveayuensis. The sequence continues at coordinate 881,440 of JAUSTR010000001.1, forward strand.
CATTCACTTTTCCACATATGAAATGGAAAAAATGTTTAAACGGGTGATGTAGCCGTTTAAAACTTAGATGTATGGACATAATATATTGGTGTTTTCCTTTCAAACATGATAGGATGAAGACGAATATTCTCTTAATTGAAAGAGTGGTGTGATGGAAAACAAGAAAGAGAAATTAATCGTTTTAATTGGCCCAACTGCTGTTGGGAAAACGAATGTAAGCATTGAGCTAGCAAAAAAGCTAAATGGGGAAATTATTAGTGGAGATTCTATGCAAATTTATAAAGGAATGGATATCGGGACGGCAAAAATTAAACCTGAAGAAACAGAAGGGGTTCCCCATTATCTTATTGATATAAAAGATCCGACTGAATCATTTTCTGCAGCGGAATTTCAGCAGCTTGTCCGCCCGATTATTACAGATATTTTACAGAGAGGGAAGCTTCCCCTCATTGTGGGGGGAACAGGATTATATATTCAATCCGTCATTTTTGATTACCAATTTCCTAAGGCGCGTCAAAATGGGATGATTAGACCTGAGCTTGAAAAGAAAGCGAACGAAATCGGATATGAGGCGTTATATGAGGAATTGAAAAAAATTGATCCAATCTCAGCCAAAAGCATTCACCCGCATAATGTCCGCCGTGTTATTCGCGCTTTAGAATATTATTATGAAACAGGTAAACCGATGAGTGAGAAGAAAGAAAATGGTCAGCATTTGCTGTATGATGTTGCTCTTATTGGCCTAACAATGAAGCGAGAGGTGTTATATGAGCGGATCAATAAACGTGTGGATAGCATGGTGAAAGAAGGGCTCATACAAGAAGTAAAGTCATTATATGATCGCGGCATCCGCGATTGTCAATCCATTCAGGCCATTGGCTATAAAGAGATATATGAATATTTTGATGGACTCATCACCTTAGAGGAAGCTATTGAAAAGCTTAAAAAACATTCGCGGCGATATGCAAAGCGCCAATTAACTTGGTTTCGAAATAAAATGGACGTGAAATGGTTTGATATGACGCCACCAGTCCATATTGAAAAAAAGGTAGAAGAAATTTTTCAATATATAGCAGGAAAGTTGCTTTCTGAATAGAATTATTTACATATAGAGAATAGAGGAGGACGATTTCATGAAGCAATCCATCAATATCCAGGATCAATTTTTGAACCAATTACGAAAAGACGGCTCATTTGTTACAGTATTTTTGCTTAATGGATTTCAGCTACGCGGCCAAGTAAAAGCTTTTGACAATTTTACGGTCTTAATTGAATCTGAAGGGAAACAACAATTAATTTATAAGCATGCCATTTCAACTTTTTCTCCGCAAAAAAATATTCAACTAGAACTTGAATAATCAATCGTCCGAAATAAAAGCCGAAAGATGAATTTCATTTTTCGGCTTTTATTTATTATGAAAAATATGGTTTATCCACTCCTCCCTCTTGCATACAAATAAATAATGAATATTTCTTGGGAAAGCGCAAGTTTCATCAATTTTTTCATCAATCTTCAGAGAAACTTGTTTTTTGTCGAAAAGAGTAGATAAAGAGGTGAGCTCGGTGGATCAAGCAGTGACATTAAAAAACAATGGACAAATTAATATTGTTTTAAATCATCAAAGCAGCTCATCAACGAAAATAACGTCGCAAAAGGCGCAAACGTATGAAATAGCGATTCCTAAATCGTCAGCTAAGCATCAAATTTTAAAGGAAATTGAAAAAGAAATGAGCTCTCTTGTCGGAATGGAAGAAATGAAAAAGCTGATCAAAGAAATATATGCGTGGATTTTTGTCAATAAAAAACGCGAAGAAAAAGGCTTAAAAGCTGGGAAACAAGCGCTTCATATGATGTTTAAAGGGAACCCAGGAACAGGAAAAACAACGATTGCCCGATTAATAGCGAAATTGTTTTATCAAATGAATGTCCTGTCAAAGGGACATTTAATTGAAGCTGAACGAGCTGATTTAGTAGGGGAATATATCGGTCATACGGCGCAAAAAACGAGAGATTTAATCAAAAAGGCATTGGGGGGAATTTTGTTTATTGATGAAGCGTATTCATTAGCCCGAGGCGGGGAAAAAGATTTTGGTAAAGAAGCGATTGATACACTTGTCAAGCATATGGAGGATAAACAACATGATTTTGTTCTAATTTTAGCTGGATACCCTCGGGAAATGGATCAATTTTTATCGTTAAATCCAGGGTTAATGTCTAGATTTCCAATCGTGATCGAATTCCCAGATTATTCTGTTGAAGAACTATTGGATATTGCAAAAATGATGGTGAAAGAAAAAGAATATCGATTTAGTAAAGAGGCTGAACAAAAGCTTAAAGAGCATTTAATCCAAATGAAACATCATACTCATCCAACAAGGTTCTCAAATGCTCGATATGTCCGAAATATTATTGAAAAGTCGATTCGTGCTCAAGCGTTCAGGTTATTGCTTTATGACCAATATTCTACGGAAGATTTATTAACAATAAAAAGCCAAGATTTAAAGTTTCAAGATGAAGCAGCCTTATCATAAGGCTGCTTTATAAGTTATATTAAAAAACGTAATTCCAGTTAAAACGTTTCATTTTTTGATCGAAAGGATTTACTCGGCAATCTCCATTTAAACGAATAGCTTAATACTCGCAAAATGACAATAATTGCAAATAATGCATAAAGCTCCTCTGGTGTATCAGCTATTTTAAAGCCGATCATAAGACCAGCTAATATTGCCCAAACGGCATAAATTTCTTCCCGTAAAACTAGCGGCTTTCTTTGTGCTAATAAATCGCGAATGATCCCTCCACCAGTACCAGTGAGAACGGCTGCGACAACTGCTGCACTAATCGGATGGTTCATATGAACAGCATAAAGAGCACCTTGGATCGAAAAAGCGGATAAGCCGATTGCATCTGTGAAATGACCCCATTTGCGCCAATGCTTTAACATATTATGCGGAAACAAAAAGACGATCGTCATCGCCACTATGGCGATATTAAAAAGTAATCCTTGATCCCATAGTGCCGAAACAGGAACTCCTAGCAGCAAGTTTCGAATCGCTCCTCCACCAAAAGCGGTAACAATTCCAAGCATATAAACGCCAAACAAATCATAATCTTCTTCCATCGCAACAATGGCTCCACTTATAGCAAAAGCAATCGTCCCAATAATGTTGAAAACGTCCCAAGTCATCTGATGTACTCCCTTTGATCAAACTTCATAACCGTTATGATTTTATCATCATTTGAAGGAATTGCAATCCTTTTCTTATCTCATTGATCAAGATTTTGGCGGAATGTTGTTTGTACCTTTTCACGTTCATCTGCAACTTTTTTGTTGAAAACTTACCAATCGATGAAGGAAGGTGGTGACTAGTAGAAAAGAAAAATGTTTGATATGATAAGATCTAGGAGAGACAAAGCTGGAAATGGTTCGACGTAATATACATAACCGCATTCATGACATAAAAAACAATTGTCCCATAGCACAAGCGTTGATTATCCATTATTTTACTTAAACATACAGAATCGTATGGCAGAAAAGCTAGAAATAGAGCCATCTCAACTGGTTATTATTGGTTAATCAACACGTCTGGTCCCATAGCATTTTTCATCATAAACGTTACTGAAAACAGAGTAAGAAAATTTGAATGCCTTTAGTTTATGTTTCCGAATCATCCAATGCAGCATATCGTGAAAAAATATTGTCAATAGGAAGGAACATCAAGATGTATCAATATTTACGCCACGGAAAAAAACTTTCTCTTATTGTCGAAAAGGTGGAAGAAAAAATAAAAGATATTCATACGCAAATTGACCGCAAAGTCGAAGCGAACCAATTTCGTGTTTTAAAAAGCTTTCAAAAATTTAAAGTTAGTGATAGCCATTTTAACCCTTCAACTGGCTATGGATATGATGACATCGGCCGTGATACATTAGAGAACATTTATGCAGATGTTTTTGGCGGGGAAAGTGCACTCGTCCGTCCGCAAATTATTTCAGGTACACATGCCATTTCAATCGCTTTATTTGGCGTTCTTCGCCCTGGAGACGAACTGATTTACATAACCGGAAAGCCGTATGACACGTTGGAAGAAATCGTTGGAATTCGAGGAAATGGTACAGGTTCGTTAAAAGAGTTTCATATTGACTATAAGACGGTTGACTTAACAAATGATGGGAAAATTAACTATGAAGCTATTCAAAAAGCTATAACCAAAAAAACAAAGATGATAGGGATTCAGCGATCAAAAGGCTATGCAACACGTCCTTCATTTACGGTTTCGCAAATAAAAGAAATGATCGAATTTGTCAAGTCGATAAAGTCAGATCTAGTTGTTTTTGTGGACAATTGTTATGGGGAATTTGTAGAAGAATTAGAACCGTGCCATGTGGGAGCTGATTTAATGGCAGGATCTCTCATCAAAAACCCTGGTGGTGGGTTAGCGAAAACAGGTGGTTATATTGTTGGGAAAAAACCTTTCGTTGAAACTTGTTCATATCGGATGACATCACCTGGAATTGGCGCTGAGGCAGGTGCTTCTTTATATAGCCTACAAGAAATGTATCAAGGCTTTTTCCTCGCCCCACATGTTGTCGGTCAAGCATTAAAAGGAGCCGTTTTTACATCGGCTATGTTAGAAGAAGTTGGATTAAAAACAGACCCACATTGGCAAGCTTTTCGAACGGATTTGATCCAATCTGTTCAATTCGATCATCAAGATATGATGGTTGCCTTTTGCCAAGCAATTCAATATGCATCACCTGTGAATTCTCATGTAACACCTTATCCAAGCAATATGCCGGGCTATGAGGATGATGTCATCATGGCTGCAGGTACTTTTATACAAGGTTCTAGCATTGAGCTTTCAGCCGATGGACCGATTCGACCTCCTTATGTGGCCTATGTGCAAGGTGGTTTAACATATGAACATGTAAAAATTGCCATTTGTTATACCTTAGATCAATTAATAGAAAAGAATATTTTAAATATTTAGGAAGGGAACCCCTTTCTTTTTTGATGAAATTTTTGTGTTATAATTCCTAACATATTATTGACAATAAATATAACATTGATTTATAATAACATTAAGTTCTTCGGAAGGAGGGAGTATACATTGAGTGATCAAATTAGACGTTCCATGCCATTATTTCCGATCGGTATCGTTATGCAATTAACGGAACTTTCCGCACGACAAATTCGCTATTATGAAGAGCATGGACTCGTTTCTCCCGCAAGAACAGAAGGTAATAGAAGATTGTTTTCCTTCAATGATGTTGATAAATTATTAGAGATTAAGTCACTAATTGAAAAAGGCGTCAACATGGCTGGGATTAAGCAAATTTTTGCAGCGAAGAATGAACCATCTAATCAAGCCGTTGAACCGAAAATTGAAAAAGCTGAGAAACCTGATTTAAGCGATGCGGAATTACGAAAGCTTCTAAAAGAAGAATTATTACAAGCAGGAAGGATGCATCGAGTTACATTAAGACAAGGAGATATGTCTAGGTTTTTTCATTAATATTGTGTTTGAAAATTTTAAAAATAAATATTTATATGAAAATGGGAGGAGTTTTTGAATATGCCAACGTACACAAAAGAAGATATTTTCCGTTTAGTCAAAGAAGAAAATGTAAAATTTATTCGCCTTCAATTTACCGACATTTTAGGTACAATTAAAAACGTGGAAATTCCAGTTTCACAATTAGAAAAGGCACTTAGTAATAAAATGATGTTTGATGGTTCCTCTATTGAAGGTTTTGTTCGTATCGAAGAATCTGATATGTATTTATACCCGGATTTAGATACATTTGTCATTTTCCCATGGACAGCTGAAAAAGGAAAAGTAGCTCGTTTTATTTGTGATATTTATAATCCGGATGGAACACCATTTGAAGGAGATCCACGTAATAACTTAAAACGTGTTTTGAAAGAAATGGAAGAACTAGGCTTCACTGCTTTTAACCTTGGTGCAGAGCCTGAATTTTTCCTATTCAAACTTGATGAAAAAGGAGAGCCTACTTTAGAGCTTAACGACAATGGTGGATATTTTGACCTTGCCCCAACGGACTTAGGGGAAAATTGCCGTCGTGACATCGTGTTAGAGCTTGAAGAAATGGGATTTGAAATCGAAGCATCTCACCATGAGGTAGCTCCTGGCCAGCACGAAATTGATTTCAAATATGCAGATGCTTTAAGAGCTTGTGACGATATTCAAACATTTAAGCTCGTTGTTAAAACAATCGCTCGCAAGCATGGTTTGCATGCGACATTTATGCCAAAGCCTTTATTTGGTGTAAACGGTTCAGGTATGCACAGTAATCTTTCCCTTTTCCGTAATGGGGAAAATGCATTTTTCGACCCGAATGGAGACTTGCAGCTTAGTGATACAGCAAGACAATTCATTGCAGGTGTTGTCAAACATGCACCTGGATTTACAGCAGTCACGAATCCAACTGTTAACTCGTACAAACGCTTAGTGCCTGGATATGAAGCACCTTGTTATGTGGCATGGTCTGCGCAAAACAGAAGTCCATTAATCCGCATCCCTGCTTCACGTGGTATGAGCACTCGTATTGAAGTTCGTAGTGTGGATCCATCAGCTAACCCATACTTAGCCATGGCAGCATTACTTGCGGCTGGATTAGATGGAATAAAAAACAAATTAACTCCTCCTAAACCAGTTGACCGCAACATTTATGTGATGACAAAAGAAGAACGTATCGAAAACGGTATCGTTGACTTACCAGCAACGCTTGCAGAAGCACTTGAAAATTTAAAGAAAGACGAAGTCATCGTCAATTCACTTGGAAAACACTTATTCGAACACTTCGTTGAAGCAAAGGAAATCGAGTGGGATATGTTTAGAACACAAGTTCACCCTTGGGAGCGCGAGCAATACATTACACAATATTAATGAATAAAGCCTTGATATTCCTGGGTTTCTAGGATTCAAGGCTTTTTTTGTTTTTGAAATATATTATCAGGCATGTTGATTAACTAATAATAACCAGTTGAGATGTCTCTATTTCTAGCTTTTCTACCGGAGTCGACAAGCGAATCGCTTGCCGACTGGGCATTCTATACACATGCTCTTCTCGAACAATGAACGCCTTGTACTTTTGCCCTTTAAAATATATTACTCCACAAATTCTGCAAAATTCATTGCTATGATATAGACATCAGTTAGAGAATAAGGTGATAAGAAGGATTTTATTTGTTCTTGAGACAAATAAGTAATCTTCTATGCTAACCATTTTTCTAAACCTCTTCTGGTAAAAGTATTTCGTTTTGTTGATGGGTAAAAAGATTCAAAGTCATTAAATTTTCCGTGGCTAAGAAAGCTGGTCAGTCCCGTCGTTCTCATTTATTATACTAATATACACGATCACTTAATGGTTTTAAAATGGTAAAAGGAGGGGAGAGGACGGTGATGTTTGGAGGTTTTGCCAATATGATTGGATGATAATTTACAATTGTTTTTCCCTATTCAATTTGAGTTCATGATGAATAGTTCCGTATAAAAATAACATAAATAACATGTAGATCTTTTTCATAAAAAATGCAAAAAAAAAAAAAAAAGACGTTGTAAATTAAATGCAAGAGAAGAAAGGAGAGAAAAGAAAATGAATTGGGCTAATCTCTTAATATTGTTACTGTGTCCTTTAATGATGCTATTTTGTATGAAAGGACATAAGCATCATAAGCATCATTCTTCTGATAATCACTCCATCAGGAAATTACAGGATCAGATTGAAAAATTCAAGGCAGAAAATGAACAATTAAAGAGACAATTAAAAAGTAAATGAGTTGTGAGTAGTCAATTTAATAAGTTAGCATTCTCTAAACAGCTTAGCGGTTTCTCTGGATGAAAGCCAGTATTGGGTTGTCGACAATAGGTTATATTTATCATGTTTTTTTCAAGAAGTACACTAAGAAATGGAGGGAAGCTTAATGTTGAGTAGGAGAGACTTTCTTAGCAGATCGTTTAAAGGAGCAGCTGGATTATTTGCTGTTTCTGTATTGCCTATAGGTCTAGCTGCTTGTAGTAATGATAAGAAAAATATCGATACTAGCACTATGGCTAATCTAGGTCCTTTAATCGAATTAGAAAAGGGCGAATTTCCGAAAAAGGTGATGTATAAAGTAAAAATAAAAGATGCATGGACAGAGCAGGAAAGAGAGGGCTTTGTATATATTAATAAAAATAAGGAAGATAATTCTTTATTAATTATGTCACCAATTTGTACCCATCTAGGCTGTATAGCAACAGATGCTGAATTGGAAATGCAAAAAACGGGAATTCGATTTTATTGTCCTTGCCATGGAGGACAATATGATGAATATGGGATCAATGTAGGAGGGCCACCGCCAAGACCGTTAGATACATTCGATGTTTATATTCAGGATGGGAATGTTTATATCGCTGTACTGAGTCCGAGAAAAAGAGAAAATAAAAAGGTTAAAGACTTGTGATTAATGGGAATATTGATGTAATAAAAATGAAAACAAGTAGTAATTTTCCTATTTTTATCATAATTACGTAAATGTAAATTTAGAAAAAACAGCAGGTTACCCTACTAAACCTCCTGTTTTTTTCAGAGCGCAAGACATGGGTGTAATCTATAGGAGGAAAGTCCCGATTGAGGAGAAAGATGTAGCAGTTAGATTAATGAAATGGAGTGAAAATGTTAAGATAAATTTCTCATCTTCTTCGTCAATTGACAAATAGCCAATCTTTGAATTAATTTTTGATAACTGCTATTCATAGCCACGTTCCAGAGAAATCTATCATTTAGAAAAAAACAGGTGGTGTGCTGGCTGGAGTTTTGTATAGCGGTAACCTCTTTTTCTCAATCGTTTTAGGAATGGCCTTTGGCTTTTTAGCGGGTTTTTTGACCGGGCTGCCAATTAGTGTCATGGCCATCCTAGATGGTGTTTTTGTCAGGATTAATGGGCGGAATGATGGGAGCGATGTTAGGAGAGATGATTTTACCAGAATACCAAACGCCAATGATCCATATCATGTTCGTCATATTTGTTGGGATGGTTTGTATTGTTTTGTACATACTTCAACAAGAAACCGGTTTTAACCGTTCATCTTTTATTAGGGGTAGTACCAGCGAAGCTGTCACCACCCCTATTAACAAAATATTCCACAATCCGCTATTACTAGTAATCGTCTTTCTGCTGTTTTTCTACACCTATTACCACGTATATAATGAACTCACTCGATATAACAACGTTCCAATAAAAAATTTACCTATGAGCCCACTCTATGACCAATAATAATCGGTCTGGCTCACCGTTAAACTTTAAGATAAAGACGGAAAAAGTGGTCATGAAAGAGCCGAAAATGCTTACTTCCCTGAAAATTTCAAACTTACTATAGGATAACTCGAAACCTTAATTCTAAAAAACGGTGAAGTTGAACATAATATTCAATTCGAAAAAATGATAGCCTCTCTTTTACAACAGAGTCATCGTGGGAATCATTCAAAAAATCAAACCGTTCAAGTTCATTCTTTTCCGAGAAAAACAGCTGAAATGAAGTTCATACCTATCAAATGTAGTGTTTTTCGATTTTATTGTACTATTGCTGAACATAAAGAATCTGGTATGGTTGGATTCGTTGAAATATCTTAACAAAGTGAAGTGGCTGCCGAGATAATGCTCGGCTTTTTTTATTGTTTAGCATAGTCATGAAACTTTTTTGTATGAAAATATAATAAAAAGAAAATCATACATTAAGAAAAATAACAGTTGTTTTTTATACCTATTACCCGTATAATGTAATAAAAAGCAACTATTATAATAAATGAGGTGTTACGAGTGAATCACTGTGAAGATAACAATGTCATTTCAAAAATGGTTCCGCGAACCGAACAAGAGATTGAAAACATCATTAAGCGTTTAAAGCGTATTGAAGGGCAAGTACGTGGAGTACAAAAAATGGTCGAGGACAATCGGTACTGTATTGATATTTTAGTGCAAATTTCCGCGATTCAAGCTGCGTTAAAAAAAGTCGGATTGAACTTGCTGGAACGTCATGCTAATCATTGTATGTTGAAGGCGATTCGAGAAAATAGTGGCGAAGATTCGATTCGTGAGCTTATGGAGGTTATTAAACAATTTTCAAAGTAAAGGAGGGAATGATAGATGAGCGAACAAAAGCATGTGACATTGAAAGTGTCTGGAATGACGTGTGCCGCTTGTTCTAATCGTATTGAGAAAGTGTTGAATAAAATGGATGGGGTAGAAGCGAATGTCAATTTGGCGATGGAAAAAGCAACGATTCAATATGATCCATCGAAACAAAGCATAGCAGATTTCCAAAAGCAAATTGAGAATTTAGGATATGGCGTTATAACGGAAAAGGTGAAGCTAAATATTGATGGTATGACATGTGCGGCGTGTGCGACACGAATTGAAAAAGGGTTAAATCATATGGAAGGTGTGACAAGTGCTACAGTCAACTTGGCGACAAACAGTGCGGTTGTAGAATACAATGAAGGCATCACATCTATAGAAGATATTTTAGAGAAAATCAATAAGCTTGGGTACAAGGGGCAAATCCGAAATGAAGAACAAGATCATGCAGGTCGAAAAGAAGAGTTGCTTAAACAAAAAAAACAGCAACTCGCCATTTCGATCATTTTATCACTGCCTTTGCTTTATACGATGATTGGTCATATGCCGTTAGATATTGGCATACCGATGCCGCGCATGTTGATGAATCCGTGGTTTCAGCTTCTTTTGGCTACACCCGTTCAGTTTTACATCGGTGGTCCCTTTTATGTAGGTGCATATCGGGCATTGAGAAACAGGAGTGCCAACATGGATGTGTTAGTAGCGCTTGGAACATCGGCAGCCTATTTTTACAGCTTGTATGAAGCTTTCAAAACATTAGTAAATCCGGAATATTTGCCAAGATTGTATTTTGAAACAAGTGCCGTGCTGATTACACTTGTACTTGTTGGAAAATATTTTGAAACATTAGCGAAAGGGCGAACTACAGAAGCCATCTCTAAGCTGTTGAATCTTCAAGCCAAAGAAGCGACTGTCATCCGTAATGGGGAAGAAATAAAAGTTCCGCTAGAGGAGGTGGTGATCGGTGATACGATACTCGTCAAGCCGGGAGAAAAAATCCCTGTAGACGGTACCGTTATCGCTGGAGTATCCTCTGTAGACGAATCGATGATTACCGGTGAATCCATTCCTATTGATAAGAAGGAAGGAGACTCTGTCATCGGTGCAACCATTAACAAAAATGGTGTATTAACCATTCGAGCAGAAAAGGTCGGGAAAGATACAGCACTTGCCAATATCATTAAAATTGTCGAAGAGGCACAAGGCTCTAAAGCTCCTATTCAGCGTATGGCTGATGTCATCTCGGGTATCTTCGTACCAATTGTTGTAGGAATTGCTGTAGTTGCATTCATGATATGGTACTTATTTGTTGCACCTGGTGACTTACCAAAGGCGCTTGAGGTTGCAATCGCCGTTCTTGTCATTGCATGTCCTTGTGCACTTGGTCTTGCTACACCGACATCCATTATGGTCGGTACAGGTAAAGGGGCAGAAAAGGGAATCCTCTTTAAAGGAGGTGAATATTTAGAGGGTACACATAAGATTAATGCCGTATTACTTGATAAAACAGGAACAGTTACTAAAGGAAAACCAGAAGTAACTGATGTGCTTAAGTTCCAAGAAGACATGCTTGACTATGCTGTTTCAGCCGAGAGTGCTTCTGAACATCCATTGGCTCATGCGATTGTGGAATATGGAAAGAAACGAGCGATTTCTGTAAAGCCACTGAAGCATTTCTCCGCCATTACTGGTCATGGAATTGAAGCTGTCATTGATGGAAAAAACGTCCTTGTTGGAACGCGAAAACTGATGAAAGAACGATCTGTAGAGATTTCCATGCATGAAGAAAAAATGATAGATCTTGAAAAACAAGGGAAAACTGCCATGCTTGTTGCCATTGATAAACAGCTTGCTGGCATCATCGCTGTTGCGGATACGGTAAAAGAAAGCTCAAAATCCGCGATTCAAACGTTAAAACATTTGGGTATTGAAGTATACATGGTAACAGGAGACAACAAACGGACTGCTGAAGCGATTGCTAAGGAAGTTCATATTGATCATGTCTACGCTGAGGTACTTCCTGAAGACAAAGCAAAAATTGTAGAGGAGTTGCAAAAACGTGGGAAGCGAGTAGCGATGATCGGTGATGGCATTAATGATGCGCCAGCTCTTGCGAAAGCGGATATTGGCATGGCTATCGGCACAGGAGCAGATGTCGCTATTGAAACGGCCGATGTTACCTTGGTCGGCGGAGATTTAGCGCATATCCCGAAAGCGATTGAGTTAAGTCGCAAAACAATGAAAAACATTCGGCAAAACCTGTTTTGGGCATTGTTCTATAACAGTACTGGCATTCCTGTAGCTGCCGCTGGATTATTAGAACCTTGGATTGCCGGAGCTGCAATGGCATTCAGTTCGGTGTCTGTTGTGACAAACGCGCTTCGTTTGAAACGCGTGAAAATATAAAAAGAAAAAATATTTTAAGGAGGAAATGGAAAATGGCAATTACATTACAAGTACAAGGAATGACTTGTGGCCACTGCAAAATGGCGGTGACAAATGCTCTTAAAGAGTTAGACGGTGTAAAAAATGTAGAAGTACATTTGCAAAAAGGTACTGTGGATGTAGATTATGATGAAACGAAGGTAAGTGTAGAAAAGCTCAAAGAAGCGATTGAAGAGCAAGGTTACGATGTTAATTAAGTAACATAAAGGGGGTGTTAAAAAAGTGATCACTTTTTTAACACCCCTACAATAGTATTATAATGATATTTTACGGCATTCAACTGCGCACTCACGACAAAAATCTGCACAAGCTTGGCAGTGGGCGTCTTGGAATTTCGCACACTCCGTAGCACATGCGTCACAAATCGTTGCACAAAGTTGGCAAAACTGCTTAGCATATATGCTTCCACGGGACATCCATTGGGATGCCATAGCACAAATGTCCGCACAGTCCCGAAGTATGTTGATACAATGAGATCTGGCTTGCACATCAGCCTCTTTTAAACATGAAGTCAGGCATTCTTCACAAGCTTGCATACATTTGTTACAAGCATCAATACACGGTTGAAATTGTTGAATAGATGAATTAATAACCATTTCCATATATTATTCACTCCTTTGATTTGAATTCATTTTTATTTTTTTAAATTATAAAAAAAATAAACTGGAAATATGAGTAAAGGACAGCCACTATTATTTACTTCGAAAAGCCTTTATTCAGGTGCATTTTCTGTATCATTCTTGTTTGGTGTAAGTCCAACTTATCATCATTTATTTTACTTTTGTTACCAAAGCATGGTGCTATACAGCTTGATCCAAAAAAAAAGCTCAAACCTTACTGGTCTAAGCCCTGCATTGAAATCATTGATTATAAGGTTGAAAAATAAGATGATCCCTTCGCCGTGAATCAATTGTGTTATTAAAAAACAATTGTTTTATTTTCATAAACAATGACACGGTCTTCCAAATGCAGTTGAACAGCACGGGCAAGCACGTCGCGTTCAATCGTCCTTCCAACTCTTTTTAAATCTTCGACATTGTAGCGGTGGTTCACTTCTTTGACGCCTTGTTCAATAATTGGGCCTTCATCCAAATTTTCTGTAACATAATGGGAAGTGGCCCCGATAATTTTAACGCCTCTGTCATATGCCCGTTCATATGGTCTTGCCCCTACAAATGCCGGCAAAAAGGAATGATGTATATTAATGATATTGTATTGATAATGGCGGATAAATTCTGGTGATAAAATTTGCATGTAGCGTGCTAAAACAACGAAATCAATTTGATATTTTTGTAGCAGCTCTAACTGTTTTTGCTCTGCCTCTCGTTTATTTTCTTTATTTACAGGTATGAAATAATATGGAATTCCTAGCGACTCCACCGTTTTTTGTAAATCAGGATGGTTGCTAATGACAAGTGGAATCTCACAAAGAAAATCACCAGATTGATAGCGCCAAAGTAAGTCTAGAAGGCAATGATCTTGTTTGGAAACAAAAATAGCCATCCGTTTCACATGGCTCATATAAGAAAATTTCCATTTCATCTGAAATGAGTTTGCGATATGATGAAAATCTTTTTCAAGTTCCTCTTTCTTCATCACAATGTCCGGCAAATCAAATTCCACACGCATAAAAAACGTTCCACCTGCCGGGTCTGTTGAATATTGATCGGATTGCACAATGTTTGCCCCGTGTTCGTAAAGAAATTTAGATACTTTAGCAACAATACCTTGCTGGTCAGGACAAGTGATGAGCAATCGCGCACGATCCTTAAATTGCTGTAAAAATGTTTCATAGTTGGCGTTTATCGTCTGCAGCATAATCTTTCCTCCAACCATTTGTATTCTAAAAATTATTTATTAAGGATACTAATTGTTAACTTGATTGTCAATAAGCTAATGGCGGTCGTTTTTTCCGCCTTAAACATTTTATGAAAGGCTGTTTTCTAGGTTTAAATAAAATTTGACTCCTGCACATTGACTACATTAATATTTTTAATTATAAAAAATTTAATAAAAAACGTGTTAAGCTAAAATAGGAATGAATATTTGTGAGGTGTTCGTCATGCACATTGTATCATCTTCTGAAATGTACGCAATTGATCGATACACGATCGAACAAATTGGCATGAGTGAAGAGTCATTAATGGAAAATGCTGGACAATCAGTAGCACGTGTTTTATTGGAGCGAATTCAACCAAATGAGCGCATCGCTGTTCTGGCCGGTTCCGGGAACAATGGCGGGGATGGCATTGTCATTGCGCGAATACTAAAAAGCTATCAATATGCAACCGATTTATGGTTGATTCCCCAAAAAGAAAAAGTAAAAGGTGCAGCTAAAAAATCATTACAGATTTTTGAAAATTGCGGCTATGAAGTTAAGCATTACATAGGAAATGAACAGATGTTTATGGAACAATTGAATCAATATGACGTCATTATCGATGCTTTGCTGGGAATTGGTACAAAGGGTACATTGCGTTCCCCATTCAAAGAAATCATTGCAAAAGTTAACGAAATAAATAAACTTACTGTATATTCCATTGACCTTCCAAGCGGTATTTCAGCTGACGGAGGCCATGTGGCAGAAGCAATAAAGGCGGATGTGACAATTACGATTCAATATCCGAAGCTAGGTGCATACGTATTTCCAACAGCTGATTTTTTTGGTGAATTGCACGTTGTTGACATCGGAATTCCACCAATTTCAGTAGAAAAAAATGCCGAATATCGCCGATTGTGGAGTGAAGATGATGTTCAAAATACGCTGCCAACTAGAAAACGTTCTTCCCATAAAGGAACTTATGGAAAGGGTCTTGTCATTGGTGGTTCACTGAATATGACCGGTGCTGTTGTCATGACCGCAAAAGCAGCTTTAAAAAGTGGTGCTGGCTTATTGACAATGGCCATTCCTAATGACATCTATTCAGTTGTTGCTACATATTTTCCTGAAGTGATGTATTACCCATGTTTATCAAAGGATGGCTATTTCTCCGGTGAAATCGATATAAACCAATATGATGTTAAAGCGATTGCTGTAGGTCCTGGTATAGGAAGAAAAGACCAGATCAAAAAGATCGTTGAAGCAGCGCTCGATCTACCTGTTCCGGTTGTGATTGATGCAGATGCCTTATATTTCTGGAAGGATTATGATTCCATCATAAAAGATCGAAAGGAAGCAACCATTGTAACCCCACATCCAGGTGAAATGGCTCGGATGATCGATGCTTCTATTCACGAAATCGAAAGTAACCGCTTTAAAATATCGAAACAATTTGCCATGGAATACGGCTGCTACCTTGTGTTGAAAGGTCCATTTACGATTGTCACTACCGCAGATGGGAAGCAATACGTAAATACAACGGGAAACCCTGGATTGGCAAAAGGTGGAAGTGGCGATGTATTAACGGGAATGATACTATCTTTTATCATGCAGCATGAAAATCTTCGAGACGCTATTAATAATGCTGTATATATACATGGAAAAGCAGCAGATCATCTCATTAAGAATGGCCATTCTGAAATGGATATACTAGCAACGGATGTCATCGAAGCTCTTCCGGAAACACTTAACCATTTATATAAAAATTAAATGAGAACGAATGTTTATAGTTCAGGACGAAAGGATAGGGTGAAGGGAATATTTTTTCATGTTATTGACTTTACGAAAACCAGCCTAAAGCAAGCGTTTCGCTTGCCTGGACAGTTGAATAGCTAAGGTTGTAAAGCAGAAAAGAGCCTAAAATAAAAAGATTATTTCGAAATATATTGATGACAATATCATGTATATAATTGTAGAAATTGAAAGGGATTCACGATGTTCATAAGAAGAATGATTGGGATGATTGTTTTTTTAACTGTTTTTTTATACTGTTATATAGATGAAAATGTTGAGGCGAAAGAACAAGTGCTTCGAGTCGCAGGAGACGACTCACTACCACCCTTTTCGTATATAAATGAACAAGGGAAGCTTGAAGGATTTAGTATTGACTTATTTAACGCCATTGCCAAGGCACAAGGTATGCAGGTTGAATATATTCCAATGGATTTATCTCAATCCATGGAAGTATTAAAGAGTGGGAAAATTGATGCAGTCATTGGGATGAAATATACGGCCGAACGAGATGAACGATTTGATTTTTCTGAATACTATTTTACGATTTCCGAATCAATTGTCGTTCCAAAAGATCAAGACGAAATTAAATATTTAACAGATTTAAAAGGCAAATTAGTCGCTATTCAAAGGAACCATGTTGCCTTCAATTTATTGAAAGATGTGAGAAGAGTACATATGAATATCGCCGAAAATCAATTAGATGCATTAGAGCTTTTAATGATGGGCAGAGCCGATGCTTTTATAGGAAATAAATGGACTGCTCAATATTATTTAGAGAAACATGGAAAAGAAACAGAATATAAAATCATTGATGATCCGATTCAACCTGCCGATTATGCAGTAGCCGTGCAAGGGGGAAATACCGATCTTATAAAAGAAATTAATCATGGGCTTTTAACGATAAGAGCGAACGGAACTTATAATGACATTTATAATAAATGGTTTAATGAAGCAAATTCAAAAATGCTTCAACAAATGAAGTCCATTGTTCATCTGTTAATTTCGATTCTTGCGGGTGCCGGGATGATTTTAATCATGGGATTCGTATGGAATAAACGCTTAAAGAAAGAAGTAATGAAACAAACGAAAGCGTTAAAGGAAGCGTATCAGCGATTAGAACAGAGCCAAAAAGAAATGGCCAATCAAGGTGCTTTTAAGGAGCAGATATTGAATAATGTCCCAAATGGCATCGTAACATTTGATGTCAATTGGCATGTAACATCGATGAATAAAGAAGCCAAAAGCGTGCTTTTAACGGACGAAGAATGGCAGAATCATTCCATCATAAAGGAAGCTTTTCAAAACTATGTGAATGAAAGAGAAGAACAAATATCTGGGGAAGTAGAGTTCACTCAAAATGGAAAGGCTTACTTTATGTATTATCATTTACGTCCACTACTGAACATCAATAATGAAAAAACAGGGTTTTTGCTTATTTTTGAAAATCGGACAGAAGAAAAAAAGCTTCACGAAAAGCTTGTCATTCAAGAAAAAATGAGAGCAATTGGGCAATTGAGCGCAGGGATTGCCCATGAAATCAGAAATCCGCTCACGTCTATTAAAACATTTGTCGAATTGCTACCTATCAAGTATGACAATCCTTCTTTTCGTGAAGCAATAAAAGAGCATGTTCCTTCTGAAATTAATCGTTTAAATCAAATAATTGAAGATTTGCTGGATTATTCTCGTCCGAAAGCTCCAAAAAAAGAGTTATGTATCGTAAAAGAATGGCTTAATTCGATTTTTATTTTATTTGAACCCACGTTAAGAAAGGAAAACATTGATTTTTCCATAAATGTTGATGAGGAGCTAACAATTTATGCAGATAAGCAGCAATTAAAGCAAGTGCTAGTGAACATGATTTTAAATGCGATTGATGCGATGAAGGAACAGGAAATAAAACGACTAAAAATAAGTGCTTTTCCGAACGAAAAGTTTACGACTATTCAAATTGAGGACACAGGGCGTGGAATGACGAAACAAGAAATTGAAAAATGCTACGATCCTTTTTTTACGACAAAACCGACTGGGGTAGGTCTCGGTATGACGATATCGTTAAAGCTAGTTAAAGAAAACGGCGGTGATATCGAAATGGAAAGCCTTTATGGAAAAGGGACGACGATTCAAATCATCCTACCTCGTTCGATTGAAAAGGAGGGAGAATCGTGAACAGTATTTTAGTAATAGATGACGAAAAATCCATTTGCAGTTCATTGCAATTTGCGTTAGAGGATCATTACAAAGTTTTTACGACAACGGATCCAAATGAAGGAATTTCCATAATAAAAAATCAAGAAATTGATCTAGTATTACTAGATTTACGTTTAAAAGACATCGATGGCATGGAAATTTTAAAAGAAATCAAATCGATTGATCAAGCGATCAATGTGATTATGATGACGGCATACAGTACAATAGAATCTTCTGTTAAGGCGATGAAAGAAGGAGCCTACTATTATATTACAAAGCCGATTAATATGGAACAGCTTTTTCTTTTAATACAAAAAGCGTTTGAATATGAAAGTTTAAAGAAAGAAGTTCATCGCCTTCATCAATCATTGGATGAAAAAAATGGGTATGGACGAATGATCGGAAAAAGCAAGAAGATGGAAAATGTATACCATTTAATTGAGAAGGTAAAAGATATAGATTCTAATGTTTTGATTACTGGAGAGAGCGGGACAGGAAAAGAGTTGGTGGCCCGTACGATTCATGAACTTGGAAATCGAAAAAATGGACCGTTTGAGGTCGTTAACTGTGCCGCAATTCCTGAAAATTTATTAGAAAGTGAATTGTTCGGCTATCGAAAAGGAACATTTACCGGTGCTGTCCATGATAAAGTTGGAAAATTTGTTTCGGCAGATGGAGGAACCTTATTTTTAGACGAAATCGGGGAATTACCACTGTCTTTACAAGCAAAAATTTTACGTGTAATTCAAGAACGTGAAGTAACACCACTTGGTACGAACAAAAAAATCAAGATCAATTTTCGCATAGTATCCGCAACGAATCGAAATCTTTTTGAAATGGTGCAAAAAGGACAATACCGTGAAGATTTGTATTTTAGATTAAATGTTATCCCGATCCATCTTCCACCATTAAGGGAAAGAAAAGAAGATTTACCATTATTTATCCAACATTTTCTGGAGAAAAATAGCCAAAGAATGAATAAGCCGATCAAGCAATTATCTCGATCCGTAACAAAATTTCTTTACGAGTACGATTATCCAGGAAATGTAAGGGAATTATCTAACATTATAGAATATGCAGTAGCCCTTTCTCAAAATCATACGATTGATTTTGAAGACTTACCGCCGTTTTTAAAACATAATCATTCAGAAGCTAATGTTCAAAAGGAGGATGGAGATTACATTGTTTTTCCAATAGGGTCAACATTAAAAGAAATAGAGAAGAAGACGATTTTAAAAACGTTAGAGTATTACGGAGGTCATAGAAAAAACACAGCCGCCGTCCTAGGAATTAGTGAGAGAAGTTTAAGAAACAAATTAAAGGAATATCGTTCTAAACATTAAAAAGGGAAAAACTTTCCGGTGCGGAAAGTTTTTCCCCTTTTATATAAGGAATTTTTTTCACAACAATAGACAAATGGCTACAAATGCAGCTATTTTTCTGCAAAAAATAATTATTGAAAAAATTTTAAATTGGCATAATATTTGCTAGATTTATTGACGAATAAACAAAAAAGGGGGAAGAACGATGAAAAAGATGTTATTATTTCTTATCGTTGCTGTACTTACATTTGGTGTAATCGGATGTAGCAGCCAATCGTCAGAAGGAGGTTCAGATTCAAAAGGAGAAGAGCCAAACAAAAGCTCAGAAACTTCAAGTGGAAATCCGCTTGATGGAAAAGTATTAACCATTTTAACGGGTGGAACATCTGGTGTTTATTTTCCATTAGGAAATGCATTAGCTAAAGTTTATAACAATGTTGGTGCACAGGCTAGTGTAGAAACAACTGGCGCTTCAGCTGTAAACGCTGCCAAAATTGCGCAAAAAAAAGCAGAGATCGGTTTTGCGATGGCTGATGCGATCTCGGATGCATATAATGGCGTCGATACTTTTGAAAAAACAGGAGCTTTAAAAAACTTACGTGCTGTGTCGGCACTTTATTCTAACTATATGCAAATTGTTGCACTTAAAGAAAGTGGTATTCAATCTATAGAAGATTTGAAAGGGAAAAAGGTTGCGGTTGGTGCACCTGGTAGCGGTACAGAAATCATGGCTAGACGTGTTTTAGAAGCTGCTGGCCTAACTTATGATGATATTGAGGAGGATTTCCTTTCATTTCAGGAAGGTGTTGAGGGAATCAAAAATGGTGTAATTGATGCTGCTATTCTTTCTTCTGGTATTCCAAATGCAGGTATTATGGAACTTGCGACAACAAACGACATTGTCATCGTCAATATACCTAAAGATATTGTGACGAAACTACAAGAAGAATATCCAGCCTTTGTTTCTTCAACGATTCCAAGTGGGACATATGAAGGCCAAACTAAAGAAATTGAAACAGCGACAATAAAAAACTTGTTAATTACACATGCTGATATGAGCGATGATGAAGTTTATGAGTTAACAAAACAATTATTTGAACAAATTCAAGTATTGCGGGACACACACAATGCGGCAGAAGACATTTTACTTGAGGAAGCAACAAAAGGACTTCCACTCCCATTACACCCTGGTGCAGAAAAATACTTTAAGGAACAAGGTGTGTTAGAGTAATTGGTTAAAAGGATTTCGATTTTACTACTCATGATCATGATCATCACATCGATCTTATCATGGATTCACCTGTCCGTTGTTACAATCCGTCATCAACGGACGGGTGAACTTATATGGTCTTTTCATCCCAATAACGGAGTTTTTTCCATACAGTGGATGCATTCAGTCGAATTAGAACAATGGAGAGAAACTTTTCAAATAACAGATGATGGAAATATAAAGCTCATAGAATCAAGGTTTAGAGCATGGGGAGCTGGAGTACCTGAACATGAAGGGAAGGTATTTTATCGAGATGAAGATTGGTTTGTCATGAAGGAATTTGAAAATCGAACCTTCGAACAACTCACCATTAGCGTGTCGTGCTATGCCAATCATCGAATTATTGATCATTCGAAAAAGTATAAAATGTGCGATTGGGTCGAAGACAATACTTCTGTCGTCATTCAAAATGAAGAGTTGTCAGTACTTGCTTATTTTTATCATTTAATCTTTAAGGAGGTGTCTATATGGAAAAAATAGATCATAATAAAAGTGAAGAGATTCTTGAAAAGTTTGACGCTGAATCGAGGTTTCGGCAGTTTGATCGCGGAATTTGGAAATGGGTTATTTCAATTCTAGCAATTGGTTTAGCACTGTATCATCTTATTGCAGCATATAGTCCTTTTTTAGACGCAATGCGAAATCGTGCTTTGCATACAGCTGTCATTACGGCATTAGTTTTTTTACTATACCCTTCCTATCGAAAAGCTTCAAGGAAAAAAGTACCTTGGTATGATGTTGTTTTTGCATTATTAGCTCTTTCTACAGCAGCTTATATTTTTATCGATTATGAAGGAATTATTAATCGTATGTTTATATTTTCTCCAAGTAATGCTGATCTTATTTTTTCAGCCATTTTAATTTTGCTTGTTTTAGAAGGTGGCAGACGTATAACAGGTTGGGCATTAACGATTTTATGTGTCCTTTTTCTTGTTTATGCGTATTTTGGCAGCTCCTTTCCCGGAATTTTTAAACATAGTGGAAAGCCGTTAGATGAGCTATTAAGCTATTTGTATTTAACAACTGAAGGAATATTCGGTACGGCGATTGCTGTTTCAGCAAGCTATATCATTTTATTTATATTATTTGGTTCTTTCTTAAATGCATCTGGAATGGGCAAATTTTTTAATGATATTTCGTTAGGGCTTGCCGGTCATACATCTGGCGGACCAGCAAAGGTAGCCGTGCTTTCTAGTGGATTTTTAGGATCGATTAACGGCAGTGCATTAGCGAATGTTGTAACGACTGGTGCATTCACCATTCCAATGATGAAACGTGTCGGTTATCGTCCAGATTTTGCCGGTGCTGTTGAAGCAGCTGCCTCAGTAGGTGGACAGGTAATTCCTCCAGTCATGGGAGCCGTTGCCTTTATTATGGCTGAAACGCTCGGAATGCCATATTCGCAAATTGCTTTAGCAGCCATTATGCCAGCTATATTGTACTATTTAGGAGTTATTTTAATCGTACATTTTCGAGCAAAACGTAGAGGCTTTACAGGTTTACCTAAGGAAGAGCTTCCAAGTGTAAAAAATATTTTAAAAAACCAAGGGCATTTACTAATTCCGATAATTGTTTTAATATATTTGCTTTTTTCTGGTAAAACTCCGATTTTCTCCGCATTAGTAGCGATTGTTTTGTCCGTTGTCGTTAGCCAAATAAATAAGACAACAAGAATGGGAATAAAAGACATTTTAGAAGCGATGGAAAATGGTGTTCGCTCTGCTCTTGGAGTAGCGATGTCATGCGCAATGGTTGGAATCATCGTCGGAGTCACGACTTTAACAGGACTCGGCGGTAAATTAACACAATCGATTTTAATTCTTGGTCAAGGTAGTCTTTTCCTTACCTTGTTCTTTACAATGGTAGCCTGTATTGTAATGGGTATGGGTTTGCCTTCAATTCCAACATATATTATTACTTCATCAATGGCAGCTCCTGCATTATTGCAAATGGGAGTTCCGGCATTCGTTTCTCATATGTTTGTCTTTTACTTTGGAATACTAGCCAATATTACACCACCCGTTGCTTTAGCGGCGTTTGCAGCTGCAGGAATTGCAGATGGAAATCCGAACAAAACAGGGCTACAAGCACTTCGTCTTGCAGCGGCAGGATTTATCGTTCCGTACGTATTTGCCTATTCGCCTGAACTCATTTTAATGAGCGACAATATTCTTGATATTGTTTGGGTATCCATAACTTCTATTTTAGGAGTTATTAGTCTTTCAGCTGCTTTAGAAGGATATTTCAAAACCAATTTATCATGGCTTTTAAGACTTTTGGCTGGTACTGCTGCCATTACTTTAATTATTCCAGAAACGTTTACGGATATTATAGGTTTAAGTTTGCTTTTAGTCATTGTCATTAGCCAGTTTATGAAGCCATCTGCGAATTCAACGAAAAACACGGTTAGCCAATAGAGATGTAGAATATTGCTTAGGAAAATAAAATAAAAAGCCATGAATCCTGTTCTTAGGATTCATGGCTTTTCTTGATATTTAGACCTTTATCAGCGTATATAAAGATAATTTAATGGATCGCCCGGTAAACTCCGATGACTTTCCCCAATATCGTTACATTTTTTAAAATGATCGGCTCCATGGAAGAGTTTTCAGGCTGCAAACGAATGTAATCCTTCTCTTTAAAAAACCGCTTAACAGTAGCCTCTTCATCTTCGGTCATAGCAACAACAATATCGCCGTTTTGAGCGGTCTGTTGCTGTCGAACAATCACGTAATCACCATCTAAAATTCCTGCTTCTATCATACTATTTCCCATAATCTCAAGCATAAATACCGTATCATCACTTGAGACAAATCGTTCAGGCAATGGAAAATATTCTTCAATATTTTCAACAGCCGTTATCGGCAAACCCGCTGTTACTTTCCCGATAACAGGAACGTTGACAACATCGCTTTTCGGTATGTGGGCAGTTAGATCGTCTTCAAGAATTTCAATGGCTCTAGGTTTTGTTGGATCCCGTCGAATAAGACCTTTACTTTCAAGTCTAGACAAATGCCCATGTACAGTTGAACTAGAAGCAAGCCCCACTGCTTCTCCAATTTCACGAACAGATGGTGGATATCCTTTTTTTCTTACTTCCTCTTTTATAAAATTTAAAATTTCTTGCTGTCTTTTTGAAAGCTTTGTCATAAAATGCACCTCGGTCTCATAATATATGTTGATTATAGCATGATTTTCTAATTTATACAAACATAAGTTCGAAAAATGAGTTGACAGAAACGTTTGTTCGTATTATACTGAATTCAAAATAAGCGAACATATGTTTCTGTGGAGGGGATCAAATGGAGAAATTTTCATTTGTTTACATCATCAGCTTCTTTTTTGTCACATTATTAGGAGTTTTAGCCTTATCATACACAGGGGAACGACAGGATTTATCCAATTATATCGAAGTAACTATACATGAAGGAGAGAGTATTTGGAACATAGCTGAGCAGTATGAATCCGTTTACGGTTTAGATAAAATCGAATTTATCAAATGGGTAGAAGAAAATAATGACCTTACAAATTTAACATTGAAGCCCGGTGACACTGTCGTCATTCCCATCGAAAAAAAGATGTTATATAATAATCATTTGTTAGCTAAAGAAAAGTGATTAGGTAAGGGGATTGACCGTGAAAGCAATCATCTATTGTCGGGTAAGTACAACAAAAGAAGAACAAGAAACATCTTTAAAAAGGCAAAAAGAAGAGCTAATGAAGCTTGCAGCTGAAAATGGAATGGAAGTAGTTCGAATTATAGAGGAGCAGGCAAGTGGATATGAGATCGATCGAGAAGGCGTCTTTCAATTATTAGATGATATGAAAACGTTGAAGCCTGATGCGATCTTAATTCAAGATGAAACGAGAATTGGCAGAGGAAATGCAAAAATAGCCCTCTTGCACTGCATTTTAAAAGAAGGTGTTAAAATTTATACGATCAGCCATAAAGGTGAACTCGAACTTTCCGAAGCAGATTCTATGGTATTAGAAATTGTTAGTATTGTGGAGGAATATCAGCGAAAAATACATAATTTGAAAATTAAACGCGGAATGAAAAGGGCTGTTCAAAATGGTTTTAAACCTGAAAAAAATTTAAAAAATCAGCACATTCCTTCTGGAAAAGAAAAGAAGGTGGTGCCGATTGAAGAAATTGTACGATTACGAAAAAATAATTTAACCTTTCTTGAGATTGCTGCTACGTTAAAAGGGTTTGGTTACGATGTATCAAAAGCGACTGTGCATAGACGCTATCAAGAATATTTACGGGAAAATGAGAACAAGCAGCATCAATCATAATGGTTGAAATTCTTTATGGAATTTCGTACGATAATAACACATGAGAGAATAAGGAGTTAAATGCGATGATTTCAGATGAGTTAATTGCTAGAATTAATGAATTATCTAGAAAAGCAAAAAAAGAAGGATTAACGGATGCAGAAAAAGAAGAGCAACAGCGATTAAGAAAAGAGTATTTACAGGTATTCCGTTCTTCGTTGAAAAATACATTATTAAATGTGACAATCGTTGACCCCAACGGGAATGATGTAACACCTCAAAAATTGAAAACATTAAAAAATAATCGTTTACATTAAAAGAGGGAATACTAAAGTATTCCTTTTTTTATTGTAGAAACAGTGATTTGAAGGAAAATTTTAAAAATATTATATGTTTCGAGTAAAGAGCTATGATAAAATAATGGGTACTTGATAATGAGAAAGGATGGATGATGTTGACAAACTCAATACAAGATTTAGCGATCACAACGATACGCACTCTTTCCATTGATGCAATTGAAAAAGCAAACTCCGGTCATCCTGGTATGCCAATGGGGGCAGCTCCGATGGCATATGCATTGTGGACAAAGTATATGAACCACAATCCCGAAAACCCAAATTGGTTTAATCGTGATCGGTTTGTATTGTCCGCTGGTCATGGTTCCATGCTTCTTTATAGTTTGCTGCATCTATCAGGATATGATGTGACGATGGAAGATATTCAATCTTTCCGCCAATGGGGAAGTAAAACCCCCGGACATCCTGAATATGGCCATACTCCAGGAGTTGATGCAACAACTGGTCCATTAGGACAAGGTATAGCGATGGCTGTAGGGATGGCAATGGCTGAACGACATTTAGCTTCTATATATAATAGAGAATCATTTAACATTGTGGATCATTACACTTATGCCATTTGTGGTGATGGTGATTTAATGGAAGGCATTTCTTATGAAGCAGCTTCCCTTGCCGGTCATTTAAAATTAGGACGTTTAATTGTTCTTTATGATTCCAATGATATTTCATTAGATGGAGACCTACATAAGTCATTTTCTGAAAATGTGCAAAAACGCTTTGACGCAATGGGATGGCAAGTACTTCGCGTGGAAGATGGAAACAATGTTGAAGAAATTTCAAAAGCGATTGAAAAAGCAAAAGCAGAACTCGATCGTCCGACATTAATAGAAGTCAAGACGACAATTGGATTCGGTTCTCCTAATAAGGCAGGAACTTCTAGTATTCACGGTTCACCATTAGGAAAAGAGGAATTAACATTAACAAAACAAGCTTATTCTTGGACATTTGAAGAAGATTTTTATGTGCCGCAAGAAGTTTATGACCACTTTTCTGAAGTAGTTAAAGAAGCAGGTAAAAAGAAAGAAAAAGAATGGAACGACTTATTTGCAAACTATAAAAAAGAATTTCCTGAGCTTGCGCTTGAACTAAAGAAAGCCATCTCAGGGGAGCTACCTAGCGATTGGGATGTAGACATGCCAACTTATGAAGTAGGAAAAGCGATTGCCACTCGTTCATCATCAGGAGAAATGATTAATGCGATTGCCAAAAAGGTCCCTTATTTCTTTGGTGGTTCAGCTGACTTAGCAGGATCAAACAAAACGACCATTAAGGGGGAAGAAGATTTTTCATCGCAACATTATAACGGAAGAAATATTTGGTTTGGAGTTCGGGAATTTGCGATGGGAGCAGCATTAAACGGCATGGCACTGCATGGTGGTTTACGTGTGTTTGCTGGAACGTTTTTCGTATTCTCTGATTATTTACGCCCAGCCATTCGTCTGGCAGCTTTAATGAACTTGCCCGTTACTTACGTCTTTACTCATGATAGTATTGCGGTCGGAGAAGACGGTCCGACACATGAGCCAATCGAACAGCTTCCATCATTAAGAGCGATGCCTAACTTATCCGTCATACGTCCAGCAGACGGTAACGAAACAAGAGCTGCTTGGAAGCAAGCATTACAATCGAAATCAACTCCGACAGCTTTAGTATTAACTCGTCAAAATTTAGAAACTTTAAAAGAAACAGCGAATCTAGCTGAAACAGGTGTTAAAAAGGGAGCTTATATCGTCTCACCTGCGAAAGCAGAAAAAGCAGACGCCTTATTGTTAGCTTCAGGATCAGAAGTTGGATTAGCGGTAAAGGCTCAACAGACGCTTGAAAGCGAAGGTATTTATGTTTCTGTTATTAGCATGCCTTCTTGGGACCTATTTGAAAAACAACCTCAAGAATATAAGGACCATGTGCTGCCAAAGAATGTGAAAAAACGTTTAGCGATCGAAATGGCTTCCCCTCTTGGTTGGGAGCGTTATGTTGGAGAAGAAGGAGAAGTCATCGCTATTAATACATTCGGAGCTTCAGCCCCTGGCGAAAAAATAATGAAAGAATATGGATTTACGATAGAAAATGTTGTTCAAAAAGTGAAAGCTTTAATCAATCAGCGATAATCGACAAAATTAGTGCCTCATTTTTCCATCATCAGACAAATCTTTCCGGTCAAAAATTATATAATGATTGAAAACAGAACGTAATGAGGTGGAAATGTATGAGGCACTTTTATCTTTATTTAATTAAAGAGGAGTTCGCTAATCATTTTTTCGGTCGTGAATTTAAGATCTTTCGCTTATTTCAAGATTATATTTGGACAAGCAGCGACCATCATGTTTATCACGTGTTAAAACAGCAAGTAGAGTATGTAACAAAAACGATTCCTGTCATTTATTTAGATGAATGGATGAAAACTTTTTTGTCTAAACGGGAAGACTATCAGCATGTTTCGTCTATCCATAAAATTTATTTATCGAATAAACGCGGAAATGCAACATTATTATTAAAAGATCGACATATAGAAATTACCTCATCTGGTAGTTATGAAGCAGAGACTGTATTTTTTGAAATATTAAGAAAATTTAATTCCTGCTTCCTAGCAATGGACTTTCAAAATGAGCAATATGGTTGGTTAAATCCGATAAAGAAAAGAAATTTTGTTTAATTTAGCAGAAATTCACGTGGAAATATAGTATAATAACAGATGGTCAAGTTTACTGAATAGGTTGACAACATGAAGGAGGAAAAATTTAATGGAACTTTGGTTAGCGATTGTCATCGCTATTCTAGCACTACTTGTTGGAGTAGCGTTAGGTTTTTTTATCGCTCGAAAATATATGATGAATTATTTAAAGAAAAACCCGCCTATTAACGAACAAATGCTGAAAATGATGATGATGCAAATGGGCATGAAGCCGTCGCAAAAGAAAATCAACCAAATGATGAAAGCGATGAACAATCAATTAAAATAATTTTAGAATGTTGAAGATGGGAACTTTTCATTCCTTTTTCATTTTGAGGTTCTATTTTTGTAGAAATGGATTTGTTATAAGACACGCACACTGCGTGTCTTTTCTTAAAGCTTTAACAAAAAAGTTTAATCGACATAGTCGCAAATTATTATCAACGGAAAAGTTTGAAAAGGGTTTTAATCCACCTTAAAGACTCGGCCTGTCCGGGTTTTCTTTCTTTATAATGACGAAGATTTTATTGTTATTCTATATTTTTGAATTTACTTAAGAAAGTTTTATAAAATTGTTAAAAAGATGTCATATGATATAATCATTTCATGTTCTTTTTGCTGTTACAATCGTGAAAAGGAGTGAAAGGGAGTGTTCTTATGAGTGATATAAACATTTTTTTAGCCTTTGGGGCAGGATTATTATCTTTTATTTCTCCTTGTTGTTTACCATTGTATCCGGCTTTTTTATCATATATAACGGGTATGTCAATCAATGAATTAAAATCTGAAAATGCACGGATCCAAAAGCGAAGTTTGCTGCATACTCTATTTTTTTTATTAGGTTTTTCCGTTATATTTATTGCGATTGGATTTGGAACATCTTTTATCGGGAATTTATTTTTAAATTATCAAGATTTGATCCGCCAAATTGGTGCGATTTTAATTGTTTTTTTCGGTCTCGTCATTTTAGGAGTATTTACCCCAGATGTTTTAATGAAAGAAAGACGATTTGAATTTCAAAATCGCCCTGCTGGATTATTAGGATCAATTTTAATCGGAATGGCTTTTGCTGCTGGATGGACCCCATGTACCGGACCTATTTTAGCCTCCGTTATTTTACTTGCGACGTCCAATCCAGGATCTGGTATAATATATATGATTGCCTATACATTAGGTTTTGCCATACCGTTTTTTATCTTGTCCTTTTTCATAGGTAAAATCAATTGGATTAAAAAGCATAATGTGATGATTATGAAAATTGGTGGAGTTATCATGATCATTATGGGAGTTATGTTGTTTTTTGATTGGCTCACGAAAATTATCATATTCTTTACGAATTTATTTGGGGGCTTTACAGGTTTTTAAACAATTGTTTAAAGTAGTTTTGTGAGGGAATTGGGAGGAAAGAAAGTGTCTCGTATTTTAATCGTGGATGATGCAAAATTTTTGCGGGAAACGTTAAAGAAAATATTGTCAAACGGTCATTATTCAGTCGTTGGGGAAGCAAAAAATGGTTTGGAAGCTGTTCGGCTCTATAAAAAAATGCGTCCAGATCTTGTCATTATGGATATTACGATGCCGGAAATGAGTGGTATCGATGCTATGAAAGAAATACGGAATGAAGATCCTGATGCGAAGATTATTATGTGTTCCGCTATTGGTCAACAACGAGTTGTTTTTGAAGCCATTGAAGCAGGTGCGAAAGATTTTCTTGTCAAACCATTTGATGAAATGAGGGTGTTGCAAGCTGTTAAGCATGTATTAAACAATAATTAATGTAACTTTCAGTTTTGTAAAGGATTGGTTTAAGATGATGATTGTTTCTTCAATTTTTGCCATAATCATGGGGATTCTTGTCATTTTTATTCGCTCAAAGGCATCTAAAAAGCCCGTCACAGCCAAAAAGATCATTTTGCCCCCTATATTTATGAGTTCTGGTGCATTGATGTATTTATTTCCTGAATTTCGGATTACTCCGTTAGAAATTGCCGAAGCATTATTCGTTGGCTCCATTTTTTCGATATTTTTAATGAAAACTTCAAATTTTGAAGTGAGAGGTCAACATATTTATTTAAAACGTTCCAAAGCCTTTATTTTTATCCTGTTTGGTCTTTTAGCTTTACGTATTCTATTAAAAAGCATTTTGAGTTTTACAATCGATTACGGTGAATTAACCGGAATGTTTTGGATGCTAGCTTTCGGAATGATCGTGCCGTGGCGAATTGCCATGTATATTCAATTCCGAAAATTAAAAAGGGAAATAGAGGGGTTTTAAAATCAGCAAACATAATACATAATCCTAGTTTATATATAAATGAGGCAATCCTAAAAGCAACTAACCTCAAGTGGTTTGACAATTTGCTTTTGGATATGCCTCTCTTTATTTGTTTTCACTGTAAAACAAATAAAACCCTCCATAAAGATGTAGAGGGAGTTAAAAAAGTGCTTCATATTGGGAATAATCAATATTTTTTTCCTTTAATCTCTTGATTAAAAACTTATGATCACGTTTTGGTGTAGCTAAAATATATCCTCTGATCACGAGATCTTGCGTGATCTCAGCTGCGTTTTCTTTCAGTGCGAGTTCCCCAATTTTTCCGGCTATTTTTTGTCTAGCAACATCGCGGAAAAGCTCTGGAACAGGTGATACTAACTCTTCTAGAAGCTGTTTTTGTTCATCTGACCATAAATGATGTGTTTGTTGTATGTAATATTCCTGCCAATCTAATTCTGATTTGCCGTCTTCCTTCGGTAATCGTTTTAAAAATTTCCGAAACATAAAAAAGCCCCCGATTGCCAGCATCGTAATAAGGAAGACGACCCATAGCAAAATAAACCATAAAAACCATCCCGTTAACATGTTTTCACCCCAACGTTGAAAATTCATGAATTAATTATACACAACGATTGTAAGGAAGAAAACCGTTAAGGGTTTATCGATTCATAAGCTGTAATTAACTCTTTAATAGCATATTTTACTGCCTTTCTTTTATTTTTATGTGTTCCAATAGACATGCATTCATTTAACTCTGCAAAAACTTGATATTCATGATGATCAAAATAAATGGTCAATTTAATATTTCCAGAATCTGTTGGATACAAAAACAATTCATACAGCATTGTGCGATTGTTCAAATACCCGTCATCCTCCTATTCAACTAATTTCCATATAGAAAAAAAGATCTCTAGGAAAATCTTATCATACGTATTTTATTTTTTTCTACTTTTTCATACGGGGAAATTGTAAAAAATAATAAAAAATATAACAATATTGAACGATGTTCAAATCAAACATAAACAACGTGGATACACGCTTGTACGTTACATAGACAAATTTTATTTCTAATTAAACTATGTTCTAAAAGAAAAAATGTTTTTATCTTCCTACCCTAAAGTTAAAGGGTCATCAAAATATGTATTTAAGGAAAGAATTTAGGAACGATTAAAGAAGAAAAAGAAGAAAAGAAGAATCAATTGTTGAGGCTGTTTTGGAGCAGCCTCTTACCTTTTTTGAATTTGTATTCTTTTGTTGTTACGGATAGTTTTTTCCTCCTTGGCAATTTTAATTTCTAAAATCCCGTTTTGGTATATAGCATCTATACGTTTATCTTCTAAAGGGAATGGTAATACAACGGATCGTTCCTTCGGTTTTTCCTCTTTTATTGAATGAATGGTAATGGATAGGTTGTCATTGTTTATTTCAACACTAATTTCATCCGCCTCAACATGATTAATTTGTGCTTCAATAATGTATTCACAGCTTGTTTCGAAAAGATCGACTCTAAAGGTGTAATCATCGAGAAAACTCATAAATGGATCTTGAAAGAATTGGTTCATCCAATCTTCAATCCCATTAAGTTCTGAAGGGAGGGATTGTTTTTTCTTTCCCATACCAAAACCTCCAAGTCATATCAAACTTAAAATTATATCTATTCACACTTTGCTTTTTTGGTTACAGCAAATCACACGAATAATTTTAAAAAGTACGATAAATATTTTTATATGAAGCATAAAAAAGAAAAAATTTATCTTATCATCAGGCGTGTTGATTAACCAATAATAACCAGTTGAGATGGCTCTATTTCTAGCTTTTCAGCCATACGATTCTGTATTTTTATGTAAAATAATGGATAATCAACACTTGTGTCTTATCATAAAAATAAAACAGGATAGACATAAATTTTATCTATCCTTTTTCCGAAAGAGTTAACGGTTACATATCATGGCTTTTATTTTGTTTTTGTTTTGTGTGGTTTCGGTTTTTTACTTTTTTGGATCCATCAAGCGGCTCCGGTTGCCCAGAAACCCCTTTTGAAGCATTTTTTCTTATATCCTTTGAATCGTTTTTATTTGTCATCTCCATTCCTCCTTTATTATGTAGAATGGCTAAGATGACAGAAATCATTCATTCGCTTTGAATAATTTTAATGTTTTTTCTTAAACTATAAAAGAATTGCTGTAAAGGAGTGAGTTCATTGCCTTACCATAAAAATAAACAGCAAGCTTTTCAAGCAGCTCAACAAGGTATGAAAGATGTTGTGGATGTTTATACACAAATCGAAAAAAGCGACGCCGATTACGGAAAACAATTAAAACATTTAAAACAAGAAGTGAATGAAGCTTATCAACAAATTCAAAATGCGTTAGAAGTTGCATCAGAAAAAGAACGGTTAAGACTTGAACAATATGAACGTGACCTCCGGCAAATGGTCAATGAAGTGAACGATGAATCGTGATAAAACGACGGAGAAACCCGTCGTTTTTTTAAGCATTATTGACTCTTTTTTCTTTTTTTATTAAAAGAACGCTGTTCAGCTGTCAATGGTTCATTTTGCAGTTCTTCATTATATCCGGCTCCTTTTCCTTGTGCTTTTGCAGCATTCATTCCTTCGATTAAATGATTTGCTTTCCTCTTACCCATATTTTCACCTCCGTTTTTATTGTTTAACGGAATCACCTCGTTCATACGAAATAATCATTATGGTAAAAAAATAAGAATATTACTATGTATAAGTGTTCCTTATAATAATTGATAACATCATTGATATTTACTTATTAAGAAAAGTATATTAAGATTGAATTGCACGAATTTTTTGAGGTGTGGGGGATTAAAAACGATAATTGTTGATATTCATCTAAAGGGGGAGAAAACGACATGACACAGCAACAATTGGTGAAAAACGACGTTTTCCAAGCGAGAAAAAGCTTTCAAGTTAATGGGAAAACGTATCATTACTATTCATTAAAAGCACTAGAAGATGCAGGAGTAGGTCAAGTTTCTCGATTACCTTATTCAATTAAAGTGTTATTAGAATCCGTTTTACGCCAAGTAGACGGTCGTGTCATTACAAAAGAGCATGTTGAAAATTTGGCTAAGTGGGGAACAGATGAGTTAAAAGATTTAGATGTACCATTTAAACCATCCCGTGTTATTTTACAAGACTTTACGGGTGTTCCTGCTGTTGTAGACCTAGCTTCTCTACGGAAAGCAATGGCAGATATGGGCGGAGATCCAGATAAAATTAACCCGGAAATTCCTGTAGACCTAGTTATCGACCATTCCGTTCAAGTTGACAAAGCTGGTACGGAAGATGCTTTGCAATATAACATAGAGTTAGAATTTGAACGAAATAAAGAGCGTTATCAATTTTTAAGCTGGGCGCAAAAAGCATTTGATAACTATCGTGCTGTGCCGCCTGCAACAGGTATTGTTCACCAAGTAAACTTGGAGTATTTAGCAAATGTTGTCCATACAATGGAAGGGGAAAATGGTGAATATGAAGCTTTCCCTGACACTTTAGTTGGTACAGACTCTCATACAACGATGATCAATGGCCTTGGCGTATTAGGCTGGGGTGTAGGTGGTATTGAAGCAGAAGCAGGTATGCTAGGACAACCTTCCTATTTCCCTGTACCAGAGGTAATTGGGGTTAAGCTTGTTGGTGAGCTTCCAAATGGAACTACAGCAACAGACCTTGCTTTAAAGGTTACTCAAGTACTTCGTCAAAAAGGTGTTGTTGGGAAGTTTGTAGAATTTTTCGGACCTGGTGTATCAAAGCTTCCGTTAGCTGACCGTGCAACGATTGCTAATATGGCCCCAGAATACGGTGCCACTTGTGGATTTTTCCCTGTTGATGGCGAATCCATTGAATATTTACGTTTAACAGGTCGTGACGAAGATCATATTCAAGTTGTTGAAGCTTACTGTAAAGAAAATGGCTTATATTATACGCCTGACCAACAGGATCCAATTTTTACAGATGTAGTTGAAATTGATTTATCAACCATTGAAGCAAACCTTTCTGGACCGAAACGTCCACAAGATTTAATTCCGCTTTCTAAAATGAAAGAGGAATTCCATAAAGCCTTAACAGCACCAGCTGGAAACCAAGGGTTTGGACTAGATACTTCTGAGCTTGATAAAGAAGTAACGGTTACTTTAAAAAATGGCGAGCAAACGACAATGAAAACAGGTTCTGTCGTGATTGCTGCGATTACAAGCTGTACGAATACTTCAAACCCTTATGTGTTAGTAGGTGCCGGTTTAGTAGCGAAAAAAGCAGTGGAAAAAGGTTTGTCAGTACCGAAATATGTAAAAACATCGTTAGCACCTGGATCAAAAGTTGTTACAGGGTATTTACAAGATTCTGGGTTATTGCCATACCTTGAAAAACTCGGCTTTAACCTCGTAGGTTATGGTTGTACAACATGTATTGGAAACTCTGGACCATTAGCAGAAGAAATTGAAAAAGCCATTGCTGAAAATGATTTGCTCGTTACATCTGTTCTTTCAGGTAACCGTAACTTTGAAGGACGTATTCATCCGCTTGTAAAAGGGAACTACCTTGCATCACCACCATTAGTTGTGGCGTATGCACTTGCGGGAACAGTAGACATTGATTTATTAAATGATCCAATTGGCCAAGACAAAGATGGCAACGATGTATTCTTTAAAGATATTTGGCCATCAATGGATGAAATTAAAGAAGTCATAAAAGAAACAGTAACACCTGAATTGTTCCGTAAAGAATACGAGCGAGTCTTTGATGATAATGAACGTTGGAACCAAATTGAAACAACTGATGAACCATTATATAAATGGGATGAAAATTCTACTTATATTCAAAATCCACCGTTCTTTGAAGGATTATCACCTGAGCCTGGTAAAGTAGAACCATTAAAAGGATTACGTGTTGTTGGTAAGTTTGGCGATTCTGTTACAACCGACCATATTTCACCGGCAGGTGCCATTGGCAAAGATACTCCAGCAGGGAAGTATTTACAATCTAAAGGAGTATCCCCAAGAGATTTTAACTCATATGGTTCTCGCCGCGGTAATCATGAAGTGATGATGAGAGGAACATTTGCAAATATTCGTATTCGAAATCAAATTGCACCAGGTACAGAAGGTGGTTATACAACCTACTGGCCAACAAATGAAGTTATGTCCATATACGATGCTTGCATGAAATATAAAGAAGATGGAACAGGTCTTGTTGTCTTAGCTGGAAAAGATTACGGTATGGGAAGCTCTCGTGACTGGGCAGCAAAAGGTACAAATCTTTTAGGTATTAAAACAGTAATTGCGGAAAGCTTCGAACGTATTCACCGTTCAAATCTAGTATTAATGGGCGTTCTTCCTCTCCAGTTTAAACCTGGTGAAAATGCAGATGTTCTTGGTTTAACCGGAAAAGAAGTAATTGAAGTCCATATTGATGAAAATATTAAACCTCGCGATTACGTGAAAGTAACGGCAACTGATGAAAATGGTAATCGCAAAGAGTTCGAAGTTTTAGTTCGTTTCGATAGTGAAGTTGAAATTGATTACTATCGTCACGGCGGTATTTTACAAATGGTATTACGCGAAAAACTTAAAGGATAATGGAAGGTTTGAAGGAGTAGGATGGAAAATCCTACTCTTTTTTTTTGTTATAGAAAATGAAAAAATCGTAAGCGACGAGAGAGTTTCCTGCTCCTCCTTACGATTAGTCAACAAAGAATCACTTAAAGTTTTCGTGTTTCCATTTCAAATGGAGAGATCCGCTTCATACGTCACTAAGCGGTACCTTACGTGTTATACATACCCTTTTGTATAAAGCAATATGAACTTCATGATTTTGTCAAATTTTTTCATGTAATGAGAGGATGATGGTTTTACAATAATAAGTATCGTTGTTATTTATTTTATTGTTGAATCTTTGTCAAAGGATTATTGAGAGGAGTTTGATCATGAAAAAAATATTAGCAATTATTTTTCTGTTGATATTAGCAGGGGTAGCGATTTGGCAAACCATTGCATCAAAAGATGTAAAAGTTGGTCTAGAAAAGGGAGATAAAGCTCCAGATTTTGAATTATTAACTTTAAACGGAGAAACGAAAAAAATATCTGATTTTCAAGGAAAAAAAGTTATTTTAAATTTTTGGGCTACATGGTGTCCTCCATGTAAAGAAGAAATGCCAGAAATGCAAAAATTGTATGAAGATTATTCTGATGAAATTGAAATCGTTGCCGTTAATTTTACCGCTAGCGAAAGTAATCAAGAAAAAGTAAAGCAATTTATTGAAAACAATGGATTTACCTTTCCTATTTTACTGGATCCGAAAAATAAGGCAAATAGCGGATATGAAGTACTCACTTATCCAACGACTTATTTTTTAAATGAGGATGGAATTATTCAAGATAAAGTGGTTGGGCAAATGACGAAACAATATTTGATGGAAAAGATCGATGACATGTAAAAACTACTAGCTATTACTTTTTTACGTGTAGGATTTCGTAAAAATAGTAAGACTGCTTCTCTTTTCCTTTTAAAAACTCGGTACGCCCGGGTTTTCTTTTATGTTTATAAAATGGAAAAATTGGTTATAATGTCAATAAACGTTCACAATTGATTTATATAAAATATCTGAATATTAAGTATAATATAACTGTAAACATCAAGATGTTATTTAGAAGAAAAGAGGGATGAAAAATGAAGCATAAACTTACATTTGAACAATTAGTTCTTGAAAATAAACAAAAAATTTTAAAAGATCGTCAAGCTTTAGCTAAGTTAGAAGAGCGAGTCGAAAAAAGACTTGAAAAAAGATTTTTGGAAAAATTAGGGTAATGTTCCTTAAATTTTAAGTCATGCATTGTATCGCTTTGATTCAATCTAAAATAAGGAGGCGATCAATGATGACGAACTCGAATGATAAACCATCACATTTCAATCCAAATCATATTGGCACAAAACCAAGAGGATTTGGTGGAAATAAAGGAAAAAAAATGCAAAGCAAATCAAATGAACAAGTACAAGTCATTCAAACAAAAGGAGAGTAGGGGTAAGTCCCTACTCATTTTTTATCAAAATGAAAATTTTTCGTTTTGTAGCGTTCTTCCTACGACGTCGTTAGTGTAATTTTTTTCCTTAAAGTTTGGTCTCTATTCCCAAAAATTTCATACAACATTTTCACCTGTTTCGTTCAAACTAAAGCTGATTGGATAACAACAAGGAAAGGGTGACATGTTATGGTCTATAACAAACCGAATCCAGATGATCGATCAGATAATGTTGAAAAATTACAAGATATTGTCCAAAATACGTTAGAAAACATGGAAGAAGCAGAAGAAACTATGCAATTTGCTGATCGTGAAGAACGTGAACGAATTCGAGCTAAGAATCATCGTCGTGAAGAAAGTATACATGCTTTACGACAAGAAATAAAAGATGAAGCTCACGATCGAGAAAATGGCTATCGAAACGAAGGTTAACATGTTCACCGAGATGTCTCACGCCTCTAAACAACATGTAGGTGGGATGCTCATCCATTATGTGAAGCTGACTCCTTTATAGATGAGTTCAGCTTTTTTATTTATGTTGAAATAGTTGAGGTGATTATACTTATTCGATAAGATGAAAAGTGAAGGGTGTTTTCGTAAACCTTTGTTGCTTTTCGACTGTCTATGAACCGAACAAAGCACGTGGTCGGACAAATCACATTTGTCCGACCATCGACTTTAGTT
Source organism: Bacillus alveayuensis (assembly GCA_030812955.1). GTDB lineage: Bacteria > Bacillota > Bacilli > Bacillales > Aeribacillaceae > Bacillus_CB > Bacillus_CB alveayuensis. The sequence continues at coordinate 919,736 of JAUSTR010000001.1, forward strand.
CGGTTCACGTCACGCTACACGCGTGACATAGCAAGCGTTTCGCTTGCTTGACAGTCGAAAAACTATCGTAGTAAAGCAACAATCTTTTAGAAAAGAGCCAAAGAGAAAAATGATGTGTTAGAGATAGGAGAGGGGATGCGATGTATATATCAAAAAAGGAAATTGATGTAAGATATGCTGAAACAGATCAAATGGGTGTTGTCTACCATGCTAACTATTTAGTTTGGATGGAGGTTGGGCGTACACAACTTATCAAAGACTTAGGATTTTCCTATTTTGAAATGGAAAAACAAGGTGTGCTCTCACCAGTCATTGATGTACATATCGAATATAAAAAACCGCTAAAATATGGAGATACTGCCTTGATTCATACATGGATTGAAGAGTATAACGGTGTGAAGGTTGTCTACGGCTATGAAATTTATACACCTTCTGGAGATTTAGCGATTAAGAGTACATCATCCCATGTTTGTGTCAAGAAGGATTCATTCAAGCCAGTTCCATTAAAAAAAGTATTTCCAGATTGGCATGAAGCTTATATAAAAGCGATGAAGAAGGTGGAGTAATTGGCATTTGGGATCACGAGAAAAGAGTTAATGGAATGGAAAAAGAAAGTGAAAAATGGGGAAATTGCATTTTTTACTCATTTTTGGTATGATCCCCGCTTTCCTGAATACCATTCCGTAACGAAAGTAGGCTGTTGCCATAAAAGTCGATTAATTCAATGGGGAAAAGAATATGGCTTGAAGGAAGAATGGATTCACGAACATCGGCAATATCCACATTTTGATTTATTAGGTGAATACCAACTGAAAATCCTTGAAAAAAATGGTTTTGAGGATCACATCATTCGATTTAAATTAAAACCGCAGCGATAGTCTGCGGTTTTGTGAAACGTCTAGGAAAAATAAAAGACGGGCTCATCGTGATCTGGGTCAAGCTCAATCGTTAAGTCTCGGCTGTCGAAATACCATAAATCCTTTTCTTCCACGAAAAAGGTAACACCGAGGCAAGATGTTTCCACCCCTATATCAACAGGCTCATCTTTTGCTACCCCTAGAGAGAACCCTTTTTGAACATTTCCACAACCTCCATAACGAGCAAAAAACCGCAAAAAATCTCCATCTTTCAGCTGCATTTCATCTTTGTACCATTTTGCAGCATCTTGTGAAATTGACATTTTCATCATCATTCTCTCCTTCCTAATAAAATCATTATATAAAACAATTGATGTCTCTAGCAAAAGATGAATGTTACTGGACAATGGTTTCTTCATTCGTTTGAAGCCATTGCTCCATATGTTTGATCACTTCATCATACTTCTTTTCATTAATGTCTTTTAATACTTGGATTTGATAGTTTCTTGATCCATGGCTTAATACAATGGTTGGAATGATTTGTGGGTTTCGTAACGTAAGATTCTTTGAGTCACCATTCATCTTTTTTTCAATTTGTAAGGTGAAGATCCCTCCGATGTCTTTCCCGTTTCCTTTTTGTGCTGAAAGGAAATTTCCTAATGAATAAATGACAATACTTTTTTGTCCATTTTCGCCTTCCACCCATTCCATTGGTTGAAGTACATGAGGATGATGTCCAATAATCACATGTGCGCCATGATTCGTTAAAAATTTTGCAAGCTGTTTTTGTTCTTCGGTTGGATAAGGTTGATATTCGATGCCCCAATGCATATTGACGATGATCACATCTGCTTCATGTTTCAATCTTTGTAAATCCTCTTTTATTTTTTGGCGATCTATTAAGTTCACAAGGTAAGGCTTGTCCTTTGGGACCGGAATCCCGTTCGTTCCGTAAGTATAAGATAGAAATCCGAGTTTTATCCCGTTCACATTGATCACACGAAGAGTATTAGCATCTTCACGATTTTTGTAGCTTCCTACATAGTACATGCCAATATTTTGATAGTGAGATATTGCATTTAATATGGCCGCTTCTCCTCTGTCTAAGGTATGGTTATTGGCAATGGAAACAAGATCAACTCCTGCATCATGAAGGGCATCAGCAACTTCAAAAGGACTATTAAAAGATGGATAAGAGGATAAACCAAGTTCCGTTCCGCCGATCATCGATTCTTGATTAGCCATTGTGAAATCAGCATCACTTAAGAGGTTTTTTACGTTTTTTATCATAGGTTTAAAGTCGTAAACTCCATCTTTTATTTTTGCATCTTCATAAACAGGATGATGGATGAGAACATCACCAATTGCTGAAATACTTACCGAAGAGTTAAACTCTTTAAAGCTCATAGCTTTCGTTTTAAGAGAATGGCTTTGTATTTTTATTTGGTTTGGGTTGTTAACAGACTTTTGAAAAGCAATGAAACTTAATATTGAACCGATCAAAAAGATGGAAATGATCGCGAAATATTTTTTCATCTCAGACATCCTTTTATTAGTATTTTTACTATTATTTTAAACGTTTCGACAAAAAAAATGAAACGTTCGAAAGACATGACAATAAAAGGTTTTTTACAATGATTCACCGGTTGCTTTGGGCACATTTCTAAAGCGGAAACTGACAAATAAAAAACCGAGGGTATTTTCAACCTCGGTACAACTATAGCCACTTCACTTTTGGTTCTGTTTTATTGATGATTCGTTTAATATTGGCGCGATGTCTGTAAATGACAAACGCTGTTAAAATTACAACGACAATAATAAGAGGGATATCTTTAGTAAATAAACTAAAAATAACGGTATAAATCGCAGTAAGCATTGATGAAAGTGAAACATATTTCGAAATATATAATACTACGAAAAAGACAGCTAGCATCGATAAAAAAAGAAATGGATGGTAAAATAACAAAACACCGCCAGAGGTTGCGACAGCTTTACCTCCGCGAAAATTAGCAAAAACAGGATACATATGTCCAACTGCTGCGACCATCCCCATGAAAAGTGGAAGAGCTTGAATATCTACATGAAATAAAACTGGGAGCGATGCAGCCAACGTCCCTTTTAAAATATCAGCAATTGTTACAATTAACCCTGCCTTTATACCAAGTGTCCGGAAGGTGTTTGTCCCTCCAAGATTTCCGCTACCGTGATTGCGAATGTCAATACCGTACCCGACTTTTCCAACAATCAGCCCTGAAGGTATAGATCCAATTAAATAAGCTAATAATACAATTAGTGCAATAATCATCTTTTTTCCCCTTTTTGTTCATTTCATTTTTATTTTACATGATTAATCAATAAACCTCTATGAATCTTGCGTTAATATATTACAAAAAAATAATGAATTTTAAAAGAGCATCTGACAAAGTTAAAAAAATTGGTGTCAAACCTTTATTGTTAGTATAATGAAAAAAATGGGGAAGGAGGATGTATATGGCTGTGAATAATCCTAGTTTGGATGAAATTCGAAACATTTTACAACAAGCAAAGCGGATTGCAGTTGTCGGTTTATCGAACAATCCGGAAAGAACCTCTTACATGGTTTCACAAGCGATGCAAAATGCAGGTTATGAGATCATCCCGGTGAATCCAATGATTGATGAAGCTTTAGGAGTCAAAGCAGTAAAGTCTTTAAAAGAAATTAAAGGTCATATAGATATCGTGAATGTGTTTCGACGATCAGAACATTTAATGGATGTTGCGAAGGAATTTTTAGAAGTTGATGCCGATGTGTTTTGGGCACAGCAAGGAGTTGTAAATGAAGAAGTTTATCATCTCTTAAAAGAGAAAGGCTATCCAGTCATTATGGATTTATGCATTAAAGTGGCTCATTCCATAACGAAGTCATAAACCCGCATAGTTTGCCGGGTTTTTCTTTTTTATGGCTCTTTTCTAAAAGATTGTTGCTTTACAACCTTAGCTTTTCAACTGTCCAGGCAAGCGACACGCTTGCTATTTCTTCTCACTTTCTAAGCTTTCTTTGTTTATTTTCCACCCAAAGCTACTGTAACGAAGTACCTTTATTTGAGAAAGGTTTGAAATAAATAGGCAAACAGATATACAATATAGCATGAGTGAAAACTGGAGAGAAGTTGACGGAAAGACTTCTAACAGTTACAATACAGAACGTAGTGAACATATGTTCTTATAGAAGTGAAAGGGGTTATAGTCGTTTGGTGAAAAAAATGCCTATTGAATATAATGATGATGCGATTCAAGTGTTAGAGGGACTAGAAGCAGTTAGAAAGCGCCCTGGCATGTATATAGGAAGTACAGATTCCCGAGGACTCCATCATCTCGTTTATGAAATTGTCGATAACTCTGTTGACGAAGCTTTAGCCGGTTACGGAGATCAAATTATCGTCAAAATACATAAGGATAATAGTGTCTCTGTTCAAGATAAAGGTCGCGGTATGCCAACTGGCATGCATAAAATGGGAAAGCCAACACCTGAAGTAATCTTAACGGTTCTTCATGCTGGTGGAAAATTTGGACAAGGTGGATATAAAACAAGCGGAGGACTGCATGGTGTTGGTGCATCCGTTGTCAACGCCTTATCAGAGTGGCTCGTTGTAACGATTAAACGTGATGGATTTATTTATCAACAGCGCTTTGAAAACGGTGGCAAACCTGTGACAACACTTGAGAAAATTGGTGAAACAAAAGAAACGGGTACGACGATTCATTTTAAACCAGACCCGAAAATGTTTAGCACAACCGTTTTTCATTTTGATGCGTTAAGCGAACGATTAAGAGAATCAGCCTTTTTATTAAAAGGATTAAAAATTGAATTAATCGATGAACGACATGATGTAAAAGAAACATATTTTTATGAAAATGGAATTGAAGCTTTTGTTGCCTATTTAAATGAAGAAAAGGATTCTCTTCATCCTGTTGTCTTTTTTGAAGGTGAACAACAAGGAATTGAGGTTGAATTTGCCTTTCAATTTAATGACGGATTTAGTGAAAATATTCTTTCCTTTGTTAATAATGTTCGCACTAAAGACGGAGGAACTCATGAAGCTGGTGCGAAAACAGCCATGACGAGAGTTTTTAATGAATATGCTCGGAAAGTTGGACTATTAAAAGAAAAAGATAAAAATCTTGAAGGTGCCGACATCCGGGAAGGCCTTTCTGCCATCGTATCTGTCCGTATCCCTGAAGAGCTCTTGCAATTTGAAGGGCAAACGAAAGGGAAGCTTGGGACAAGTGAAGCAAGATCTGCTGTCGATTCTGTTGTATCCGAGCAATTATCATACTTTTTAGAAGAAAATCCAGATATTAGCTCACTTTTAATTAAAAAGGCCATTAAAGCAGCTCAAGCACGTGAAGCTGCACGAAAAGCCCGTGAAGAAGCAAGATCGGGAAAGAAACGCAAGCGTAAAGAAGCATCATTAAGCGGAAAGTTGACCCCTGCTCAATCGCGGAATCCACAAAAAAATGAACTCTATTTAGTTGAAGGTGATTCGGCAGGAGGCTCAGCTAAACAAGGACGTGATCGAAAGTTCCAAGCTGTCCTACCGTTAAGAGGAAAAGTGATTAATACAGAAAAAGCCAAGCTTCATGATATATTCAAAAATGAAGAAATTAATACAATCATCCATGCGATCGGAGCTGGTGTCGGACCAGATTTTAATATCGATGACGTGAATTACGATAAAGTGATTATTATGACAGATGCTGATACAGATGGTGCTCATATTCAAGTGTTGCTATTAACTTTTTTCTATCGATACATGAAGCCGCTTATTGAAGCGGGAAAAGTATATATTGCCTTGCCACCGCTATATAAAGTTTCAAAAGGCAGCGGCAAAAAAGAAATGATTGAATATGCATGGAGCGATGAAGAGTTAAAAGAAGTGACGAAAAAAGTAGGAAAAGGCTATACGATTCAACGGTATAAAGGTCTTGGCGAAATGAATGCCGATCAGCTTTGGGAAACAACGATGAATCCAGAAACACGTACATTAATTCGTGTTCGTATCGACGATGCCGCTCGAGCTGAACGACGCGTGACAACGCTAATGGGAGATAAAGTAGAACCACGCCGTAAGTGGATTGAAAAAAATATTGCCTTCGGTTTAGATGAGGAGACCAATATTTTAGAAAATGAAAACTTATCTATCGGAGAGGGGGTCTAATCGATGGCACATGCAGAAAAATTTCATGAGTTACCATTAGAAGAGGTCTTAGGTGACCGCTTCGGACGATATAGTAAATATATTATTCAAGAACGTGCATTACCGGATGCAAGAGACGGACTTAAGCCGGTACAACGAAGAATTTTGTATGCAATGTTTGTAGATGGAAATACACACGATAAGCCGTTTAGGAAGTCAGCGAAAACAGTCGGTAATGTGATTGGTAATTATCATCCACATGGTGATTCCTCTGTTTATGATGCAATGGTTCGAATGAGTCAAGAATGGAAAGTACGTAATGTCTTAATCGAAATGCACGGGAATAACGGTAGTATTGATGGGGATCCACCTGCTGCGATGCGTTATACGGAGGCTCGTCTTTCCTCTATTGCCAGAGAATTGCTACGCGACATTGATAAAGAAACGGTTGATTTTATACCAAACTTTGACGATACGAGTGAGGAACCGGTTGTATTACCAGCGATGTTTCCGAATTTATTAGTAAACGGATCAACAGGAATATCGGCAGGATATGCAACCGACATCCCTCCGCATCATTTAGGAGAAGTGATTGATGCCGTCATTAAACGAATTGACAAGCCGAATGTTACGGTTGATGAATTATTGGGAATTATTAAAGGACCTGACTTTCCAACAGGAGGAATTATTCAAGGGATCGATGGAATTAAAAAAGCCTATGAAACGGGTAAAGGGAAAATAATCATTCGTGGAAAAGCGGATATTGAAACGGCTCGCGGTGGGAAAAAGCAAATTGTTATTACAGAAATTCCTTTTGAAGTGAATAAAGGAAATTTAGTAAAAAAAATTGATGAGCTGCGAATTGACCGCAAAGTGGAAGGAATTTCAGAAGTCCGTGATGAAACCGACCGGACAGGTCTACGAATTGTTATTGAACTAAAAAAAGATGCTAATGCAGAAGGTGTATTAAATTATTTATATAAAAACACGGATTTACAAATACCCTATAACTTTAATATGGTCGCGATACATAATCGTCGCCCTAAGCTGATGAGCTTACCAGAAATTTTAGATGCTTACATTTCCCATCAAAAGGAAGTTGTGACGAATCGATCGAATTATGAATTAAATAAAGCGCGTGAACGCCAGCATGTTGTGCAAGGATTAATCAAAGCTTTATCAATTTTAGACGAAGTAATTGCAACCATTCGAGCTTCTAAAGATAAAAAAGATGCGAAAAATAATTTAATTCATCAATTTGAATTTACAGAGCCTCAAGCAGAAGCAATTGTATCCTTACAGCTTTATCGCTTAACCAATACCGATGTCACAGCCTTACAAGCTGAAGCAGAGGAACTTGAGAAAAAAATTCATGAATTAACTTCAATTTTAGAAAATGAGAAAAAATTGTTCCATGTCATTAAGTCTGATTTGCGAAAAATTAAAAAGACATATGCTGATGAACGAAGAACCATTATTGAAAAAGAAATTGAAGAAATCAAAATTAATTTAGAAGTCACAGTTGCTAGTGAAGATGTCATCGTAACCGTGACAAAAGACGGCTATGTGAAACGCACAAGCTTACGTTCCTATAACGCATCTAATGGGCAAGATTTTGCGATGAAAGATTCAGATAGATTGCTCATGCAGCATGAAATGAACACAACAGATGTACTATTAGTATTTACAAATAAAGGAAATTACTTATACTGTCCTGTTCATGAGCTTCCGGATATTCGTTGGAAAGATCTTGGCCAACACGTTGCAAGCATTGTCCCAATTGATAAAGACGAGAAAATTATTCAGGCTATTCCAGTAGGTGACTTTCATGAAGATCATTACATCCTCTTCTTTACAAAAAACGGAATGGTGAAAAAGACCGAGTTAAAACAGTATCAAGCACAACGATATTCGAAGCCGCTTGTTGCCATCAATTTAAAAGATGATGATGAAGTGGTCGATGTACATGTTACAAACGGATCATTCGATGTATTTGTTGCCACTCATCTCGGATATGGTTTGTGGTTTGATGAAGAAGAAATTAATATTGTAGGTACACGTGCTGCCGGTGTGAAAGGAATTAATATAAAAGAAGGCGATTATGTTGCTAGTGGCCAAGTTTTTGAAAAAGAACAAACATCACATCTCCAAATAATCGTTGTCACGAATCGAGGAGCTATTAAGAAAATGACCTTTGCTGAATTTGATAAATCATCTCGTGCTAAACGCGGCCTGATCATGTTAAGGGAATTAAAGAAAAATCCTCATCGCATTATACGTTGTTTAATAAGTGACGGAAAGGAAATAGTCTATTTACGTTCTGATAAAGGAATCGAGGAAACGGTTCATGTAAAAGATCTTCGCTTAAATGACCGTTATAGCAATGGTTCATTTTTAATGGATGAAAAAGAAGCAGGTCCAATAATAGAAAGCTGGTTAGAAAAAGAACAGCAATCCGATTAATATAAACATCCCTCTTGTTCTGATGGAATAAGAGGGATGTTTTTACATGTAAATCATGAACGTTTAGAGCTAAAAAATCGAAAAACGCTTGAACGATTTCAATCTTCTGAAACAGATAAAGACTAATAGCTGTGAGTGAGAAACAACATATGAGGAATAAGCGGATCCAAGAAAGTAATTTTATTGATCAAATTTAAAAAAATTCAACAATTATTATGTATTTTTATATAGAATTTTAATTAAATTTTGTGATATAATGCTCCTTGTTCATGTTAAAAAACCTTACATAAAAAAGAAATGCGAAAGGAGATTTTTATGTCTTGGTTACAGTCAATTGTTTCATTTGGAAATAATATTTTATGGAGCTATATTCTCATATATATGCTTATAGGGCTTGGCATTTTCTTTACGATTCAATCAAAATTTGTCCAATTTCGTCACTTTGGAGAAATGTTTCGCCTAATTGCTGAAAGACAAAATCGAAACCAGAAAGGAATTTCTTCTTTACAAGCTTTCTTTGTTAGTGCGGCTTCCCGTGTTGGTACTGGTAACTTAGCGGGTGTTGCGCTAGCGATTGCTTTAGGAGGTCCAGGTGCGGTCTTTTGGATGTGGATGATAGCGATGATTGGAATGGCCTCAAGCTTTGTTGAAAGTACACTTGCACAAGTGTATAAAGTAAAAGATGGAGAAAACTTCAGAGGTGGACCAGCTTATTATATGGAAAAAGCGCTCAATGCCCGCTGGCTTGGAATCATTTTTGCTGTGCTAATTACATTATGCTTTGGGTTGATTTTTAACTCCGTACAGGCCAATACAATTGCTGCTGCTTTTGAAGAAGCATTTTCCATTAACAAATCGGTGATGGCGATTTTGTTAGCCATTTTGACAGCTGTTATTATTTTTGGCGGTATTCAACGTATAGCCAAAGCTGCCCAAATGATCGTTCCAGTTATGGCTTCTATTTACATTCTTGTCGCATTAGTCGTTGTTATTATGAACATTTCTGAACTGCCAAGCATTATCGCACTTATTGTGAAAAGCGCTTTCGGTTTAGAGGAAGTAGCTGGAGGTAGTATGGGGGCAGCCCTTTTATACGGTCTTAAACGTGGTTTATTCTCCAATGAAGCAGGTATGGGAAGTGTACCGAATGCAGCGGCAACAGCGAACGTTTCCCACCCAGCAAAACAAGGATTTATCCAATCTTTAGGCGTGTTTTTCGATACGATCATTATTTGCAGTGCGACTGCCTTTATCATTTTATTATTTGATGTAACTCCTGATCAACAATTAAGTGGTATACAATTAACACAAGCTGCTCTTGCTTCACATATTGGCAGCTGGGCTACAGTATTTGTGGCAATTGCGATTTTCCTTTTTGCCTTTAGCTCAATTATCGGAAACTATTATTATGGTGAAACGAATATCGAGTTTATTCGTGAAAGCAAAATTTGGCTTTTCCTTTATCGGTTAGTCGTTGTTGGGATGGTTGTATTTGGCTCTCTATCTAGTATTCAAATTGTATGGGATTTAGCGGACTTATTTATGGGATTCATGGCAGTGATCAACTTATTCGTGATTACAATTTTATCTAAAATCGCGATCCAAGTGCTACAAGATTATGTAAAGCAGCGTAAAGAAGGAAAAGACCCTGTTTTTAAAGCTTCCCATATTAAAGGATTAAAAAACATTGATGTGTGGGAAGAGAAAAGTGAGACGATTTCATAAACAATAAAATAGAATAGCACCTCTAAAGGTAGATGTGAAAATCAACTACTTTTAGGGGTGTTTTTTTGATAAAGGCTGTTTTCGTAAACTTTGTCGCTTGCCTGGACAGTTGAAAAGCAAAGGTTGTAAAGCAACAATCTTTTAGAAAAGAGCCTTGATAAAAAAGAACATCTCAGCCTTTTTGTTCATAAATAATCGAATTTTAAGATTTAAAAGAAGCATGGTCTTTAAATATCAAACTAAATATTATGTTTACAGAACGATTGAACTTAAAACATATTTATTATCTATTAAGGATTTATTTATTTAAACTGACCATCTATTTACATTATATGATTCTATATAAAAAATTCATTATGTTTTTTTGACGAAAGACACAAAAAAGTATTGAATATAATGAATGTAATAATTATAATAATATTTGAAAAATTCAAAAATTAAAGAAGGGGTGCAGTAAACAGTTCTGTAAGCGTTAACAAAAAATAGGGAGGTTCATATGAAAAATTTCAAAAAAAGCTGGATTATTGTATTTATCCTAATGTTTTTGCTTTCCGCATGTAGTGGAGGGGCGATCAATACAGCTACCTCTGATGAGAAAAAAGAAGAAAAGGAATTAATCAAAATTGGTGCGCTGTTGCCAACAACTGGTGTTTATGCTTCTTTAGGTGAAAATCTCTTAAATGGCATGAATCTTTATTTTGAAGAAAACAATTGGGAGGTAGCTGGGAAAAAATTGAAATAATTCATGAAGATTCAGAGGCTGATCCTCAAGTTTCTCTTAGAAAGCTAAGGAAACTGATGAATCAGGATAAAATTGAAATTCTAACAGGTCCAGTCAGTACAGCAGTTGCCTATGCTATTCGTGATGAGGTTGACAAAAAGAAACTGCCATTTCTTGTTTCTCATGCCGGAGGAAATGATTTGATTAGAAGCAAGCGCAGCGACTATATTTGGCGTTCATCTTTTAGTTCGTGGCAAATTGGTCATTCAATGGGTGAATGGGCATTCGAAAACGTCGGGAAAAAAATGTACTTAACAGCTGCCGACTACGCGTTTGGACATGAAGTTGTCAAGGCATTCAAGGAAGCCTTCACCAAAGCAGGAGGGGAAATTGTCGATGAAGTTTATCCGCCTCTTGGAAACAATGACTATTCTTCATATCTTGCTAAAATGAATAGGGATGACATTGATGGAGTATATGCATTTTTTGCTGGAAGTGATGCGGTTCGGTTTGTACAGCAGTATGAGCAATACGGTTTAAAAGGGAAAATTCCATTAATTGGTTCTGGATGGCTTGTGGCTGAAGATGTCCGCATGCAGCAAGGCACTTCTGGAGAAGGAATAAAATCAACGATGTTTTGGGACTACCATTTAAATACAGAAGAAAATAAAAAGTTCGTTGAGGCTTATGAGAAAAAATACGGTCAAAGACCAAGCATTGAGTCGTTAGAAGGTTATGATGCCGCGATGATTATTGCCAAAGCCATTGAAGCGGTCAACGGAGAGGTTTCTGACCCTGTAAAAGTTGTTGAAGCCATTTCAGAAGTGGAAATAACAAGCCCAAGAGGACCGATCAAGTTTGACAAGGAAACACATAATATTATTCAAGACATGTATATTGTAGAAACAATCATTGAGAATGGATCTACAGAAAATAAAGTGATTGACACAATACGTGAAGTTGCTGATCCAGGAGAATAAAAAAACTTCTTTACGAGAGGCTATCCAAAATGTCAGACCCCACAATACAATATTAGCGATTGAGGTCAGACATATAGGACAGCCTTACTTTTCGAAAAGGAAGATAAATTGAAAGCAGTAAAAGGAGGGGAACTAATGGATACGTTATTTCTGCAAATGATGAATGCCTTAAGCTATGGATTTCTTCTGTTTATTATCACATGTGGTATTACCATTGTCTTTGGAATTCTTGGTGTGTTAAACCTCGCTCACGGGTCTTTGTACCTTCTCGCCTCTTATATTGGGTATTCGATGATCATGAAAGTCGGACTCCCTTTTTGGGCTGCCATAGTAACTGTTCCGCTATTGATTGCCATCATTGGATTTACTACCGAAATTGTCATTCTCCGTCCAACCTACAAGCTCGGGCACTTATCACAAGTACTGCTTACATTTGGTCTCGCTTATATTTTCCACGATATTTTTTCGATTATATGGGGGAAAAATGTATTGTCTGTAAACCCTCCTGAAGCATTAAGCAATTCTGTCGAAATTTTTGGAAATGCGATTCCTTCGTACCGACTCGCGTTAATTATGATCGGCGCTGCCCTTGTTCTTTTACTATGGTATATCCAGGAAAAAACAAAGTGGGGTGCTGTCATTCGTGCTGGCTTGTCAGATAAGGAAATGGCCAGGGGATTAGGCGTGAATATTCATCTTGTCTTTACCTTTGTTTTTGTTTTCGGCAGTTTGTTGACTGGTTTAGGCGGTGTACTTGGTTCACCTATTTTAGGCACATATCCAGGAATGGAGTTTCAAATCCTCATTTTATCTCTCGTAGTTCTTGTCGTTGGCGGGCTTGGTTCCGTATCAGGAACTCTTTTAGCGAGTCTGCTCGTCGGATTTGTCGAAACATTCAGCCGCTACTTTGTACCAGAGATTAGTTTAATTATGACATTTGTATTAATGGCTCTCGTGCTCGTCGTTCGTCCACAGGGCCTTATTGGAAGGAGGATATAAATGAACAAAAGACTTCTGCAAGGGATGGTGTTATTCCTGATTATGATTTTTGTCCCGTTTTTTTTATCTCTTTATTATGTGAATATATTAACTGAAATTTTTATTTTAGGTATTTTTGCAGTGAGTTTAAATATTCTAGTTGGACAAACGGGACTTGTTTCTTTAGGACATGCCGCTTTCTTTGGGGCAGGTGGCTATGCTTCAGGACTTGTTGCAGCGAATTATAGTGCAAATGTATTTGTGACGATTGCCTGTGGGATGCTCTTAGCACTATTATTAGCGTTAATCATTGGATTCTTTTCCATCAAGGCCTATGGTTTTTACTTTTTAATGCTGACGCTCGCTTGTGCGCAAATTGTTTATTCGATTGTTTATCAGTGGACGGATGTTACAGGGGGATCAAATGGTTTATCGGGCATTCCAACGCCTGTTTTGTTTAGCGACATTCAGTTATCAAATCAAGTTTTCATCTACTATTTTATCCTCGTCGTTTTCAGTATTTTGTTGTTTGGAATAAACCGGTTGCTTCATTCCCCACTGGGATATGTATTCATTGGTATTAAAGAGAATGAGGAAAGAATGAAGTCGATTGGCTACAATACAGCTTTTTTTAAACATTTAAGCTTTATCCTTGCCGGTACACTTGGAGGACTTTCAGGAAGTTTATATGTGATGTTTAATGGCTTTATCTCACCGGCAGATGTTTACTGGACCATGTCGGGATCCGTGTTAATTATGGTTCTTATAGGCGGAGCTGGAACGTTATGGGGACCAGTCATTGGGGCAGCATTGATGGTTATAATGGAAACGATCATTAGTTCCTTTACGGAATACTGGATGATGATTATTGGAGCAATTTTTATCTTGTTTGTCATTTTTATACCTAATGGAATTGTAGGTATTTTTGACAAATTTAAGACAGCCATAATGAAATACCGAAAAGATGAATTGGAAGAATCTCTTTTAAAAACGATGAAGAAGCAAACGAAAATGGATGGATAGGTCGGTGAAAATCATGGATAAACCAATTGTTCTTTCACTAAACAATCTCTCGAAGTATTTTGGCGGATTAAAGGTAATTGAAGATATTTCGATGGAGGTAGTAGCTGGGGAACGCATTGGGTTAATTGGACCAAATGGTGCCGGGAAAACAACTTTATTCAATATGATTGCAGGAGATATAAAGCCAACCAGTGGAACCATTTCCTTTTTTGGAGAAGTGATCAATCGCATGCCTAATTATAAACGAACAAAGTCGGGAATTGTCCGCACCTTTCAAAAAAATAATTTAATGATGGGTTTAACGGTACAAGAGAATTTGCTGCTTGTTTTGCAGCGGATGAGAAATAAACATGTTCAATGGTGGAAACGGGCCAATAAGAAAAATTATTCGTCATTATTTACGGAAGCAGAAAACATCCTTTACGAATGGGGGCTAGCTGAATACAGCAACAGCAAGGTTCAGAATCTTTCGTATGGGGTACAGAGGCAGATTGAAATAATCATGGCAATTGCCGGCGAGCCTAAGCTGCTTTTACTTGATGAACCTACAGCTGGAATGTCCCAAGTGGAGACAGACCAGATTATTGGTTTAATTAGTAAATTACCTAAGGGAGTCACGATCATCATGATTGAACATGATATGGATGTATTATTTGGTAACATGGATCGTGTCGTTGTCTTGCATACCGGCAAACTGATTGCTGATGGCTCGCCGGAAGAGGTGAGAAATAATCCAGAGGTTAAGGAAATTTACATGGGAAAGGAAGATGTTATCCATGCTTAAATTAAAGGGGGTTCATAGTTATTACGGATCTAGCCATGTTTTACACGGGATTAACCTCGAAGTACAAAAGGGCAATGTTGTCACACTACTCGGGAGAAATGGAATGGGCAAAACGACAACGATTCATTCCATCATCGGGTTTATCAAGAAAAAACAAGGTGAGATCTTGTTTGAGGGAGAGAATATTATACAGCTTGAGAGCCACCAGATTGCTAGAAAAGGGATTGGAATTGTTCCACAAGGAAGAAGGATATTTGGGAATTTAACGGTAAAGGAAAATTTAACCGTATTCGCGAATCATAAAAATGGCGAGTGGAATCTTGAACGAATCTTCGAGTTATTCCCGCGTCTAAAAGAAAGAGAAAGATCATATGCTGGAAACTTAAGCGGTGGAGAGCAATCCATGCTTTCAATTGGCAGAGCGTTAATGCGAAATCCAAAGATCCTACTCTTTGATGAACCGACAGAAGGTCTTTCCCCTTTAATGGTAGGAGAAGTGATGGAGATACTGTTAAAATTGAAAGCTAGCGGCATGTCGATGCTTTTAGTCGAGCAAAATATCTCAACCGCTTTGAGCATTGCAGATGATGTTTATATTTTAAGCAAGGGGAAGGTCGTTTATCATAATCGCCCTGATGAATTAAAGAAGAATATGGATATCGCCTATCATCATCTCGCTTTAAGTAGTTAAAAAGAACGGTAGAAATTGACGAAAATGCTGCTCTTTATTTGTTTACAATTTTTATGTATATGTAAAGAAGCTTCTTATTGATTCATTCAAGGAAAAGTGCCACTGGCGTCACAAAATTGTGGTCCTTTTCCTTTTTTTATTTTGACAAGTTGTGCCATAATAAGGAGGAATGAAGGTTTAGGAGGGGACAAAGGGCTGTATGTTTACAATACATCAATTGCGATATCAAGATATTTTGCATATTGAAATAATGGAAATAAAGTCAGAAGAAATTACATGCATTATTGGTGAAAGTGGTTCCGGAAAAAGCACCTTTTTAAAACTATTGAATCAAATGATTTCTCAAGATTCAGGAGACATTTACTATAAATCTCGTCCCATTCAAGAGTATAATCCGATCTTATTACGTAGAGAGGTGGCTATGCTTAGCCAACAGCCTGTCATTTTTGAAGGTACGATGAAAGATAATTTATTAATAGGGTGTAAATTTGCAGAAAAATCATTTCCGTCAGATGAAGACATTACAGAGGCATTAAAAATTGTTCATTTAGATAAGTCATTGAACGATGATCCGAATCAATTTTCAGGTGGAGAAAAACAGCGGCTTGCACTGGCCCGTCTATTACTACTTGATCCTCCCGTGTTATTACTTGATGAACCGACTTCTGCTCTCGATCAAGAGACGGAAGATTTCGTCATGTCAAACGTGCTTCATTATGCCAAAAGGCGAAAAAAAACGGTTGTCATGGTTACCCATTCATTAAATGCTGCGGAAAAATATGCAGATACAATCATTGAAATCGAAAAGAAAAGGATCGTAGGAGGTTTATATGAATAGCAGTACGATTGATATTGAATTATGGAGGTTGGCTTGCGCCTACATCTTTATTTTATTATTGCTAGTATTTGTAAAATGGCGAGGGATGAAGCGGGAAAAAAAGATATGGATCGCCACAATTAGAATGACGATTCAATTAATTTTAGTCGGTTATATTTTAACTTATATTTTTGAAAGACCTCATCCTATGCTAACGATTTTCGTTATTCTCGTTATGGAGACGTTTGCGATTTATAATATTTATAAACAAATTCATATGCCGATTCACAAGAAGCTTAAACAAATTATTGCTTTTTCGATGTTTTCTGGCTCCATCATCACTTTGCTATATTTTAATTTTATTGTCATACATTTTAAACCTTGGTATAATCCGCAATATTTTATTCCGATTGCTGGAATGATTATTGGCAATTCGATGACAGGCATTACACTAGGAATGAAGACTTTGCTGGAAGGCTTTTATCATCAAAAAAATACCATTGAAGGGGCTTTAATGTTAGGGGCTAAGCCGGATGTCGCAACGAAATCGATTATTAATTCCTCTTTTGATGCAGCCATCTTACCTACCATTAATAGTATGGTTGGCATGGGAATCGTTTTCTTACCTGGAATGATGACAGGACAAATTCTTTCTGGGACAAGTCCACTCATTGCGATTGAATACCAAATTGCTGTATTACTTGGGATCGCAGGTAGTGTGGGGATCACGGTTTTTTTAGCCTTGCACTTAGGATATCGAACATTTTTTAATGAACGTGTACAGCTTATCTATTCATCTGAAAGAAATCTTTCGTAAAACGCTTTAGAACGAAAATGGTCTAAAGCGTTTTTTATTTCAAAGAAATGAGAAGGAATCGAGTGAATGTAAGCGAATACAATTAATATATTTATTACTAGTTTGAAAATATAATATGTATTATGTTTAGGGGGAATGGGAATGAGTGTAGAAAAGCTTGAAGGGAAGTTATTATGGGAGCCATCAATGTTGTTTAAAGAGAAATCAAATATGAAACAATTTATGAATTGGCTTACAGAACAACGCGGTCAAACATTTGAAACTTACCATGACCTATGGAAATGGTCCGTGACCAATATAGAAGGTTTTTGGTCAGCGTTATGGCATTATTTCGACATAAAAGCTTATACACCATATGAACAAGTGATCAAGGGGCGGAAAATGCCAGGGACGAAATGGTTTCCGGGTGCTACATTAAACTATGCTGAACATATTTTTCGGAACCTTCGTCCTTCTGATCAAGCGGTCATTTATGAATCAGAGCTAAGGTCAAAAAATTTCATCACATGGGATGAGCTGAACAAACAAACGGCTGCTGTCGCTCATTATTTAAAATCGATTGGAGTAAAAAGTGGAGACAGAGTTGTTGCCTTTGCTTCCAATATTCATGAAACGGTTATTGCCTTTTTAGCAAGTGCCAGCATTGGCGCTATATGGTCTAGTTGCTCTCCAGAATTTGGAATACAAAGTGTCATTGATCGATTTAAACAAATTGAACCAAAAGTGTTATTTGCTGTGGATGGTTACCGCTATGGCGGGAAAGATTTTCAAAGGGTTCATTTAGTTAAACAAATACAAGATCAATTGCCGTCTTTAGAACACACCATCGTCATCCCTTATTTAAATTCTTCTCCTTCCTTACAAGATTTATATAATGTCACAACATGGGACGAAATCATCCAACAGCATCATGGACATCCTTTAACATTTGAGCCTGTGCCATTTGATCATCCTCTTTGGATATTATATTCATCTGGTACGACTGGAAAACCAAAGGCGATTGTACAAAGTCAAGGTGGGATTCTTTTAGAGCACTTGAAACTTGGAGTACTTCATATAGATTTAAAGAAAAACGACCGTTTCTTTTGGTATACAACGACTGGCTGGATGATGTGGAATGTTGTCGTAAGCGGTTTGTTAGCTGGTGCGACGATCCTTTTATATGATGGAAACCCTAACTATCCCAATCAGGAAGTGCTTTGGAAATTTGCTGAAGAGACAAGCATGACGGTTTTTGGCACAAGCGCTAGTTATTTAAATGCTTGTATGAAAGCAGGTATTAAACCGGGGGAAACGTTTAATCTACAGTATTTAAAAAGCATAGGCTCTACAGGTTCACCTTTGCCAGCCAGCGGATTTGAATGGGTATATACGAATGTAAAAAAAGATATTTGGTTATTTTCGACAAGCGGCGGTACAGATTTATGTACAGCATTCGTAGGGGGCTCCCCGCTTTTGCCTGTTCATGCTGGACAATTACAAGCACGAGCTCTAGGTGCTTCTATCAAAGCATTTAATGAGAACGGAAAAGAAGTAATCGATGAAATAGGGGAGCTTGTGATCACAAAACCGATGCCTTCTATGCCTCTTTATTTCTGGAATGATGAGGATGGAACTCGCTATTATCATAGTTATTTTGACATTTATCCAGGTATTTGGCGACATGGAGATTTTATCAAGATTACTGAAAAAGGAAGCGCTATAATCTATGGACGTTCAGATGCAACGATCAATCGCGGTGGAATTCGCATGGGAACAAGCGAAATTTATAGTGCGATTGAAAATATACCAGTCGTATTGGATAGTCTTGTTGTCGATATTCCAAGAGCAAACGAAGAATCATATATGCCATTGTTTGTCGTATTAAAAGAAGGAGAACAATTGACAGATGACATTAAAGCTAAAATAAAAAAGAACATTCGAGAAAATTGTTCACCAAGACATGTACCAAATGAAATAATCCAAGTTAAAGATCTTCCGAAGACGTTAAACGGGAAGAAATTAGAGGTGCCGATAAAGAAAATATTAATGGGTACACCTGTTGATAAAGCGGTCAACTTTGGATCGTTAAGCAATCCCGATGCGTTACAGTTTTTCGTAGAGTTCCATAAAACATTAGTTAATAAATGCTAAAAAAAGCTGCTAATTTATGGGCAGCTTTTTAAACACCAAATAGAAATTTCAATGGTGTTTGTACATTAGTACAATAAATTTTAAAGGAGTATCGCTTCTTTTTACGAATATGTTAGTAGTCAAAAAGAGAAGGGGATGGTAGAAGCAATGAGTCTGTTAAGCAACTTGAAAATATTAGATTTCTCTACATTACTACCTGGCCCGTTTGCAACATTGCTATTAGCAGATTTAGGGGCTGAAGTTCTTCGTGTAGAAAGACCTACAAATGAAAAGGCATCCACGGTCAATAACTATTTAAACCGTTCAAAAAAATCAATTGCATTAGACTTAAAACAAGAAGAATCTATTGAGATCGTAAAGGAGCTCATTAAAGAGTATGATATTATCCTTGAGCAGTTCCGACCTGGAGTTATGAAGCGGTTAGGCTTAGGATATGAAGAACTGAAAACGGTTAATCCGCGACTGATTTATTGTTCGATTACAGGGTTCGGGCAAACAGGACCTTTAAAAGATCGTCCTGGTCATGATATTAATTATCTTTCCATTTCAGGAATATCAAGCTATTCTGGAACGAAAGAAGGTGGACCTGCGAATCAATCAACACAAATTGCTGATATAACTGGAGGATCCTTACATGCGGTGATCGGGATTTTATCAGCTGTCATATATCGCGAGCGAACAGGGGTAGGGCAAGCCATTGATATTAGTATGACAGATTGCTCTTTTAGTTTGAATGCGTTTAGTGCTCCAACATATTTAACAGAAGGTGTCAATCCTGAGCCTGAAAAATTGATGTTAAATGGAGGAACCTTTTATGGTTATTATCAAACAAAAGACGGTCGATACTTTTCCGTTGGCAGCTTAGAGCCAAAATTCCGAAAGGCGCTATGCACAGCGATTGGGCGGGAGGACTTATTTGAAATTAGTATGAGTGATCAACCAGAACATATTCATCTTTTTAAAGAAACGTTGAAAAACATCTTTCAAACAAAAACTTTCGATGAGTGGCAGCAAGTATTCCTGAATGTTGAAGCATGTGCCGAACCAGTTTTGACATTCGCTGAAAGTTGTGAACATCCGCAATTCGTTGAACGGAAAATGATTGTTGACGTACCTGATTTAAATGGAGGCTACCAAAAGCAAATCGCATGCCCAATTAAGACAACAGTTTTCAAACCTGAATATAAACATATAGGTCTAAATCCCGGGGAAAGCAACAAAGAAGTATTCAAAAAGCTACAAAAAGATGGAATCATAAAGAAATAAAATGCTCAAAAAACCCTATAAGTTTAATTAATTACTTATAGGGTAGGAGTTTTATAAAAAGAAGACTATAAATATATTATGTAAACTAAAAACAACTATAATATTCGCATATCCACTGAAAAGATGTTCATTTCATTAAACGGAAAAACTGACCAAAAATGATGGATGAAATATTCAGTACGTAATATTTATATTAAGTTAATAAAAATCAATTTGCTTAATCTATTTTTGTCTTGATCTTTCTTGTCTTGATCTTTCTTGTCTCAAACACATAAGTATACTTAATAATTGAGACCATTAATCATGGTCATTTTATAACTTCCTATAATATATATTATGTAAACTTATAAATTTCCCCAAATTTTTAAGGGTTTCTTCCCTCTCCTTGTATTGATGAATGACACAAATAACGTATTGTCGAATGACACAAATAACGTATTGTCGAATGACACAAATAACCAAACATAAATGATACAAAAGTCTAGACACTGGCGACAGAGATTTTCTTGGATATTTTACGTAAGAATGAGATCTTTTTAATTTTAAATAGGGCTCTCCCCAGATGATCTTTATCTGTTTTCCAGAAGAAAGCCTCCCTGCTTTCTCCCCATTTCCTCCGATCCTTACCCCTCTTTTATAATGTGATCAAAAAATAATACCCAAACAATAGTGTGAAAAGCAACATTAACATTGCTAAAAATAAAACAAGAGGACGAGATGAGCGAAACGCCTGTGCATTAATTTGTTTTGCTTTCATAAAATAGCCAATTGTCGAAAAGATAATTGTACATATTCCCGTAATCACTGATAATATGCCGATAATTTCCACCGCCGAATTTGACAAAGTACTGTCGGATGATTTGATATGCATGTTTATAATCAAAAAACCGATCCCTGTAATCGCAATCGCAGTCCGGATCCATGCTAAAAACGTTCGCTCATTAGCTAAATGTTGTTGAATATTTTTGGAATCCTCTGAGATGGTATGCGTTTTTTCCTTCACTTCTCTATACACCTTTCTAATTTATTTATACAATAAATAATCCCCTACCAGTAAACAATATCAGTCTTTACGTGTTTCTGTCTACTATAGGGGATCATGTCATCAATATTTTGAATATGTTGCTTTTGGTTCAATATCACCAATTATTTATTTGCATTCATCAATACAACGTATTAACCTTTTTTCAATGTCCTCCGCTAAGTTTTTCAATTCTTCATGATTCATCATGCTGATCAACATGGTTGGTTTTGGCATGCCAACTTTTGTTGTTTCATTTTCTTTATACACCACGATTTTGCATGGCAAAAGATAGCCTGCTAATAAGTTTTCAGAAAGCACACGAGCTGCCTCTTGCGGATTACATACCTCCAAAATCACAAATGGAGTTGGAAAATTGAATCCTTTTTCTTGAAGTTTTTCCGTTATACTAAACTGCCATAAAACTCCAAATCCTTCTTTTTTCAAGCTTTCTTCCAACATTTTTATCGTTTCGTTCATTCCCTTTTCTACTTCAATCGTATAATGAAACATCTTCATTCAACCACCCTTCTTCCAATAGTACCTCTGTTATTTTGTATGCAAGCCTAAACAAGAATACATAATGGCCATTATATTATGTAAACTAAATAAAAATTATATACGTTATTGCCAACTATCCTTGTTCTCTGTTTGTAGGGACTTGCTTAATAAAAATGAAGTAAATGTATGTTCTTGTAAAAGAACCACCTAGTGTAATCATAACATATTTGTCCTTCCTTCTCATCCCATTCACCTTTACTCAATCAAATGTATAAACATTTTCTTCCTTGCATATAGGAAAAATCCTTTTTGTATGCCGTGGTATATACCTGCAACGACGAGGAAGTGCAAAAGTATTTCAGGATTTTTCATGACTCCACCAACATCTTTTGCCATTGCAACGATGTATAGAAATGCCAAAGTGGTTCCAACAATGGATGGAACAAAGAATATAGTTGTGATCTCCTTTGAAATCATTCGTTTTGTTTCCTTTGCGGTAATCCCTATTTTATAAAGTTTCTTATATTTGTCTTTTTCCATATCAATGTCTGAAAATAGATTTAGATATAAGAGAATAAATGAACCAAAGAAGAAAATAATACTTAAAAAAGTAGTGACGAAGAATAATATGCCATTAGAATTTTTGTTGTTTTGATAATCTTCCACTTTGGAGGCAACCCTCTCTACCCTTCCATCCGTAATTGGTGATGGATGTTCATTGTACCTTTTTAAAGTCTTGTCAAGCTTCTTGACAGTGTTGGCTGTTTTTTTCCAATCAGCTACATTAATTAAATGAATTTTTGATTCAAAACCATCTAAATTTTCTTTTATCCATTCAAATTCGGAATTGCTTACAACTATAAAATCGTCAAGATCATGTAGGTTATTGATGTGTTTTTCAATTATTGTGCTCTTCAGTGTATAAGCCGTATTCCCTTTTTTGAATGGAAGAATAAGATTTTGGTCATCCATACTGCTGCTTAAATTTTCCGGATTTTCATTAACATAATATAAAAACTCTTTATCCTCTAATTTCATCTGACTTGAAGTTAATTTATTAAAATGGTCAACTGGCATAAAAACATAGACGTATGGCCAATCACGAAATGAATATTTTTGATAATAGTAATATATCGGTATGACCAAATGTTTTTGAACCGGATTTTCTTTTTCGTCAATGATCGAGTACAATTCTTCTAAAGACAAGTTATTTTTATTTTCAGCTTGGAGAAATGCTATATCATAAGGATTTTCATCCATCGCTTGCCTTTCGGTTAACATGTAGGTGAACAATATAATGGTACTATACAAAATGGTTACCATGATCATCGCTGTAACGAGCATCAATATAGAAGTCAGTTTTTTAAATTTGTAATCCAAACTCGTCAAAAATAATAATCGGCGATAATAATATGATTTGTTATTTTTGGCTAGCTCGATAAAAAAACTAGTAAACTGATTTAGACTAATGTAAAGACCAATGAATGTTGCAATTGCCCAAAGAAGCAAGTATTCACCACCCGCAACAGGATCTGTATATGTATAATAAAGACCGGCCACGGATCCAATGACAATTGCCAGCCCTAAACCGCCAATTAGCGGATTTTTCATCTTTATTGTCTCTTTGACCTTGTTGCTTTTTAAACTATGTATGGCATTACTTTTAAGGATCAGGAAGAGTGATTTCCCAACTGCAATAGAAAATACGATGAAAAAGGTAATAATTGAATATAGGAACATTTTGCTGTTTAAATGAAAGGGAACGTCATGTAATCCCACACTATTCATTAATAGTAAAAAGAAGATTCTGGAAAATATTATTCCTGACGAGATACCGGAAAAGATCGAAAGGAGGGCAATGGCCCCATTTTCCATAAGCAACAATTTGCATAGATCACGATTGGACATTCCTAATATCATGAAGAGCCCGAACTCGCTTCTTCTTCTTTTTATAAAAATATTGTGGGCATAGCTAATGAAAAAAACGGTAAAAACAACAAGAGCAACGGCTGGAACTGTTAACACATATTGAATGGATTCTAGCTCCTTCACTTGGACTACTCGGTTGTTGAAATATACAGTCGAAAACATAAAGAAAAACATCACGGTAAAACTATTGCATAGGAAGTAAAATATGTATTTTTTATAATGAACCTTTGCCATTTTCCACACAATTTGATTAAAAGACATGAGTTCTCCCTCCTAAGACAGCAAGGTTATCGATAATTTGATTGAGGAACTCTTTCCTAGTGCCTTTTTTTACGATATAGGAATGGATAAGACCGTCTTTAATGAAGACAACTTTGTTGCAGTAGCTGGCAGCGAAAATATCGTGTGTAACAAGGAGAACGGTTGTCGATAACTCGTGAACGATTTTTTCAAAACATTCCATAATGACTGCTGACGACTTCGAATCTAAATTTCCTGTTGGTTCATCGGCAAAAATGATGCTGGGATCATTTACTAGTGCTCGGCTAACGGCAGCTCTTTGTTGCTGCCCGCCTGATATATTATAGGGATATTTGTCGAGGATATTTTCGATTTCGAAGAGCTTTCCAAGATGCTGAACTTTTGATTCCATTTCAGCTGCTTTTTTCTTTTCGAGCACCATTGGGAGAATGATATTTTCTTTTACCGTTAAGCTGTCTAAAAGATTAAATTCTTGAAAAACAAAGCCTAATTGTCTACGGCGAAATAGAGCTAACTGTTCACCAGTCATTTCACTTATTTTTTGGCCTGCAACGGTAACTTCACCTGAGGTTGGCTTATCAATTCCGCTCAAAATATTCAGCAAAGTTGTTTTCCCGCTCCCGGAAGGTCCCATAATGGCAATAAACTCCCCTTTTTGAATGGAGAGGCTCACACCGCCCAATGCAGTTGTTGAAGCTTCTCCACCATACTCTCCGTATATTTTAACAATATTGTTTGCATCTAAAATGACCATTCGATTTTCTCCTTTCATGAATGGCAGGACATGTTTAAACGAATCTTATTAACACTGCCTATTATCTTTAAGCATCATCATAAAAAATAAAGAGGTTTTCATCCATCGTATTCGCTAAAAATTCCTTACATTTTTGTAAGGTGTGCCTGTTTATTGTTATTACGAAATCAATACCCTTTTATTTATTTGATTTATGTTTCTCCATTCCCCTCACCCATCGAATGGTTACCGTCGTTCCTTTTGAAACTTTGGATTGTATGGTAATGGTTTGACCGAGTTTGTCAGCAATTTTTTTGCATAGGTAGAGCCCAATTCCTGTTGAATTGGGAAATTTTCTCCCGTTTTCTCCTGTGAAAAATGGCTGAAATACTCTATCAAGATCATAGGGAGGTATGCCAACCCCTTCATCTGTTATGGATAAAGATGTATAGTTTCCATTTTCTTCAATCCTGAAGATAAGGTTTTTCCTTCCCCTTTTCGTGCTTGAGTATTTAATTGCGTTGGAAACAATTTGATCTAATAAAATTTCGTTCCACTTGGGGTCAGTGACAACATAAGCGTACTTGCCTTCAAATTCGATGGAAGGAAATACGGATTGATAAATAAATTCCCTTTTTCGCCCGTTTATTACTTTTCTCAAAGACGAGAGTAAATCCACAGATTTTACTTCCAAGTCATTTTCGAAGCTCTCCAATCTGATCATTGTTAAACCTTGTTCTATTGAGGTATGGAGACGTTTGTTTTCTTGAAGAATTTTATCAAAAACATCAGCTGTTTCATTTGTTTTTTCTTCTTTACTCAACTTTCGCACACAGAAATATGAAGACAGTCCTTGATATAACGAGGTAAAGAAGTAATCCAATTGGACAGTTGACACTGAAAAATGTCCATA